>DATAYB010000531.1:0-17733 GCA_036272795.1 Pseudonocardia sp.
ATGCGGGCCAGCTGGACGCGGCGGCGCTGGCCACCGGAGAGCGTGTCCAGGGTCTGCTCCAGCACCCGGTCCGGCAGGCCGAGGTGGGCGCAGATCCGGGCCGCCTCGCTCTCCGCTGCGTAGCCGCCGAGCGCGGAGAACCGCTCCTCGATCCGGCCGTACTCGCGCACCGCACGGTCCCGCTCCGCGCCGTCCACGAGCTCGGCCATCGCGCCCTGCGCCTTCTCCATCTCGCGCAGCAGCTGGTCGAGCCCCCGGGCGGAGAGCACCCGGTCCTTGGCCGTCACCGAGAGGTCGCCCTCGCGGGGGTCCTGCGGGAGGTAGCCGATCTCGCTGGTGGCGCTCACCGAGCCCGCGTAGGGCTGGGACGAGCCGGCCAGCACGCGCATGCTCGTGGTCTTACCGGCGCCGTTGCGGCCGACCAGGCCGATCCGGTCACCGGGGGCCACCCGCAGGTTCGCGCCGGCCACCAGGGTGCGCGCGCCGGCGCGGAGCTCGAGATCGCTCGCGGTGATCACGACAGACCTGCCTGGGGCAGCGGGGTGACAGGGCGGGACAGGAACACGGGAAAAACTCCAAACGGGCGACGGACAGGGCTGTCTGGCCCGCCAGCCGTGGCTGGTGGGCATCCAGGCGGCTTAGCTCGTCCGGACCACGCATCCAGTGTAAAGGAAGGGGCTACTCCGATTAGGGTCAGCATCCATGACCGCTGTCACCCCAGACCTGTCCGATCTGTCCGGCCGTACCGCCGTCGTCACCGGCGGTAGCCGGGGCATCGGCTACGCGATCGCCGCCGAGCTGCTCTCCCGAGGCGCGTCGGTGACGATCACCGCCCGCAAGCCGGAGGAGCTCGCCGCCGCGGCCGAGAAGCTCGCCGCCGATGTGCCGGACGGTGCGAAGCGGGTACTCGGGCTCGCCGGCAACGCCGGGGACGCCGGCTCCCGCGCCGAGACGGTCGCCACCACCGTGGAGCGGTTCGGCTCGCTGGACATCCTGATCAACAACGCCGGCGTGAACCCCGTGTACGGCTTCCTGATGGACGCCGACCTCGACGGCGTGCGCAAGGTGTTCGACATCAACGTGGTGGCCGGCCTCGGCTACCTGCAGGAGGCGTACCGGGCGTGGATGGGCGAGCACGGCGGAGCGGTGGTGAACCTCGCCTCGACGGCCGGCTACCGCTCCACCGGAGTGATCGCCGCGTACGGGGCGGCCAAGGCGGCGCTGATCCGGCTGACCGAGGAGCTCGCCTGGCAGCTCGGCCCCTCGATCCGGGTCAACGCGGTCGCGCCCGCGGTCGTCAAGACGAAGTTCGCCACGGCGCTCTACACCGGCCGCGAGGAAAAGGTGGCCAACGCGTACCCGATGAAGCGCCTCGGCAACCCGGAGGACGTCGCGCAGCTGGTCGGCTTCCTGGTCTCCGACGCGGCGTCCTGGATCACCGGGGAGACCGTGCGGGTGGACGGCGGCATCCTGTCCACCGGCAGCCTGGGCTGAGCCGCCGCCGCGACCGTGCTGGACGTGCTGGTGGTCGGCGCCGGGCCGGCGGGCCGGGCGGTGGCCGCCGCATGCGGTGAGCGCGGCCTGCGCACCCGCCTGCTGGACCCGGCGCCCGGCAGGCCATGGCGCGCCAGCTACGGCGCGTGGCGCGACGAGCTGCCCGCCGACCTGCCCGGCACGGTGCTCGCGGCGACGGTGCGCGGCCGGGCGATCGCGGTCACCGAGCACCCCCTGGACCGCGACTACGCCGTGTTCGACGTGCCCGCCCTGCGCGCCCACCTGGACCAGCGGCTGGCCGACGCCGACGTGACCGTCGAACGCGGCCGAGGCTCGCCGGACGCGCTGCCGACGGCCGGGCTGGTGATCGACGCCGGCGGTGCGGCGCAGCCCCTGTCCGGGGGCCGCAGCAGCCGCGTGGCGGCCGAGCAGACCGCGGTCGGGGTGATCGTGCCGGCCGAGCTCGCCGCGCCGCTGCTCGCGCCTGGGGAGGCACTGTTCATGGACTGGCGCCAGACCGGCGGGCCCGGCAACTGGCCGACCTTCCTGTACGCGATCCCGCTCGCCGGCGACCGCGTGCTGCTGGAGGAGACCTCGCTGGCGCGGCGCCCCGGACTGGACCTGGACACCCTGGCCGCCCGGCTGCGCGCCAGGCTCGCCGCGCACGGGATCCGGCCGCCCGCCGACGCCCCCCGCGAGATGGTGCGCTTCCCGCTCGACCTGCCCCGGCACCGGGCCGCCGGGTCGCTCGGCTTCGGCGCGGCCGCCCCCCTCACCCACCCCGCCACCGGGTATCAGCTGGCCGAGGCGCTGCGGCTGGCGCCCAAGGTGGCCGGAGCGGCGGCCGGCGCGCTGGGTGGATCCCGGACAACGGCGCTCGCCGCCGCCGAACACGTGCTCTGGCCGGCCGGGGCACGGGCCGTGCACCTGGTCCGGCGGCGGGGGCTGGAGAGCCTGCTGCGGCTGCCGGCGGCTCGGCTGCCGGAGTTCTTCGAGGGCTTCTTCCGCCTCCCCGAAGCGAGCCGGCGCGCCTATCTCAGCGGTCGAACCGATCTGAGAGGGACCGCGGCGGCCATGGTCGGTATGTTCGGTACGACCGGTTGGCCGGTCCGACTTCGCCTGATTGGGTCTTCATTGCTGGTCAGCGCCGGTCCCGAATCAGCCACATGGAGCAACGTGGAGTAGTTTCTGACACCAATTAGTCACCCCAAGAAGGAGGCTCCACCGATGGGCTCCTACCAGAAAATCATCGTGGGCACAGACGGCTCGGACACCTCGATGCTCGCGGTCGACCGCGCCGGCGCCATCGCAGGCGACGCCAGCGCCGAGCTGGTCATCCTCTGCGCCTACGAGCCGGCCGGCCGCGACGAGGTTCGGGCCGCTTCGGACGCCCTCAAGGAAGACGCCTACCAGATCGTGGGATCCGCGCCCGCCGAGAGCGTGCTGCGCGACGCGGCCGACCGGGCCCGCTCCGGCGGGGCCAGCAAGATCACGACGCTCGCCGTGCAGGGCAGCCCGGTCGACGCGCTCGGCCACACGGTGGAGGAGCAGAACGCCGACCTGCTGGTCGTAGGCAGCGTCGGGCTGAACACTCTGAGTGGTCGGATCCTGGGGTCGGTGCCGCAGAGCGTGGCCCGCCGCTCCGGTGTGGACGTGCTCATCGTGCATACGACGTGACCAACTGGTGACCGACCAGGCTCCCGCGCGGGAGCGGGTCTGGCTGGGCAGGTTCGCCCGGCTCTTCGACCTCGGGGCCGCCCCCGAGGAGCTCGGCGAGGACGTCCAGTACCGCCGCGTCGAGGAGCTCATCATGGGTGGGCCCCGGAAGTACACGAGGAACCAGCTGCTCGAGGAGAGCGGCATGGACCCCGAGATGATGGTGCAGCTGTGGCGGTCGCTCGGTTTCGCCGAGGTGCCGGACGACGAGGTCGTCTTCACCGAGGGTGACCGGGCGGCCCTGCGCCAGCTGGAGACGCTGCGTGAGGCCGGCCTGATTCCCGCCGACGTCGAGGACGCGGTGGCCAGGTCGGTCGGGCAGGCGATGGCCAGCCTGGCCGACTGGCAGATCGAGATGCTGTACCAGCTCGTCGACTACGGCCACCGAGGTGTGGACGAGGGCCAGATGCTGGACCTCGCCGAGCGGGTCATCCCGCTGCTCGAGCAGATGCAGGGCTACGTGTGGCGACGCCACCTGGCCGCCGCCGCCGGCCGGCTGCTGGCCGTGATGCCCGGCGAGTCCGAGACCCGCACGCTGACCGTGGGCTTCGCCGACCTGGTCGGCTTCACCAGGGCCACCCGGCGGCTCAGCCCCGCAGAGCTGACCACCCTGATCGGGGACTTCCAGGGCATCGCCACCGAGGTCGTGGCGGCCTGCCGTGGCCGGGTGGTCAAGACGGTCGGGGACGAGGTGCTGTTCGTCGCCGACACCCCCGAGGACGGCGTCGAGATCGCCCTCCAGCTGGTCGACCGGCTGGCCGAGACGCCCGCGCTGCCGCAGCTGCACATCGGGCTGGCGGTCGGCGAGGTGGTGGCCCGGTTCGGCGACGTCTTCGGCGAGGCCGTCAACATCGCCGCCCGGCTGACCACACACGCGCGGCCAGGTCGGATCCTGGTGGATCGCAACCTGGCCGCGGCACTCGAGCACGACCCACGCTTCCAGCTGCGGACGCGCCGGCCTCTGGCGGTACGGGGTTACCGACACCTCCAACAGTGGGAGCTGAGCCGTGCGGACTCTGAACCAGACGCTCCCTAGGCGACCGTCGGTTCCTGATACGGCTGCTTGACCTTCGAAGGCCGGCCGCGACCCCGCTTGAACGGGATCACCCGCCCCCGCTCGAAGATCTCGCCACCCCAGACGCCCCACGGCTCACGCCGGTTCAGGGCACCGGCCAGGCACTGCCGGCGGATCGGGCACTCGTGGCACAGCGCCTGAGCCCGGCCCAGCTGCTCGGGGTGCTCAGCGAACCAGAGGTCCGCCTCTTCGGTACGACAAGGCAGCCCTACCTCGGCGCCCGGTGCGGCTGCGAGGAGCCCACCTAGGTCCGGAGCCAGGGTGTACTGCGAGCTGCCCGCACTGATGGTCCCGCCCTCGAGCGGAATTCTCGCGACGAACATTGGTGTTACCCCCTCTATCACTGAGCGACACTGGTCGCTCAGTGATTCAGCCTGCCGGGTGGCGGCTTCGGGGGCGTCCCTCTCACGGACCGATCCATCTCCTCCTTAAGGTGGATAACACGCCAACCTCAAGGAGGAACGGGACGGGTGACCTGCGGAGACATCAGCTCAGCGCAGGCGGCGCACGGGAGGCGCAACGGAGGATACTACGGAAGTAGTACCCCGAACGCCTGCGAACGCTACCAGCGTAGGACGCCGCGCCCTAGCCTTAATTGCTACAGGCTGGTGACGTCCCTAGAAATTGGCCGAAATTGGGCCCGTTCGGACCGGTTCTCGTCCGGTTCAGCTGGCTGACCGAGCGTCAGACGGTGAAGCCGAGCGCCCTGAGCTGCTCCCGGCCGTCCTCGGTGATCTTGTCAGGGCCCCACGGCGGCATCCAGACCCAGTTGATCTTGACGTCGTCCACGAGGCCGTCGCCGGGCGAGCCGATCAGCGCGGAGCGCGTCTGGTCCTCGATGACGTCGGTCAGCGGGCAGGCCGCCGAGGTCAGCGTCATGTCGATCAGCGCGACCCGGTTGTCGTCCACCCGGATGTCGTAGACGAGGCCGAGGTCGACGACGTTGATGCCCAGCTCGGGGTCGACGACGTCGCGCATCGCCTCCTCGAGGTCGTCCAGGCTCGGCGTCGCGGTGCTCGACGCGGCGGGCGGCTCCGGCATGCCGGCGGCACCGCGCACGACGTCGGTGTCCTCGCTGGTGGGGTTGGTGTCGGTCACTGGCTCAGTCACTGCTTCGCTCCGTTCACTCCCGGTGCGGTACCGGATCCATCGGTGCCCCGGACCACCGCGTCCTTGAACGCCATCCAGCCGAGCAGCGCGCACTTCACCCTGGCCGGGTACTTGGCGACGCCGGCGAAGGCCACCCCGTCACCGAGCACGTCCTCGTCCGGCTCGACCGTCCCCCGACCCTGCACCATCTGCTGGAACGCGTCCAGGGTGCGCAGGGATTCCTCGACGCTGCGCCCGACCACGAGATCGGTGAGCACCGAGGCGGCGGCCTGGCTGATCGAGCAGCCGAGCGCGTCGTAGGACACGTCGGCCACCACGTCGGCGCCCGTCGAGTCCTTCTTCAGCGCCACCCGCAGCCGGACCTCGTCCCCGCAGGTGGGGTTGACCTGGAACGACTCGGCGTCGAACGGCTCGCGCAGGCCCGCGCCGTGCGGGTTGCGGTAGTGGTCCAGGATGATCTCCTGGTACATCTGGTTGAGCTGCATGTCAGGCAACCCCAAAGAACTTCTGGCTGGCTCGCACGCCCCGGACCAGGGCGTCGACCTCCTCCAGTGTGTTGTACACCGCGAAGCTCGCGCGCACCGTGGCGGCCACCCCGAAGCGGCGGTGCAGCGGCCAGGCGCAGTGGTGGCCGACCCGGACGGCGACGCCCTGGTCGTCCAGCACCTGGCCGACATCGTGCGCGTGCACCCCGTCGACCACGAAGGACACCGCGCCGCCCCGCTCACGCAGGTCCGTGGGGCCGACGACGCGCACGCCGTCGACCTCGGCGAGGCCGGCGAGCGCGGCGGCGGTGAGCTCGTGCTCGTGCTCGGCGACGACGTCCATGCCGATCGCATTGAGGTAGTCGACAGCGGCGGCCAGCCCGACGGCCTGCGAGGTCATCGGGACGCCGGCCTCGAACCGCTGCGGCGGCGGCGCGTAGCTCGAGCCCTCCATCCGGACCAGCTCGATCATCGAGCCACCGGTCAGGAACGGCGGCATCGCGGCGAGCAGGTCCTCGCGGCCGTAGAGCACGCCGACCCCGGAAGGCCCGAGCATCTTGTGCCCGGAGAACACCGCGAAGTCCACTCCGAGCGACGTCAGGTTCACCGGCCCGTGCGGCACCGACTGGCAGGTGTCCAGCAGCACCAGCGCGCCCACCTCGCGGGCCCGCCGGACCAGCTCGGCCACCGGGTTCACCGTGCCGAGCACATTCGACTGGTGCACGAAGGCGACCAGCTTGGTGCGCTCGTTGATCAGGTCACGGGCGTCCGGCGAGTCCAGGTCCAGCCGGCCGGCGGCGCCACCATCGGTGCCGTCTCCGGTGCCGACGGAGAACCAGCGCAGCGTGGCCCCGGTGCGGCGGCACAGCTCCTGCCAGGGCACCAGGTTCGCGTGGTGCTCCATCTCGGTGACCACGATCTCGTCACCGGGGCCGAGCGCGAACCGGGCCTCCGGCGTGCCGGGGCCGTAGCCGATGCTGGCGTTGCCCATCGCGTAGGCGACCAGGTTGACACCCTCGGTGGCGTTCTTGACGAACACCAGCTCGCCGGGCTCGGCGCCCACGAAGCCGGCGATCCGGGCCCTGGCGGACTCGTAGGCGTCCGTGGCCTCCTCGGCCAGCTGGTGGGCACCCCGGTGCACCGCCGCGTTGTGCTGCTCCAGGAACGCCCGTTCGGCATCCAGCACCTGGCGCGGGCGCTGCGAGGTGGCCCCGGAGTCCAGGTAGACCAGGGGCCTGTCCTCGCGCACGGTGCGGGACAGAATCGGGAAGTCGGCCCGCAGTTTGCCGACGTCGAGCTGCGTCACGTTCCGCTCCCTACTGGGCGGAGGTGGCAGATCCGCTGGTGAAGCGCACGTAGCCGTGGGCCTCCAGCTCGTCGGCCAGCTCGGCACCACCGGAGGCGACCACGCGCCCGCCTGCGAACACGTGCACCACGTCCGGGGTGATGTGCTTCAGGATCCGGGTGTAGTGCGTGATCAGCAGGACGCCCACATCGCCCGAGGCCCGGTACCGGTTGACGCCCTCGGACACGACACGCAGCGCGTCCACGTCGAGGCCGGAGTCGGTCTCGTCGAGCACCGCGAACTTCGGCTTCAGCAGCGAGAGCTGCAGCACCTCGTGCCGCTTCTTCTCACCGCCTGAGAAGCCCTCGTTCACGCTGCGCTCCGCGAACGCGGAGTCGATCTCCAGGTCGGTCATCGCGGCCTTGACCTCTTTGACCCAGGTACGCAGCTTGGGGGCCTCGCCGCGCACCGCGGTGGCCGCCGAGCGCAGGAAGTTCGACATCGAGACGCCGGGCACCTCGACCGGGTACTGCATGGCCAGGAACAGCCCGGCCCGCGCGCGCTCGTCGACGGTCAGCGCCAGGAGGTCCTCGCCGTCCAGCAGCACCTCGCCGGAGGTGACCTCGTACTTGGGGTGGCCGGCGATGGCGTACGCGAGGGTCGACTTGCCGGACCCGTTCGGACCCATGATGGCGTGCGTCTCACCGGACCGGACGGTCAGGTCGACGCCGCGCAGGATCTCCTTCGACTCCGAGTCAGTCCCGGCCCGTACGTCGACGTGCAGGTCCTTGATCTCCAAGGTGGACATGTGTGCTCGTGCTCCAGATCGTGTGTGGTGGGAAGGCCGAACAGTCGCTGGTGGGCTACCGGTCGTTCTCGATGACGGCCAGCTCCTGCTCGACGGCCGCCTCCAGCCGCTCGCGGACCGCCGGCACGGAGATCCGGTTGATGATCTCGTTGAAGAAGCCGCGCACCACCAGCCGGCGCGCGATCGCCTCCGGGATACCCCGGGAGCGCAGGTAGAACAGCTGCTCGTCGTCGAACCGGCCAGTCGCACTCGCGTGCCCGGCGCCTGCGATCTCGCCGGTCTCGATCTCCAGGTTCGGCACCGAGTCGGCGCGGGCGCCCTGGGTGAGCAGCAGGTTCCGGTTCAGCTCGAAGGTCTGGGTGCCCTCGGCGGCGGCGCGGATCAGCACGTCGCCGATCCACACCGTGTGCGCGTCGGCGCCCTGCAGCGCGGCCTTGTAGACCACGTTGGACTTGCAGTGCGGCACCGCGTGGTCGACCAGCAGCCGGTGCTCCAGGTGCTGGCCGGCGTCGGCGAAGCTCAGGCCGGCGAGCTCGGCGTCCCCGCCCGGGCCGGCGTAGCGCACCACCGGGCTGATCCGGACCAGGTCGCCGCCCAGGGTCACCGTGGTGGCCCGCAGCGTGGCATCGCGGCCGACCAGGAAGTGCTGGGCGCCGACGTGCACGCCGTCGTCCGCCCAGTCGTCGATCACCACGAGCGTCAGCTGCGCGCCGTCGCCGAGCACCACCTCGACGTTGTCGGCCAGCGTGCCGGAACCCGTGTAGTCGAGGACCACCACGGCCTCGGCGTGGGGGTTGGCGCGCAGCTGCAGGTGGGCGAGCGCGGTGCGCCCGACCCCGGGGCCGGTGACCGTGACGGTGACCGGCTCGACCTGCCCGTCCAGCGTGACCACCGTCGCCGCCGGGGACCGGGACCAGGCCAGCGCGGCCACCCGGTCGGCCGGGGCGCCGGCCTCGCCGATCCTCGGGTCGGCGGCCGGGTCGGCGGCGGCGACCGTCTCCACGGTCACCCCCGCCGGCGGGGCAGACACGTCGATCAGCGCCTCGCCGTCGAGGCTCGCTGCGATCTCGTCGATCGGCCCGGCGAGCCCGCGCAGGCGGCGCATCGGCGTGAAGCGCCAGTTCTCCTCACGGCCGCTCGGTACCTCGAACGCCGCCACGTCGTAGGAGGTGAACCGCTCCCCCGCCGACGCGGCGGGTACCACCCCGGAGCCCTTCTTGGCGCCGGCCAGCTCAGGAGCCAGACCACTGACCTCTGTGGTCATCCGACAGAACCCTCCATCTGCAGTTCGATCAGCCGGTTCAGCTCCAGCGCGTACTCCATCGGCAGCTCGCGGGCGATCGGCTCGACGAAGCCCCGGACCACCATGGCCATCGCCTCGTCCTCGGTCAGACCGCGGCTCATCAGGTAGAAGAGCTGGTCCTCGCTGACCTTGGACACGGTGGCCTCGTGGCCCATCGTGACGTCGTCGGTGCGGATGTCCACGTACGGGTAGGTGTCACTGCGACTGATCGTGTCGACCAGCAGCGCGTCGCACTTCACCGTCGAGCGCGAGTTGTGCGCCCTCGCGTTGACCCGCACCAGACCCCGGTACGAGGTACGACCGCCGCCCCTGGCCACGGACTTGGAAATGATCGTGGAGCTGGTGTTCGGCGCCAGGTGGGTCATCTTGGCGCCGGCGTCCTGGTGCTGGCCCTCGCCCGCGAAGGCGATGGAGAGCACCTCACCCTTGGCGTACTCGCCCATCAGCAGCACGGCCGGGTACTTCATGGTCACCTTGGAGCCGATGTTGCCGTCGACCCACTCCATGGTGGCGCCGGCCTCGGCCTTCGCCCGCTTGGTGACCAGGTTGTAGACGTTGTTCGACCAGTTCTGGATCGTCGTGTAGCGGCACCGGCCGCCCTTCTTCACGATGATCTCCACGACCGCGCTGTGCAGCGAGTCCGACGAGTAGATCGGCGCCGTGCAGCCCTCGACGTAGTGCACGTAGGCGTCCTCGTCGACGATGATCAGCGTGCGCTCGAACTGGCCCATGTTCTCCGTGTTGATCCGGAAGTAGGCCTGCAGCGGGATGTCCACGTGCACGCCCTTCGGCACGTAGATGAACGACCCGCCCGACCACACCGCGCCGTTCAGCGCGGAGAACTTGTTGTCACCGTGCGGGATCACCGAGCCGTAGTACTCCCGGAACAGCTCCGGCTGCTCGCGCAGCGCGGTGTCGGTGTCCAGGAAGATGACGCCCTGTTGCTCCAGGTCCTCGCGGATCTGGTGGTAGACGACCTCGGACTCGTACTGCGCCGCGACACCCGAGACCAGCCGGGCCTTCTCCGCCTCCGGGATGCCCAGCTTGTCGTAGGTGTTCTTGATGTCGGCGGGCAGGTCGTCCCAGGTGGCGGCCTGCTTCTCGGTGGACCGCACGAAGTACTTGATGTTGTCGAAGTCGATGCCCGACAGGTCGGAACCCCAGCGCGGCATCGGCTTGCGCTCGAACAGCTTGAGCGCCTTGAGCCGGCTCTCGAGCATCCACTCCGGCTCGCTCTTCTTGGAAGAGATGTCGGCGACCACGTCGGTGGAGAGGCCCCGCCGCGCGTTGGTGCCGGCCGCGTCGGAGTCCGCCCAGCCGAAGGCATAGTTACCCAGCGAGGCGATCGTCTCCGACTGGGTCAGAGGAGCCTGCTGCGTCTCCGCGGTCCGCTCAGGAGCGGTAGTCATACGCGCTGCCTCCCTTTCGGGATGGTTGTGGTGGTTGCGTTCGGCCGCTCGGCACGCGGTTGGTCGCCGCGATCGGGAATGCCGAGTGGAACGTGTGTGGTGCACGCGGCGTCGCCGCGCGCGATGGTGGCCAGCCGCTGGACGTGCGTGCCGAGCAGCTCGGCGAACACGTGCGTCTCCGCCTCGCACAGCTCAGGAAACTGCGCCGCGACGTGGGCCACCGGGCAGTGATGTTGGCAGAGCTGCTCGCCGTTGCCGGTCCGGCGCGCCGCCGCCGCGTAGCCCTGGGCGGTCAGCGCCTCGGCCAGCGCACCGGCCCGATCGGCCACCGTGTCGCCCTCGGCGATGCCCGCCCGGTGCCGCTCGACCAGCTCGGTGGCGCGGCGCTCCGCGAACGTGCGCACCGCGTCCGGCCCGCCGGTCTCGGCACGGTAGCGCAGCGCGGCGACCGCCAGGTCGTCGTAGCCGTGCCCGAACCGGACCCGGCCGGCCTCGGTCAGCAGGTACAGCCGCGCCGGCCGGCCCCGCGCCCTGCGGCCCCGCCGGGGAGCCTCCCGGGTGGTCGCCTCGCCGTCCGCCAGCAGTGCGTCCAGGTGACGCCGCACCGCGGGACCGCTCAGCTCCAGCGCGGCGGCCACGACGGCCGCCGACACCGGGCCGTGCTCCAGCAGCAGGCGGGCCACCGCGACCCGGGTACCACCGTCGGAGACCGTGGCGCGCGGGCCGCTGTCGGCCTTCGCGGCGCGCACGGCCTCGGCCGGCGCCGGCCCCTCGACCGCCGCCGGGATGCTCCCGGTGGTTTTCACAACACCAGTGTTGCCTATTTAGGGCCGGGCGTCCAAACAGGCCACTCCAGGGTGACCCGGCTCACCCCGGACCCTCACCCGGAGTAGGGCGCCGATCACCCTCCGCGCGAACGGGCCGCCCGCGAGCCGGCCGGGCCGCCGGGCCCGACCCGATCAGGTCCTGTACCGGGCACTGCCATACGCTTTCTTCCCATGGCGGCGCCCGACCTGAGCACTCCCCAGGACGCTGGGCCGTCCCCTGCGCGGAGCACGGAGCCAGCCGACGCGGCCACCCGCTCGACGGGGTCGGCGGCCGACGAGACCCCCGAGACCGGCGCCGACCAGGCAACCGGGCCGGAGTCGGACGGCACCTCGACACCGCGCAACCACCCCAGCGCCAGCACGGTACGCCGGTTCGGCATGACCGGCGCGCTGCTGATGGCCATCGGCGCGCTCGGCGCAGGCGCTCTGCCGGTGCCCAACCCGCTGTTCGGCACGCGGCTGCTCGGGCTGCCGTCGCGCAACGCCACGGTCTCTATCGCGATCACCTACGCCGGCATGGCCATGGTGGTGCTCGGCTGGCTGTGGCTGGGCCGGATGCTCAAGCGGGACCAGAACGGCGGTACCCCACTCGCCAAGGGCTTCATCACGCGCACGATGACGCTCTGGGCGCTGCCGCTGTTCCTCGCGCCGCCGCTGTTCAGCAAGGACGTCTACAGCTACCTGGCGCAGAGCGCGATCGCGGCGAGGGGGCTCGACCCGTACGTGCTCGGCCCCGCCGACGCGCTGGGCATCGACGACCCGCTGACCAGCAGCATCCCCACCGTCTGGCGTGGCACACCCGCCCCGTACGGCCCGCTCTTCCTCTGGCTCGGCAAGTGGATCACGGCGTTGACCGGCAACGACGTGGTGCTCGGCATCTTCGCGCACCGGCTGCTCGCGCTCTGCGGGCTGGGCCTGATCGTCTGGGCGCTGCCCCGGCTGGCCAAGCGGCTCGACCTCGATCCCCGCTCCGCCCTCTGGCTCGGCGTGGCGAACCCGCTGGTGCTGTTCCACCTGTTCAGCGGCGTGCACAACGAGGCGCTGATGCTCGGCCTGATGCTGGCCGGCCTGGAGGTGGGGCTGGCCAGGTCCTGGCTGCTCGGCACGGCGATCATCACCCTCGGCGCCGACATCAAGGTGCCGGCCGCGCTGGCGCTGGGCTTCCTCGGCATGTGGGTGGCGCGGCAGCGCGGCGGGCGGCCCCTCGACGTGGTGAAGGTCGGCGCCGCCATGGCCGTGGTGTTCGGCGGTGTGCTGGCCGCGGTCGGCTACGGCACCGGCCTCGGCTTCGGCTGGGTCAACACCCTGGACACCCCGAACCTGATCCGCAGCTGGGTGTCGGTGAGCACCGACATGGGCGTGGTCGGCGGCCAGCTCGGCGTGCTGGCCGGGCTCGGCGACCACACCACCCAGGTCGTCGACCTGAGCCGGGCGCTGGGCGGGGTGATCGCCGCCGCGATCTGCGTGTGGCTGCTGTTCGGCACGCTGCGCGGCCGGATCGACCCGGTCACCGGGCTGGGCTGCGGGCTCGGCGCCGTGGTCCTGCTCAGCCCGACCGTGCACCCCTGGTACCTGCTGTGGGCGGCGATCCCGCTGGCCGCGTCCACGGCCAGGATCCGGTACCGCAGGCTGTCCGTGGCCGGCTCGGCGATCGTGGCGCTGCTCGTACCACCGACCGGGGCCGACTTCTCCTTCCGGCCCTACCAGCTGCCGATGGCCATCGCCGCCGGCGTCGTGATCCTCTTCGTGCCGCTGTGGCTCGTGCGGCACCGGATCCCGAGATAGCCGGCCCGGTGCCGGTCGGGGTCGCTCGGGCAAGTGTGTCCAGGGTCCCGCTCAGGGGCGGCCGGGGCGCTGTTCGACGACACGTAGAATCAAACCTGTGAGACCCTCCACCACCACGTCGTCGCTGGACACCGCGCTCTCGGTGCGAGGTCTGGTCAAGCGCTACGGCGGGGTCGCGGCGGTGGACGGGCTGGACCTGCGGCTGCCAGCGGCGTCGGTACTCACGCTGCTCGGCCCCAACGGCGCCGGCAAAACGACGACGGTGGAGATCTGCGAGGGCTTCCGGCGCGCTGACGACGGCGAGGTCCGCGTCCTCGGGCTGGACCCGGTCCGCGACGGCGACCGGCTGCGCGCCCGGATCGGCGTGATGCCCCAGGGCGGCGGCGCCTACCCCGGTGTGCGGGCCGGCGAGATGCTCAGGGTGATCGCGGCCTGCTCGGCGCACCCGCTTCCCGTCGACTGGCTGCTCGACGTGCTCGGCCTCACCTCCTCGGCGCGCACCCCGTTCAAGCGGCTGTCCGGCGGCCAGCAGCAGCGGCTCGCGCTGGCCTGCGCCGTGGTCGGCCGCCCCGAGCTCGTGTTCCTCGACGAGCCGACCGCCGGGATGGACCCGCAGAGCAGGCACCTGGTCTGGGAGCTGATCGGGGCACTGCGCCGGGACGGGGTCGCGGTGCTGCTCACCACACACCTGATGGACGAGGCCGAGGCGCTCGCCGACCAGGTCGTGATCGTCGACAACGGCAAGGTCGTCGCACAGGGCACCCCGACCTCGCTGACCGCGCGCAGCGGCGAGCAGCAGCTGCGGTTCCGCGCCCGCCCCGGCATGGACCTGGCCGCGCTGGCCGACGCGCTGCCCTCGGGTTACCGCACCGAGGAGCCGATCGCCGGCAGCTACCTGGTGTGCGGCCAGATGAACCCGAACGTGCTCTCCGCGGTGACCACCTGGTGCGCCGACCAGGGTGTGCTCGCCGACGAGGTGCGGGTGGCCCGCCGCAGCCTCGAGGACGTGTTCCTGGACCTGACCGGGCGGGAGCTGCGCTCATGACATCGTCGCCCGCGCCCCGGTTCCCGGCCGGCACCTTCCTGCCGTCCCCCGGCCGAGGCCGGCTGGTCCGCATGCTCACCACGCAGGCCGGCGTCGAGGCGCGGCTGGCGTTCCGCAACGGCGAGCAGGTGATGCTCACACTGCTCATCCCGCTGGCGCTGCTGGTCGGCCTGACGCTGCTCGACGTGGTCCCGCTGCCCGCCCCTCGCGTGGCCATGGTGGCGCCCGGTGTGCTCGCGCTGGCGGTGCTGTCCACGGCGTTCACCGGGCAGGCCATCTCGCTCGGCTTCGACCGGCGCTACGGGGTGATCCGCCGGCTGGCGGCCACCGCGCTGCCACGCTGGCTGCTCGTGGCCGGCCGGCTGGTGGCCGTGCTCGCCGTGGTCGCGGTGCAGCTCGTGGTGCTGGGCGCGGTCGCGGTCGCGCTCGGCTGGCGGCCTGCCGGCGCCGGCATCGGCTGGGCGTTGCTGCTGGTACTGCTCGGTTGCGCGGCGTTCGGCGGCCTCGGCATCCTGCTCGGTGGCACGCTGCGCGCCGAGATCGTGCTGGCGGCGGCGAACATCATCTGGTTCGTACTGCTGCTCGGGGGCGGCATCGTGCTACCCGCCGCCCAGCTGCCCGGCGCGCTCGCCACGATCGCCCGGCTGCTGCCGTCCGGGGCTCTCGCGGAGGGCCTGCGCACGGCGTTGGTGAGCGGCATCTTCCCCGGCATCGGCCCGATCCTCGTACTGCTCGCCTGGGCCGCCGTGTCCGCCGGCCTGGCTGCCCGCTGGGTGCGCCTGCGCTAGTCGGCGCGCGTCGGGGTCGGCGCCCGTCGGGGGGTGCGCGGGCGGAACGTGTGTGCCGGGTGCAGAGGCTGTGGGTGCGCTGGCTGAACGCGGCGTGCGGGCGGCTGAACACGGGGTCACGGGGTGCCGGGACCCCGCAGGCGCGCCGCACACACCCCGTCGTGCTGGCACACCGACTTCCGACGCGGCACGCGAGTCCTAACGCGGGTGCCATGTCCAAACTCCGTGTGCCAGAACCAGCACTTGTGTGCCACGTGCCGGCGCCGGGCAGCCGGATGCCGTGTGCCACCGTCAGCCGCTGTGTACGAGCTCCGGACGCTGTGTGCCAGCTCCGAACGTCGTGTGCCAGCTCCCGGATGCCCGAGGCCGGACGCCCGGCGCCCGACTCCGGGTGGCCATGTCCGACGCAGGGTTCGGGGGCTCGGCGGTGCCACGGACGGCGCCGCCTACGATGGATCCGTGCCCCGTTCCGCCCTGTTGAACAGGTTGCCCGCCACCCCGCCCGGGCTGATGCGGGCGCTGGCCATCGCGGCCGTCGTCGCTCAGGCCGGCATCGCGGTGACCGGCTCGGTCGTGCGGGTGACCGGCTCCGGCCTCGGCTGCCCCGACTGGCCGACCTGCTTCCCCGGCAGCCTCACCCCCGACCCCCGCTACGACGTCGCCCTCCTGCACCAGTGGGTCGAGTTCAGCAACCGGATGCTCACCGGCGTGCTCTCTATCGTCGTGGTGGCCTGCCTGCTCGGCGCCCTCGGTACGCGGCCCCGGCGGCGCCGGCTCACGCTGCTCGCGCTGTCCATGCCGGCTGGCGTTGCGGTGCAGGCCGTGATCGGCGGCGTCACGGTGCTGGCCGGGCTGGCCTGGTGGACCGTGTGCGTGCACTTCCTGGTGTCCATGGTGCTGGTGTGGTTGGCGGTGCTGCTGGTGCGCGCCACCGGTCAGCTGGACGGGCCAGCCGCGCCCGCGTTGCCCACCGCCGGCCGCGCCCTCGTCGCGCTGTGCAGCGTCGTGCTCGCCCTGCTGCTGGTGGCCGGCACCTTCGTCACCGCCGCCGGGCCGCACGCCGGTGACGCCAAGACCCCCCGGCTCGGCCTCGGCGTGCCCCAGATGGCGCAGCTGCATGGCGACCTGGTGGTCGGTTACCTCGGCCTGCTCGTCGGGCTCGGTTTCCTGCTGCGCGCGGTCGCGGCGCCGGCTCCCCTGGTCCGGCGGCACTGGGTGCTGATCGCGGCGGTGCTCGCCCAGGGGGTGCTCGGCGCTGTGCAGTACGCGCTGCGGGTGCCGGAGGTGCTCGTGTCGCTGCACGTGCTGGGCGCCTGCCTTGTCACGGCGGCCGCGGCGGCCCTATGGGCGGCCAGCACGAACCGGCCCCCGGTCCCGGCCACCCCGGACGCCCCTGACGTCCCGGGCACTCCGGACGTGTCCGACGGCTCAACCGGTCAGGACACCTCCACCGCTCAGGATGCACCGGAGACGACGACCGCCGGGCTACGAGCCAGCGCCAACTGACGGGGCCGGCTGAGCGACCAGCTCAGCGCCGCCGGACACCCCCGACCGGGTGCGCCGCGCGGCTCTCCGGACGGGCAGAATCAGCGGCGGGAGTGGAGGGAGCACGATGCGCGCGGTACAGGTGGAACAGACCGGTGGACCCGAGGTCATGCAGGTCGTCGAGGTGGACGACCCGGTGCCCGGCGAGGGTGACCTGCTGGTCGAGGTGGCGGTAGCCGGGGTCAACTACATCGACACGTACCAGCGCTCCGGGCTCTATCCCAAGCCGACGCCGTTCGGGCTCGGCATCGAGGGCGCCGGCACGGTGCGCGCACTCGGCCCCGGCACCACCGGGTTCGCCGTGGGCGACCGCGTCGCCTGGAGCGAGGCGCAAGGCAGCTACGCCGAGCTGGTCGTGGTGCCGGCCGGACGCGCGGTGCACGTGCCGGACGAGGTGTCCGAGGAGCAGGCGGTCGGCGCGCTGCTGCAGGGCATGACGGCCCACTTCCTGGTCACCAGCACCTACCCGGTGGCGAGGGGTGACGCGGTGCTGGTGCACGCGGCGGCCGGCGGCGTCGGGCTGCTGCTCACCCAGCTGGCCACCGAGCGCGGCGCCCAGGTGATCGGCACCGTGTCCACCGCTGAGAAGGAGGCGCTGGCCAAGGACGCCGGCGCCGCCGAGGTGATCCGCTACACGGAGGTCGCCGACCTGGCGGCCGAGGTCCGCGCGCTGACCGACGGCCATGGCGTCTCGGTGGTGTACGACGGCGTCGGCCGCACGACGTTCGACGCGAGCCTGGCCAGCCTGCGCCCGCGCGGCATGCTGGTGCTCTTCGGCGCGGCGAGCGGGCCCGTGCCGCCCGTGGACCCGCAGCGGCTCAACGCCGGCGGCTCGCTGTACCTGACCCGGCCGACGCTGTTCCACTACATCGCCAGCCGCAAGGAGCTTGAGTACCACTCCGGCGAGGTGTTCGCGGCTGTCGCCGACGGCACCCTCGACATCCGGATCGGCCACCGCTACTCCCTCGAGCAGGCCCGCCAGGCCCACGAGGACCTGCAGGGCAGGCGCACCACAGGCAAACTCCTGCTCCTCCCCTGACGCGGGTCTGACGCGCCCA
>DATAYB010000532.1:0-4429 GCA_036272795.1 Pseudonocardia sp.
TCCTGGATCAGCTGGCGGCCCTCGGTCAGGATGCCGGCCACCGACCACAACCACTCCAGCATCGCCGTGGTGCGCAGCGCGTCGACCGGGCGGCGCTCCAGGTCGTGCGCGATGCCCGCCCTGATGTTCGGCAGCTCGCCGGAAAGCGCCCGGAACGCCGTCCCGGCGCGCGGGCCGACCACCAGGTTGATCTGCTCGGCCGCGAACGTGCGCACCCAGGCGGCGTGCGCGGCCTGCGTCGCCGCCGGCTCGGGGTCGGCCTCGCGGCAGTAGCTGCGCACGGTCTCCAGCAGCCGGTAGCGGGCCGGCGCGGTGTCGGTGTCCGCCATCACCACCGACCGGTCCACCAGCGACGCGAGCGTGGCCAGCACCGGGCGGCCGACCGCACCCGGTGGCTGCACCGCCTCCGCCGCCTGCCACGAGAAGCCTCCCTCGAACGGCCACAGCCGCAGCAGCATCGCCCGGTCCGCCTCGCCGAGCAGGTCGACGCTCCACTCGATGGCGGCGTGCAGCGTGGCGTGCGCGGTCAGCGAACCCCTCGGCGGCGCGCCCAGCACCGCGAACCGGCCACGCAGGTGCGCCGCCACCCCGGCCAGCCCGAGTGCGCGCTCCCGGGCCGCCGCGAGCTCGATGGCCAGTGGAAGGCCGTCCAACGCGACGCAGATCTGCCGGGCGCTGACCAGCTCCTCGGTGGACGGCTGCCAACCCGGCCGCGACGCCCGCACCCTGTCCACCAGCAGTGCCACTGCGGCGCCGTCGGTGTCGTTCGCGCCGGTCACCGCCAGCGGGCGGACTGCCACGATGTGCTCGCCGTCCAGCCCGAGCGGCTCCCGGCTGGTGGTCAGGATCCGCAGCCGGGGGCAGCCGGCCAGCAGCGCCATGGCCAGCTCGCCGACCGCGTCGACCAGGTGCTCGCAGTTGTCCAGCACCAGCAGGGCCGGCTGCGCGGCGAGCGCCCGCGCGATCGCCGGCACCGGGTCACCGGACAGCCGCGCCACGCCGAGCGCGCTCGCCACCGACAGCGTGACCCCCTCCGGGGTGGCGATGTCGGCAAGCCGGACCAGCCAGGTGTCCGCCCGGTTCGCGACGCCGGCCAGGTGCTCCAGGGCCAGCCGCGTCTTGCCGACCCCGGCCGGCCCGAGCAGTGTGACCAGCCGCTGCTGCGCCAGCGGCCCGGCCAGCAGGGCGAGCTCCGCGCGGCGGCCGATGAACGAGGACAGCGGTCGCGCCACCGCCCGGGTGATCTTGGCGTGGGCGGCCGGTCCGGACGGCGCGGCGTCCGGCTGCCCCCGCTCCAGCGGCCGCGGTGTCCCGGCCGGTGGCGGGCCCGGCGGCCGAAAGGGCGCCGGTGGGGCGCCGGGGCCTCGGCGTACGGGAGCCGTGGACGACCGAGGCGTCGTGGCCCGGCTGGGCGGGGCGTCGAGGATCAGCAGCCGGGGGTCGTGGTTGAGCAGCCGCTGCTCCAGCTGGCGCAGCCCCGGCCCGGGGTCGACGCCGAGCTCCTCGGCCAGCAGCTCGCGGACCCGGCGCAGCTCGGCCAGCGCGTGGCCCTGCCGGCCGCCCCGGTACAGCCCGAGCACCAGCAGCTCCCAGCGCCGCTCGCGGTAGGGGGCGGCGGCGACCGCCTCGCTCAGCGCGGCCACCGCGCCCGAGGCGTCCCCGGAGGCCAGGCGCGCCGCCTGCAGCTCCTCGATGGCGACCTCACGCAGCTCGTTCAGCCGCACCCGGGGCCCGGTGGTCTCGGGCGTGTCGGCCAGCTCACTCCACGGCTGGCCCCGCCACAGCCGCAGCGCCTCGGTGTACAGCCGCACGGCGTCCGCGGCATCCCCGCTGGCCAGGGCCTCGCCGGCGAGCTCGACACCGGCGGCGAACTGGCCGGCGTCGGTCTGCCCGGGATCGATCCGGAACCGGTAGCCGCCCGACGTGCGCACCAGGTTCGCCCGCCCGCCGGGCCCCAGCGCGGAGCGCAGCCGCGAAACCGTGACCTGCAGCGCACTGCTCAGCACGGCCGGCCGATCGGCCTCCCAGACCAGCTCGGCGAGCGTGGCGTCCACGATCGGCTTGCCCTCGGCGGCCAGCAGCGCGGCGAGCAACCGGCGGGGCAATGGACCACCCAGGTCCGCCTTGACGCCGGCCACCTCGACCTCGAGAGGCCCGAGCACGCGACAGAGCAGCACGGCAGCACCCCCCACACCCCTCGGCATCAGCCCAGCTGATGAAAAACTTACGGTAGGACGTAGAGCGGGGGACGGCGTCCGTAAATACCCGTAGGAACACTCGAGAAATACGCGTGGGACGCGCGGGCTGGAAGTACGCGTGGGACGCGCGGGCTGAGAGCCGCTCAACGGCTCGGGCCGTTCAGCCGCTCGGGCTGTTCAACGGCTCGGGCTGTTCAACGGCTCAGCGGCGCAGCCGGGGGCGCAGGTCGGCCTCGGTCAGCTCCGTCAGGCCGGCCGCTCGGATCCGGTCGGCCAGCGCGGTGGCGTGGGCGGCGAGGCCGGCGACGTCGACCCCGTGCGGTGGCGCGCCCGCGAACGGCTCGATCCGCTCGGCGCCGCGCTCGAGCAGCGTGACCGCGCCGGTGGGGTTGCGCCGCTGCGCGTGCGTCAGCCCGACGGCGACCTGCGCCAACCCCTGCCACAGCGCCCGCTCGTCCCCCTCGGTCGCCTTCCACGTGCCCTCCAGGATCTCGTGCGCCTGGAACGGCAGGCCGGCGTCGAGCAGCCGCTGCGCCTCCCGCAGTGCCTCGGCCGGCGGCAGCATGACGTCCTCGGGTACCCGGTCCACACCCGGCGCGCCCCGGCGCAGCGGCCGGCCGGAGGCGTCCCTCGGTCGTGCGTTGCGGGCCCGGCCGCTGGGGTCGCGGTCGCGCCGGGCGGTGGGGTCGGCGGGGCGGTCGGCTTCGGGGTGGGCCGGCTGGTCCGGGTCTGGCATCGGGTGCGGTGCCTCCGTGGCTGGTCGGACCCT
This sequence comes from Pseudonocardia sp., assembly GCA_036272795.1. Classification (GTDB taxonomy): domain Bacteria; phylum Actinomycetota; class Actinomycetes; order Mycobacteriales; family Pseudonocardiaceae; genus Pseudonocardia. The sequence goes on from DATAYB010000532.1 coordinate 2,968, forward strand.
GTGAGTGGTATTGGTCGCTAATAGCGACCAATACCACTCACAGGGTTGGCGCGGGCGGGGGTGCGGTGGCGGCCGCGATGACCTTGGTCAGCGTCGCGTGCAGGTCCTGCAGCGGTTCGAGTCCCATGCCGAGCCGTTCGACGATGGCGGGCGGGATCCGCTCGGCCTGGTCCCGCAGCGCCCGCCCGGCCGGCGTGAGCGTGACGGCCAGCGAACGCTCGTCCGCCGGGTCACGCCTGCGGACCACGTAGCCGGCGGCCTCGAGGCGCTTGAGCAGCGGTGTCAGGGTGCCGGGGTCGAGTTGCAGCAGGCCGGCCAGCTCGCGTCCGGAGCGCGGGTCGTGCTCCCACAGCGCCAGCATCACGAGGTACTGCGGGTGGGTCAGGCCCATCGGCTCGAGCAGCGGGCGGTACAGCGCGATCACGGTCCGGGAGGCGACCGCCAGCGCGAAACAGACCTGCCGGTTGAGTGCGAGCAGGTCGGTGTCGGCCAGCTCACCTGTGCTGGAGGTACCCACGTTCGTGAGCGTACAGTACATTGGTGTACCAAGCATTAGTGCATCAATGATTGCTGTACCTGGTAACTCGGCCGGGCTGGCCGGCCCGGAACGGCTGGAGGAATGATGTCCGTGGTGACCGAACCCAGCAGTGAGCCGACGACGGCCGGCGACGACGTGCCGGTGCGGCGGCCCGACCCGGTGCACTGGCTCTGGTACGCCGTCGGCGGCCGGCTGCCGAGGCGCTACCGCACGTGGGTGCTGCACGACCTGACCTGCCGCACCTGGGTCCTCCGGCACTTCGCCAGGGCGCTGGTGCAGGTCGCGCCGGTGGTCGTCGTGCTGCTGCTGGTGGTGCCGGGCGCGCTGCCGATCCGGATCGCCGCGGTGACCGCCGGCCTGCTGCTCGGGCTGCTCTACTCGGGCGCGTACATGTACGAGATCGTCGAGCACCGGGTGGCGCAGGCCGGCTACGAGGTGGGCATGGCGCAGGCGGTCCGGGACGAGGCGAACGCGGAGGTCCGGGAGGCCGAGGCCGAGCGCTACGCCCAGAACTGGCGCCAGCCGGCGCCCCGCCAGACCGGTGTCGACCAGCCGGCCGTCGACGGGTCCGTGCGCGACCCGGAATAGCCCGCCGCCGATCAAGGTTGCCGAGGGGCAGGTCCCACCCGCCCCCCTTCGAGAGGCAGCCGCATGCGCGCACTCGTCGTCGCCCCTGGCTCACCGTCCGGACTGGTCATGGGCGAGGCCCCCGATCCGACGCCCGCGCCGAACGAAACGCTCATCGAGGTGGTCAGCTCCTCGCTGAACTTCGGCGACGTGACCACCGCGCCGAACGGGGAGCCAGGTTCGGTGCCCGGCTGGGATGCCGGGGGCGTGGTCGTCAAGGCGGCCGAGGACGGCTCAGGGCCCGCCGCCGGCGAGCGGGTGCTGACCCTCGCCCTCGACGGCGCGTGGGCCGGCCTG
>DATAYB010000533.1:0-15114 GCA_036272795.1 Pseudonocardia sp.
GTCAGCGACTATGTGGGGCTGATCTGGAAGGGCAAGGTCGTGCACTACGGCGAGGCGGAGGAGGCGTTCGCCTCGGAGGACCCGTTCGTGCGCCAGTTCCTCTCTGGTGAGTCCGCCGGCCCACTCGGCATGGACTGACCGACAACCACCGGGCCCAGACGCGGGAGGGCTACAGCGCGAGCGCCGCCTCGTGGCCCTCTTTGAAGGCGTGCATCGCGGTGCGCGGCGCCAGCGCGTCGCCGACCAGCTGGTACGGCAATCCCAGCCGGGAGAGCGCGGGCACCAGGTCGAGCGCCGGCCGAGGTGGCTGGACTGCGACGACGGTGTCGACGTCGAGCTCGGTGACGGTGTCGCCGTCCGGTCGGACCACGATCACGTGCTTGCCGTCCACATCGCCGAGCAGGCCGCCGGTGTGCACCTCGGCGCAGCGCCGCCGCAGGATGGCCGGTACCTCCGCCCGGTGCAGCTGGCCGCCCCATGGCATCACGACCTCGCAGCTGGTCACGAAGACCACGGTCAGCCCGCGCGCGGCGAGTGCCTCGGCCACCAGCGGCCCCTCGTTGGCGCCGATGGTGTCGTAGACCAGCACGCGCTGCCCGGTGCGGCCGGCGAGCGCGGCGGCGCTGTCCACGACCAGCCCCTCCGCCGCGTCCGGGAACGCCGCCCCGCCGACCGGCCGCCCGCCGGTGGCCAGCACGACGTGCGCGGGAGCCAGCTCGCGCAGCAGCCCGGCGTCCGCGGTCACCCCGTAGCAGGGCCGCACGCCGAGCTCGGCCAGCTCGCTGACCAGGTGGTCCACCGCCCCGAGCAGGCCGAGCGCGGCGGTCTGCCCGACGGCGCGCAGCCGCCCTCCGGGGTGTGGTGCGGCGTCCACCAGCCGCACCCGGTGGCCCCGCCTGGCGGCGACCTCGGCGGCCTTCAACCCGGCGGGACCGGCGCCGACCACCAGCACGTCCTTCGGCTCGGCGGCCGGCGTCGGAGCCAGCTCGCGCTCGCGCAGCACCTCCGGGTTGTGCAGGCAGCTGATCTCCGGGTAGCCGGCGAGCTTGCGGTTCACGCACACGTTGCCGCCGACGCACGGCCGCACCCGGTGCGACCGGCCGGCGCGCACCTTGGCCACGAGGTCGGGGTCGGCGATGTGGGCCCTGGTCATCGCAACCAGGTCGCAGTCGCCCCTGACCAGCAGCGACTCGGCCAGCCCGGGGGAGAGGATCCGGCCCACCCCGATCACCGGTACGTCCACCGGCACGGCGGCGCGCAGCCGCACCACGAGCGGCAGGTTCGGCGCCTCGCCGTAGCGGTAGTTCGGGATGGCGCGCGCGTAGCTCGGGCCGCCGTCGCCGATGGTCGTGTTGAGCACGTCGATCTGCCCGGTGGCGAGCAGCGTCCGCACGATCCCGACCAGGCCGGCGAACCCGATACCGCCGTCCTCGGGGGAGCGCAGGTCGTCGGTCGGGGTGCGGTAGCTGACGATCCGATCCGGGCCGACCTCGGCGCGAGCGGCGGCCAGCACCCGCCGCGCGAACAGCGTGCGGTCGCGGCCCCACTCGTCGTCGCGGGAGTTGTGCGCGGGCGTGAGCGACTGCTGCACCAGGTAGCCGTGCGCGCCGTGCACCTCGACTCCGTCGAACCCGGCGGTGGCGGCGAGCGCGGCGGCGCGGCGGTAGCCCTCGATCATCAGCTCGATCTCACCGCCGCTCATCCGGTGCGCGGTCTCGCCGGCCGCCGACGTGGTGGCGTCGAACCCGGGCAGCGGCGGGCGGCGCACGTCGGCCTCGGAGCGGGCGTACACCCCCAGGTGGGTCAGCTGCAGCAGCAATGCGGCGCCCTCGGCGCGGACCAGCTCGGCGAGCCGGGTGTGCCGGTCCACCGTCTCGGCGTCGATCGAGTGCAGCGGGTCGGAGAGCATGGGCTGGGCGATGATCAGCCCGGCGCCCCCGCCCGCCCGGCGGCGCAGGTACTCCAGGTAGGCGTCCGGCCGAAGGGCCGGGTTCCGGAACGCCTCGCTGGCACCGTGCGAGGTGATCACCACGCGGTTGGCCAGCTGGACGGCGCCGAGCCGGACGGGGCTGAACAGCCGGGGAAAGGCCTGCTCGCCAGGGGATTGTTCGCCAGGGGCGTCAGGGGTCGGCACGGTCACCGCGACCTCCGTGTCGGTGGTGGGCGGACGGGGACGCGCAGGGCAGCATAAGCCGAACTTGACCCGATATTCAAACGTCGCTAGGTTTCTGAAAACGTGCGCCCGCGCCCCGAACCCGCGCGCATCTCGAGGGAGAGACCGCCGATGACCGTGTCGACGACCCCGGTGAGCCAGGACCGCTGCCCACTGGAGGACGAGAGTCTGATCGTGCTCCAGCCCGGCTCGGGCCTGCCGTACGACCGGCTGGCCGAGGCCAGAGCCTCCGAGTGTCCGGTCGTGGACTCCCGGTTCCACAACATGTACGTGGTGACCCGGTACGCCGACGTGCGGTTCGTGCTCGAGCACCCCGAGTTCTTCTCCTCCCGCGACCCGAACATCATGGGCCGGCTCCCGGTGCGGCTGCCCCCGCTGGATGTCGACCCGCCGCTGCAGAACGAGTTCCGCAAGCTGCTCAACCCGTTCTTCACGCGCGGCTACTTCGCCCGGTTCGAGCTGGACATGCGGCGCATCGCCAGGGAGGCCATCGCCGTCTGGCTGGAGCGGGGGCACTGCGAGTTCGTCTCCGAGTTCTCCATCCCGTTCTCCGCGGGCGTGTTGGCCCAACTGGTCTTCAACGAGACCGACCGCGACCGGCTGGCCAGGGCGATCAGCTATGTGACCGCGGTGGCCGAGATCCAGAACCACGAGTCGTTCGCCAACCTCGCCGCGCTGGGGGCGGAGTACCTGGCCGAGCAGCAGGAGCGTGGGGAAGCCGGCGACTCCAGCATCCTCGCGGCCATCGTCGGCGGCACGGTCGACGGCCGCCCGCTGACCATGGACGAGCAGATCGGCGTGGTCACCGTGCTCTTCCTGGGTGGCCTGGACACCACCCGGGGCGCGCTCGGCAACATCGCGGCCCAGCTGGCGATCGACCCCGCCCTGGAGGACCGGCTGCGTGACCCGAACTGGGTCAAGCACGACATGGAGGAGTTCATCCGGTTCGAGTCGCCGGTGGTCACGATGGGTCGCACCGTGCTGGCCGAGGTCGAGCTGGGTGGCCGCACGCTCCGCCCCGGCGACCGGATCGGGATCAGCTTCAGCTCCGCGAACCGCGACGAGACCAAGTTCGAGGACCCCGACCTGCTGCGCTTCGACCGGCCCCGTGCCGGGCACGCCGGGTTCGGGCTCGGCATCCACCGGTGCATCGGCATGCACCTGGCCCGGTTCCAGATCGCGGTGGCCTTCGACGAGCTGCTGGCCGCGGTGACCAGGCCGAGGCTGAGCCCGGGGTTCACCCCAGAGAACCCGCCCGGTGTCGTACTGGGGCTGCACACGCTGCGGCTCGAGTTCGACCGTCGGTGAGCGGTCCGGGGGCCAGCGCGGCGGGCGGGTCGGGCGTCGGGTGCCTGACCGGTCGGGTCGCGCTGGTCACCGGCGGGCTCGGCGGCATCGGCTGGGCGGTGGCCACACGCGTGGTGGTCGAGGGCGGGCGGGTGCTGGTCACGGACACGGCGGCGGAGGACGGCGGCCGCGTGGCGGGCGAGCTGGGCGCCGCCGGCCGGTACACCCCGCTGGACGTGCGCACCCCGGAGGCCTGGGCGGCGGCGGTCGGCGTGGCTGTGGAGGCCTTCGGCGGGCTGCACGTGCTGGTGAACAACGCCGGGGTGTGGCGGCCGGGCCCGCTCGCCGAGTTCACCGTGGCCGACGCCGTGCTGTGCTTCGAGGTCAACCAGCTGGGCTGCCTGCTCGGCATGCAGGCGGTGCTGGCGCCGATGCGTGCGGCCGGCGGAGGCTCGATCGTCAACGTCGCATCCGGGGCGGCGCTGAGCGGGCTGGCCATGCACACGGTGTACGGCGGTACGAAGTGGGCGGTGCGCGGTATGACGAAGTCGGCGGCGCTGGAGCTCGGTGAGTTCGGCATCCGCGTCAACGCCGTGCACCCGGGGTCCATCGACACCCCGATGACCGCGTCGGTGCGCCGCCCCGGCAACCCGTTCGGCTTCCTCCCGGTACCCCGGCGCGGGCGGCCGGACGAGGTGGCGGCGGCCGTGGTGCATCTCGCCTCGGACGCCAGCAGCTACGTCACCGGCAGCGACCTCGTCGTCGACGGCGGCCTCAGCGCCGGCCCCCACATCCCCCGCACGGTCACCGACTGACTCCGTTCCCTCGGACCGTCGCGCGCCCGCTGGCCGCCGCCCGGCCGCTCGTCCGTCCCCACACAGACCGTCCCACCCAGCACAGACCGTGCACAGTCTGTGCTGTGGGTAAACGGTCTGTGCGGGCGCGCTGGGCGTGCGGCCATCCCGCATGCGGCGCGAGCAAGGCCGGCTACGTCGCTGAGCCGCCCCAGCCGTAGCGGGCGAACGGGCGTGCCCAGTCGGCGGTGAGCGAGTCGACGGACTGGCGACCCTCCACGAGCGCCACCTCCAGCCGGCGCGGACTGCTCGCGTCGCCGATCACCCGTAGCACCGGCGCCACCCGGGCGAGCTCGGTCTGCAGCTCGCGGTCGGGCACCCCGCCGGAGAGCAGCACCACGTCGTCGAACTCCAGCTCGAACGCGCGCTGCGGCGCCTCGTACGGGGCGACCTCGGCGCGGCCCGGGGCGAGCCGGTGCAGCACGCTGCGGCCGTACAGGGTGAAGTCGCCGCGCAGCAGCCGGGCGGCCAGCGGCGCGCCGACCATCTCCCAGCGCATCTCGAGGTTGGCCGCCACCAGCGCGTACCGGCTGACCTGCAGCACCCGGTGGCCGGCGTCGACCAGCTGCTGGGCCACGTCCACCGACTCGTAGTGGCCGACCTCGTCCAGCAGCAGCACGGTGTGTCCCAACGCGGCGGTACCGCCCAGCACGTCCCACCCGGTGTGCACGCGCTCCGGGTCCAGGGTGTCCAGCCCGGGTAGCGGCACGGCGGGTCGCAGCGTCTGGAAGCCGTCGCGGCGCGGGGTGACCCCGGTGGCCACGAGCACGGCGTCCGGCCGCAGCGCGCGCACCGCCGCCGCGTCCGCACGGGTACCGAGGCGCACGTCCACCCCGTGCCGCGCCAGCTCGCCCGCGTAGAACTCCACCAGGCCGCCGACCTCCGGCCGCGCGACGGGGACCAGGCGCAGCTGGCCGCCCAGCGCACCGGCGGCCTCCAGCACGGTGACGTCGTGCCCGGCGAGGGTGGCCGCGCGGGCCGCCTCCATACCGGCCGGCCCACCGCCGACGACCACCACCCGCAGCGGGGTCGCCGCGCGCGCGATGAGGGAGTCGCCGAGCACACGCTCCCTGCCGGCCGCCGGGTTCACCGCGCACATCGCCCTGGCCCGGTTGTTCAGCCCGCCCGCGCAGCTCTGCAGGCAGGCGATGCACGGCCGCACCTCGTCGGCGCGCCCCTCGACGGTCTTGGTGATCAGCTCGGGCTCGGCCAGCGTGGCCCGCACCATGGACACCAGGTCGGCGGCGCCGGACGCGATCACCGCCTCGGCCTGCGCGAGCGTGCCGAACCGGCCGGCGACGATGGTGGGCAGCGCGGTCTGGCGGGTGATCTTCTCGCTGGTCGGCATCTGGTAGCCGGGGGGCTCGTGGGCGCCGCCCATCAGCAGGTCACGGCCGTAGTGCGAGCCGAGCGACACGTCCACGTAGTCGATCAGACCGTCCCGCTCCAGGCCGGTGACGAGCCAGACCAGGTCGGACGCCGTGGTCTGGTCGGCAGGGCCGTCCGGCGACACCCGCACGCCGACCGGATAGTCCCGCCCCACCGCGTCCCGGATCGCCCGCAGCACATCGCGCAGGAAGCGGGCGCGGTTCTCGGCGGGGCCGCCGTAGTCGTCGGTGCGGTGGTTGGTGGTGGGGGACAGGAAGCTGGAGAACAGGTAGCCGTGCCCGGCGTGCAGCTCGACGCCGTCGATACCGCCGTCCCTCGCGCGCAGCGAGGCCGCCACGAAGCACCCGGTCAGCTCGTCGATCATGGCCTGGGTCATCGGCACCGGGAGCATGCCGAGGCCGGGGTCGGGCACGTGCGACGCCGCCCACGGGGCCGAGCTGTCCCAGGTCATCTGGGTGGGGCCGCCGTGCCAGATCTGCTGGAACAGCTTCATGCCCTCGGCGTGCACGGCGGTGGTGAGCCGCTCCAGGCCGGGCAGGCAGCGGTCGGTGCTCAGGTCGAGCATCCCCGGCGAGCTCCAGTGGATCTGCGCCACGTCGGCGAAGGACAGCGCCACGCCACCCCGGGCCCTCGCCACCAGGAACTCCACCAGGTCGTCGCTGACCTGCTGGGCGGCCGCCAGCCCCGTGCCCTGTGAGGTCCGCACGACCCGGTTGCGCAGCTCCACCGGCCCGATCCGGAACGGGCTGAGTACGTGCTCGAACCCGGTTGCGGCGGCGGTGGTCCCGGCGGTCACAGCGGCGCTGCTCATGCGTCGCGCACCGGCGTGAACGTCACCTCGAGCCGCTCCGGGCCGAGGGTGTTGCTGCCGCCACGCCAGCGGATCTTGGTCATGTCCCGCTCGCCGGTGATCTGGTAGTCCGGGATCGTCGCCAGCACCTCCTCCAGCACGATCAGCATCTCGGTGACGGCCAGGTGCTCGCCGATGCAGCGGTGTCTGCCGGTGCCGAAGCTGAGGTGCTGGTTAGGGGAGCGGTCGACGTCGAACTCGGCGGCGTGGTCGAACTTGGCAGGGTCCCGGTTGGCGGCCCCGTAGTGCAGCATCACCTTGTCGCCGTCGCGCAGCTCGGACCCGCCGCGCTCGTGGTCGCCGACCGAGGTACGCGCCATGTGCATGATCGGCGGGTCGATCCGCAGTGACTCGTGCACGGTGGCCGGCAGCAGGCTCGGGTCGGCCAGCAGGCGCTCCCGCAGCCCCGGTTCGGCGGCCACCCGGAACAGCATGCTGCCGATGCCGTGCACCGTGGTCTCGTGGCCGGCCACCACCATCAGTTGCACCATGCCCAGTGCGGTCGTCGGCGGGATCGGTGCCCCGTTCACGGTCGCGTTGACCAGCGCGCTGAGCGTGTCAGCGGTGGGCTGCTCGCGGCGGGCGGCGATCCGGTCCTCCAGCCAGGCCTCCAGCTCCTTCGCCGCCCTGATCTTGGCTTCCAGGCCGACCTTCGCCGAGGACAGGAAGTTGCCGGCCAGCTCGCGGATGTCGCGGCAGTCCGCCGGGTCCAGCCCCAGCGCCGCCCCGATGACCAGCGGCGGGACCACCTCGGCGACCGACTGCACCAGGTCGGTGTGCCCGTCCGCCACGAACGCCGCGAGGCAGCCTCGGACGATCTCCCGGATCTCCGGCGCCAGCTGCCCGATGGCCCGCGCGGTGAAGTACGGCAGCGCCAGCTTGCGGTACGGGGTGTGCTCGGGCGGGTCCAGCTCGGCCGGGATGACCCGCATGGAGGCGCCCGTCGGCGGGATCATGATGCCCTGCGTGGTGGTGTAGCGCTCGTGGTCGCGCGCCGCGTCCAGCACGTCGGCGTACGTGGTGAGCAGCCAGAAGCCGCCGTACTGCTCGCTCCACCCGACCGGGCACTCGCCGCGCAGCTGCGTCAGCCGGGCGTGCAGGCCGGCGCGCAGCTCGGGGTCGGCGAAGTCGTAGTCCACGACCGGGCAGCGCGGCGTGAGGGCGGCGGGGCCGGGTTCGGCAGCAGGGCCGGCCGGATCGGCCGCGACAGCGGCGGGGTGAGCGTCAGTGGTCATCGGCGCGGCTCCCAGCGTGGTGGGCGGGACCTGGCGGAACCGAAGAAAACTAACGCTATTTGGTTCACGTCGTCAAGGCGCCGGCCGGTGCTCAGGCGAACAGGTAGAAGCCGATCAACGCCAGGCAGGCCGCGAGGCACCAGCCCTCGAACAGGGCGCGCAGCGCGACCGGCGCGGTGCGCAGCTCCATGAAGTACAGGCCGACGAACCGGACCTTCACGAACGCCACCACCAGGATGACCAGCGAGCGGGCCTCGGTCGAGCTGAGCCCGTGGTCGGTGCCCAGCCAGAACGACAGCAGCGTGGCGCCGACGAGCAGTACCCAGACCGCGGTGACCCGGTCGCGGGCCGGCCCCGCGAACGCGCGCAACAACATCTCGCGGTCTCCTACTTGACCAGGTAGAGCAGCGGGAACAGCACGATCCACAGCAGGTCCACCATGTGCCAGAAGCACGCCCCGCCCTCCACGAACGCGAACTGGCGGGCGCTCATGGAGGCCTGCCGGCCGGCCCGGATCAGAAACACGAGCACGCCCATGCCCAGGATCAGGTGGAAGAAGTGCAGGCCGGTGAGGATGAAGTAGTACATGAAGAAGTCGTTGGTGGCCGGGGTGATCCCGGCGGCCAGCTTCTGGCCGTACTCCACGAACTTCATCACCGAGAACCCCAGCCCGCAGGCCAGCGCACCGCCGAACAGCCACGGCGCGGCCCGGGTCGGCTCGCCGGCCAGCCGCCTGCGCACCGCCTTCATGCCGAGCACCACACACAGCGAGCTGGTGAGCAGCAGCAGCGTGTTGGTCACGCCGTAGCCCTGTACCAGGCTGTGCTGCGACTCGATGAACAGCGCGCGCTGCTGGCCCCGGTAGTACAGGTAGGTGGCGAAGAAGACGGCGAACACCGTCATGTCGCCGAGGATGAAGACCCAGGTGCCCTCCTCGCCGGGCAGGTGCCGCTGCCCACGCTCCGCGGCGGCGGTAGTGGTCTCCGAGATGGTCGACACCCTCCGTCAGGCCGGCCGGGGCGCGCCGGCCGGTGCCGGGTCTGTCCCGATGGGCAATGCCTCGCGTTCCTCCTGGTCGACGGCCCGCAGCAGGGCCACCGTCATCACCACGTACCAGGCGCCGAACACGGTCAGCGGCACCCAGAACGCGAACACCCCGTTCCATGCGAACGGCCCGCCGAGGAAGCAGATCACCAGCAGTCCGGGCACGAACAGCAGCGCCGCCCACACGTTGAAGTAGCCCACCCAGCGGGGGAACACCGGGTCCGCCCGCCGGTCACCGAACACCGCCATGGCGATCACGATGTTCTGCAGGATAGCCGGCCCCCCGAAGCCGACCAACATGAGCCAGCCGAGGTCGTCGAGCGCCTGCGTGATCTCCGGCGAGCGGGTCTCCGGGCGGTACGCGGCGGCCGCCATGGCGAACATCGGCAGGATGAACAGCACCGGCGTGAGCATCCCGGTGACCAGCTGGGTGTACGCCAGCGGGGACGAAGGGCCCTCGATCCGGCGCAGCTGCAGCAGGATTGCGACGGGGAAGGCGAAGCCCGGCGCCACGCCCAGCATGGAGATCACCAGGCCGATCCGGATCCGCGTCTGGTGCTCGGTGAGGTAGTGGGCCAGGTCGGTCGCGCTCCAACCGGGCGACGGCGGCGGGATCAGCCTTGCCACGCCCCAGAACCCGATGCTGAACAACACCATCATCAGCAGCCCTGACCAGACGCACAGTCGTTGGTTTCTCGTGTTCATGGGGTCTCCGACATCGTCGTCCGGGTGGAGGGCACAGGGCGGGAACAGGCGCGGCAACGGGTAACCGTGCGGCGTTAGGATATGGCGGGCCGTGCGGTGCCGAGGAGTCCACGACCCGGTGACCCGCCGGTGGGCGCGCTAACCCGCCGTGCGCGCGGCGACCGACTCGCACACCGCGGCCGCCTCCTTCGGGTCGACGCCGAGCGAGGCCAGCACGTGCCGCGCGAACGCCAGCTCGGCGCCCGGCTCGTGCCGGCCGTCCAGGATCTCCCGGATCAGTGCGAGCGCGCCGCCGATCACCGCCGTCAGCGTCACCTCGAGGTTCGCCACGGTGAACCGGCCGCCGGCCAGCCCGCGCTCGACGGCCTGCCGCGCGTACGGGTGGACCGCGGCGCCGAACAGCGTGTCCGCGTGCCCCAGGTTGACCACGAGCCGGGCGAAGTCGGGCTCGTCGTAGGCCAGCCGGATGAACCACAGGTTGGCCGCCGCGACTGCCTCGGCCGGGTCGGCGTCCGGCCCGACCGTGGCGACGGTGGCCGTGGCGAGGTCCGCCAGGCTCTCCGTCACCACCTGCTCCACCAGCTCCTCCTTGGAGCCGAAGTGGTTGTAGAACGAGCCGAGCGCGACGTCGGCCCGCTCGGTGATCTCCTGGATGCGCAGGCCGGCGACCCCCCGGTCGGCGATCAGGGTGCGGCCCGCGTCGAGCAGCCTGCGGCGGGTGCGTTCCCGCTGGCGGTCGCTGCGCGTCGGGCCGGGCGACCGGCTGTCCTGCTCCACGTTTCCATCCTCCCAGGCGGACCGGAGTGCTCGACCCGAGTATAAATGAAAAGTCTTTCAGTCTTGAAAGTGCGCTCAGTCGGCGGTAACTTTCCGGTGCGGTCACATCCTGCGCACGCCGACGTGAGGACGGGGACGAGCATGTTGATGTCTGTGTTGACGAGCGTGATCGGCACGATTCCAGAACCGCCTGTGCACGATCCGATGCCCAAGACGGCGGAGACGATCTTCAATATCTTCATCTTCATCCCGCTGGCCATCGCGTTGGTGATCGGCGTGCGTCACCTGGCGAAGGGCCGGGGGCCGGTGCTGCTGTACTGCCTGATCGGCGGCGCGTTCGCGGCCTGCATGGAGCCGGTGGTCGACGTGCTCGGCATGGTGTACCTCAAGGAGGTCAACGCCCTCGGGACGTTCACCATCCTGGACCGGACGATGCCGCTCTACATCTGCTTCGTCTACCCGTGGTACGTCGGCGGGCTGGGCTACCTGTCCTACAAGCTGATCGGCCGGGGCCTCACGGTCCGCAACCTGTTCGCGCTGTGGGCGATCGACTGCGTGGTCGACATCTTCCTGGAGAGCCCCGGCATCCTGGCCGGCACCTACCTCTACTACGGCCACCAGCCGTTCAACCTGTGGGGCTTCCCGCTCTGGTGGGGCTTCGTGAACCCCGTGATGCCGATGGTCGCCGGCGCGCTGCTCTACCACGTCGTGCCGAGGCTGAACCGCGGTTGGAAGCTGCTCGCGATCATCCCGATCATCCCGATGGCCGACGGTATCGCCAACGGCGCGGCGGCCTGGCCGATGTGGGCCGTGCTCAACCAGCACGACGTCTCCTACGTGTGGACCCACCTCGCCGGCCTGGCCACGCTCGGCCTGTCGCTGTTCTGCGTGTGGATCATCAGCCTCGCCGTCGCCCGCCCCGCCGACCCGAACTCGACCGAGACCCTCGGCCAGAAGCTCAAGGGCCTCATCACCGGCTCTCCGGCCCCCCAACGGGCCGTCGCGCCCACCCCCACCGTCGACGCCTAGACGTCTCAGACGTACTCGGCCGTACTCAGTCGTACCTCAGACGTACAGAGGAGCAGATCTTGTCGATCGGAGTGCACCCCGGCGAGACCGACCTGTGGCTGCCACTGCCCGCCGATAACGAGCAGTGGGACCCGCACCTCATCCACACGCACTACTTCGGGTTCTCCATCCCGGAGGCTCGCATCGGGGCCTTTCTCTACGTGCGCTACCAGCCGGCGTTCCCGCTGTCGCAGGGCGGCGTGTGCATCTTCCAGGGCACGGACAACGTCGAGTTCACGGACATGGAGTTCCTCGACTACGAGATCACCATGCCGTGGCCGACCATCGAGGGGAACACGGTCACCACGGCGAACGGCCTGCGGATCGAGTTCCTGGAGCTCGGCCGGTCCGCCCGGCTGAGCTACACCAGCGCCGAGGGCGACACGTCGCTGGACATCGTCGCGGAGGCGGTCACCCCGCTGTTCGCCAGGGGCCACATCATGCCCGGCGAGGAGGACCACCACGAGGCCGCGCTCAAGGCCAGCCGCGAGCCCGGTGGCACCGAGCAGTTCATGCACGTCACCGGCGAGCTGGTGCTGCGCGGCGAGCGGCACGCGGTGGACTGCTTCGCGCCGAGGGACCGGTCATGGCGGCAGGTGCGGGTGGAGACCCGCGGCGCGGTGCCGGTGCCGCCGATCGGCTGGTCGCCGATGTACTTCGGCCCTGACCTGATCTTCAACCAGATCAGTTTCGAGCCGCTGGACACCGACCCGGCGTGGGCCGGGCTCTACGAGGTGGGCAACCGGCCGTCGCACCACTACGCGTGGCTGCAGCTCGGCGACGAGACCCGGTCGATCACCCGGGTGCGGCGCAACGTGCTGGAGTACCACCCGCGGATCTACCTGCCGATGCGCCAGGAGATCGAGGCCGAGGACGACCGAGGCGACATCTACCACTTCACCGGTGAGGCGATCGCATGCGCATCGCTGCCGGCCTGGCCGAACACGTCCTTCCACGACAGCGTCTACCGCTGGCAGGACGAGCGGGGCCGCGTGGCGTACGCGACCTACCAGGAGCTGTGGTTCGACAAGTACCAGCGTGCGATGAAGCAGCGCGCGGGCGTCGCGGCGGGAGCATAGGTCCAGCCCCAGATCCAGCCCAAGTCCCGGTCCACCGAACAACCCGAGCGAAGGAGCTCCGGACCATGAGCCAGCTGACCGCGGCCCAGGACGTGATCGTGATCGGCGCGGGCCACAACGGCCTGACCGCGGCGGCTTACCTGGCGCGCGCGGGGTTGCGGGTCGTCGTGCTCGAGGCGTCACCCACACCGGGTGGCATGCTCGGCACGAACGCGATCTTCCCCCGCGCGCCCCAGCACCTGATCAACGAGGGCGGCATCCAGGCCTCGCTGTTCCGCTCGGCGACGATCGAGAAGGACCTCGAGCTGCAGCGGCACGGGCTGCGACAGATCATCGCGGACCCGTTCCACGTGCACCTCGACCCGGAGGGCGGCTCCCTGGCCTTCTGGAAGGACCCGCGCCGCACCGCCGACGAGCTGACGCGCTTCTCCCGCAAGGACGCGGCGGCGTACCTGGAGTTCGCGAACAGCTGCCACCACCTGATGCGGCTCGCCATGCCGTTCATGAACGGGCACCCGACGCGGCCGTCCGGCAAGGCCATCCTGAACGCCATCCCGATCGCGGCGCGGCGGCGCAAGGAGCTGATGCCGCTGGTCAGCCTGCTCACCCGATCACACGCCGAGATCATCACCGAGCGCTTCGACAGCCCGCTGCTGCGCGCCGCGCTCGCGTCCATGCCGCCGTTCTGCTGGATGACGCAGGACGGCACCGGGTGGGCGCTGATCTACATCGCGATGTGCCACTACACGAACTCGTCCCGGATGGCCGGTGGCTCCGGCTCGCTGCCGGCGTCCATGCAGCGCTCGTTCGAGGCGGCCGGTGGCAGCGTGCGGCTGAACGCGCGGGTGCAGGAGCTGCTGCTGTCGAACGGGCGGATCAGCGGGGTGCGGCTGGAGGGCGGGGAGGAGCTGCGCGCGCCGTACGTGCTCGCCTCCTGCAGCCCGAAGCTCACGCTGTGCGAGCTGCTGCCGCGCGGCGTGCTCGACGACACCATGCAGCGGCGGGCCGACTCGATCCCGATCGACACCGTGGAGGCCGCCACCCTCAAGATCGACGTGGCCCTGGACGGGCAGCTGTCCCTGCCACGGCACCAGGCCTGGCGCAAGGACGGGCTCAACCTGCGCGAGCCCATCGTCGCGTGGCAGACCTTCGAGGAGCACATCCGCGCCTGGGAGGACACCATCGCCGGCCGCTGGCCCGACCCGATCTGCGGCATCGGGATCATCCCCAGTGCGCTCGACCCGTCCCAGGCGCCGCAGGGCAAGGACACCTTCTGGTACTGGTCCGGGATCACGCCGGCCCACCCGGAGGAGCCGTGGAAGGACGTCCGGGACAAGATCGGTGACCGGGCGCTCGGTGCGGCGGCCGAGTACTACGAGGGGCTGGACTCGATGGTCATCGAGCGGCGGGTGTTCAACATCCCGGACCTCGAGACCAGGTTCAACGTGCCCGGCGGCAACGTCTACCACGTGGACCCGGCCGCCATGCGGATGGGACCGCTGCGCCCGGCCAGTGGCTTCGGCAGCTACGACACGCCGGTGCCCGGGCTCTTCCTCAGCGGCGCCGGCACACACCCCACCGGCGGTATCAGCGGCATCCCCGGCCAGCAGTCGGCGCTGTGGCTGCTGAAGAAGATGCGCAAGTCCGGAGCACTGTCCCGCACCTCGGCCTCGTCCTGAGCCGCACCCCCACTAGGAGTCACGATGGCGCTCACCAACAAGATCGACCCGGAGCTGGCAGCCCAGAACCTGGCGAAGTGGCTGGGCACCCAGCTGCCCGGCGCGACGGACATCAGGGTGACCGACGTACGCGTGCCGAGCGCGAGCGGGCTGTCCACCGAGACGGTGCTGTTCGACGTGGCCTGGCGTGAGGGCGACAGCGAGCGGACCCAGGGCATGGTGGCTCGGGTGCAGCCCGACGGCCCCGGGGTGTTCCCCTCCTACGACCTGCGCAAGGAGGCCACCGTGATGCGCGCGCTGGCCGACCATACGCCGGTGCCCGCGCCGAAGATCCTGTTCTACGAGGAGGACCCGGCGGTGCTCGGCTCGCCGTTCCTGGTGATGGCGCGCGTCGACGGCCGGATCCCGTCGGACGACCCGCCGTTCACCGCCGCCGGCTGGGTGCTGGACCTCGAACCGGCCCAGCGCAGCGAGCTCTGGGACAACGGCCTCGAGGTGCTCGCCCAGATCCACGCCGTCGACTGGCGGGCGCTCGGCCTGGAGTTCCTCGACACCCCCGAGCAGGGCAGCGGGCTGTCCGCGCAGCTCGACCATTGGGACCGCACGTTCGTCTGGGCCACCGAGGGCGAGTCCAACCCGACGGTCGAGGCCGCGCTGCGCTGGCTGCGGGACAACCGGCCGGCGGAGGAGGGGGAGCAGGTCCTCAACTGGGGCGACGCCCGCGTCGGGAACCTGATCTTCGCCGATGACCTGAGCGCGGCTGCGGTGCTGGACTGGGAGATGGTGTCGCTGGCCAGCCGCGAGCTGGAGCTGGGCTGGTGGCTGTTCCTGATCCGCCACCACACCGAGGGCATCGGGCTGCCGCTGCCGGAGGGCATCCCGGACGCCGCCGAGTCGCTGGCCCGCTACGAGGCGCTGTCGGGCCACCAGGTGCGCGACATCGAGTACTACGAGATCCTCGCCGGCACCCGGCT
>DATAYB010000534.1:0-10807 GCA_036272795.1 Pseudonocardia sp.
CCGGGCACTGCGGTGAAGATGAGCAGGGCCTGGGACCGGTTCTCGTTCACCAGGATCTGGCAGTCCAGCTCGATGTGACCCAGCTCGGGGTGCACGATCGTCTTGTGGTCGCTTCTGCGTACGGCCACCTCGTGCTGGTCCCAGAGCTCGGCGAACTCCCCGCTCCGCGCACGCAGCAGCCGGATCAGCTCCCCCGCGCGGGGATCGTCGCGGCGCCGGGCGAACACCGCGCGTGATGTGGCCACCTGCAGCCGGCTCTGCCGCTCGTGGTCGGCCTCGGGGTAGAGCCGCCGCTCCGCCGGATCCGTGAACCACCGGTACACGGCGCTGCGGGACAACCCGGTGTAACTGGTCTGGTCGCCCAGCAGAGCGACGGCGAGCCGGTTCTGCACCAGCGTGTCGCCGAGGTCGGAGACAACCTGGGCGGGTGTGTCGTCGAGCCGGTCGAGCACCCGCAGCAGCGCCGGGTGGACGTGGTCCGACCTCAGCGCCCGCGAGGGCGCGCCATGCCCGGCCAGGAGGAAAAGGTGATCCCGCTCGTCCAGGGTCAGCCGCAGGCCCCGCGCGATCGCGGCGAGCATCGGCTCCGACGGCCTCGGCCCGCGCTGCTGCTCCAGTCGGCTGTAGTAGTCGGTCGACATGCCGGACAGCGCGGCGACCTCCTCACGGCGCAGCCCCTGGGTGCGACGCCGGGGGCCGGCGCTCAGCCCGACATCGCCTGGCTGCAGCGCCTCCCGCCGGCGGCGCAGGAAATGTGCCAGCTCGGCGCGGTCCATGCCCCGATGATCGGGCATCCGACCACGCGTAACCAGGGACTGCCGATCCCGGCCTGCGCGGGCGGCGTCGCTCAGCCCTCGAGCCACTTCACGTTCTTGCGCCTGCACAACCGGGCCCAGGCCGGCGGCACCCGCCGCTCGGCGCGGTCGGCGCGGCCGTGTTCGCGGCCATGCAGCACGCCATAGGTGAAGCCGTTGCCGCCCTCGAGGTGGGCCTGGGTCGCCAGCTGCCGGATGACCGGGCGGGCCACCACGGCGTCCTGGTGGTCGCCGAGCACCGTGTGCAGCTGCTTGAGGCGGCGCTTCAGGCGGCGGGCCGGCTTGCCGACGGCCGGCCTGGCGACCTCGACGGCGTAGCGCAGCCGTTTGGCGGCCTTGCGGGTCTCGTGCAGGGCGTGGTCACGGGCCTCGCCGGGTTCGATGCGCTCGGCGGCCCGCATCCGCCGCTCGGTCCGCC
This sequence comes from Pseudonocardia sp., assembly GCA_036272795.1. GTDB lineage: Bacteria > Actinomycetota > Actinomycetes > Mycobacteriales > Pseudonocardiaceae > Pseudonocardia. Next base: position 1,234 of record DATAYB010000534.1, read on the forward strand.
GCCAGGCACGGCCAACCCCCTTGGGCAGCTCGCGGCGCGCGGGACGCCGGGCGCGCTTGGTCAGCGGCGGATCGGCCAGCAACCGGTCGATGGCGTCGTGCAGGGCGAGGTACCGGTCGCTGTCCAGGGCGGCGGTGGCCTGCTCCCGACCGGCCGCCCTGCGCCGCTGCAGGGAGCGGGTGACCTGCGCCGACACCGGGCCGAGGACCAGCTCGTCCGGCAGCTCCCCCACCACCTCGGCAAGCCGCTCCTCGATTACCTCGCTGTCCCTGGCTTCGCTCAGCTCACCGCCGAGCCACTTCAGCTCCTCGACCAGCCCGTCGGTGACCGACCGGTCCAGCACCCGGCGGTAGGCCTGCAGCGCGCTGCGCATGCGGCGCGAGGCCACCCGCATCTGGTGCACCGCATCCGGGGCGTCCCGGCGGACGAGCGGGTCCTGGGCCCGGAGCTGCTCGGCCTGGGCAGCCAGGTAGTCGAGCAGCGCGGCCACCGCCGACCCGACCTTGACCCGGCGTTTCGGGGCGTGGCGGGCAGGTGCCTCGGCCAGCCGGTCGCCGAGCACCCGGCCCAGCTTCGAACCCACCCGCGACCGGGCCGCCCCGCCACGCAGCAGCTCGCGCTCGATCCGGTCCAGCAGCTTGACCTGGCCGTGCTCGCCGAGCTCCACCTCCACCTCGCGCCAGGACATCGCGCTGGTCTCGCTGCCCATGGTGTGCGCGTCGACCCGGTCCTCGACCAGTTCGGCCAGTTCGCGACCCCGGCGGTCGGCGTACACCCACCGACGGCGGCGGGTGGTCAGCTCGGCCACCGGTCCGAGCGCGGCGCCGCGGGTGTACAGCCTGGTCAGCCCGACCAGTTCCGCCGGCGGCGTGCGCCGCGCGCGGCTCAGGGGCACCCGGATCTCCTCGCGGGTGTCCTCACCGGCAGGCAGCTTCAGGTGCCAGCCTTCGTCGTGGCCGCCCTCGCGCCGACGCAGCGTCACCCCGGCTCGCAGCAGGCTCAGGTCCTCGGTGTCGAAGTACACCGCCTCGAGCCGCTGCTCCCGAGCCCCCGCGCCGGCGTCCAGGCCGGCCAGTCCGGCCGGGTCCGGCAGGGTCGCCGACCCGGCCACCTCGTACTTGCGTTCGGTCTCCAGTACTGAGCTCATACCGTGAGGCGTACCCACCCACCCCGGGCCTCAACACGTGCGATCGGCCCGCAACCGGCGGTCACCGGGCGACCACCCTCGGTCCCGGCCGGTCAGCCGCGTGCTGCTGCGCCGGTCGCGATCACGACGGTGGCGCCGCGCTCCGGCGCGCTGACCACCTTGGGCCGCAGCCCGGAGGCGGTGACGGCCTCGACGGTGCTGCGCGCCTGCCGTGCGCTGGTCTCGACCAGCAGGTGACCGCCGGGGGCCAGCCAGTCCGGCGCGGCGGCAGCCACCCTGCGCAGCACGTCGAGCCCGTCCGTGCCGCCGTCCAGCGCCACCCTGGGCTCGTGCAGGCGCGCCTCGGGCGGCATCAGCCCGATCGACTCGGTCGGCACGTAGGGCGCGTTGGCCACCAGCACGTCGACGTGGCCGCGCAACGCGGCGGGCAGCGGCTCGTAGAGGTCGCCCCGGTACACGTGGCCACCGGCGGCGGCGAGGTTGCGGCGGGCGCAGCCCACGGCGGCCGCGTCGATGTCGACGGCATGCAGTTGGATACCGGGTACGGCGGCGGCCACGGCGGCACCCACCGCGCCGGAGCCGCAGCACAGGTCCAGCACGACCGCGCTGGGCGGGGTGAGGGCGATCGCCTGGCCGGCCAGGAACTCGGTGCGCCTGCGGGGTACGAAGACGCCGGGGTCGACGGCGATCCGCAGGCCCAGGAACTCCGCCCAGCCGAGCACGTGTTCCAGCGGGAGGCCGGCGACACGGCGCTCGACCATCGCGTCCAGCTCCGCCCGCGTCCCCGCCGAGGCGACCAGCAGCCTGGCCTCGTCCTCGGCGAAGACGCAGCCCGCGGCGCGCAGCCTGGCGATGACGCCCGACCGGTCGCGGGCCGACGGTGCTGAGGACATGGGAGCCCGCCACATTACCTGTCCCGGCGAGGAAGGCGCCCCACTCCGGCGTCGCCCGCGCGGGACCGGGTCCAGGACCTATGCTGCCGAAATGGCTGGTACACCCGGAAAAGTGAGTTCAGATCGGTCGGTGTCCGATCTTGTGCCCGACCACCCCCACCGGTGCTCGGTCGAGGAGCTGCAGCAGGCCATGCGGGTGCTCGAGGGCCGCTGGAAGCTGGTGATCCTCTACCACCTGTTCGAGGGCGGCACGCTGCGCTTCTCGGAGCTGGAGCGGCTGATCCCCAAGGTCACACAGAAGATGCTGATCCAACAGCTCCGGGCGCTGGAGTCCGACGGCGTGGTGCGCCGCATGGCCCGCCCGGTGGTGCCGCCGCACGTCGAGTACCAGCTCACCCCACTGGGCGAACAGCTCAAGCCGGCGCTCGAAGCGCTCCGCGACTGGTCGGACCTCCGCACCGGGGCCGACGCGGCGGTCGACACGGGGGCCGGCGCCGGGGCCGACGCAGGGGCCCGGGGCTAGCCTCGGCCGATCCACGGCATCGTGGTGGCGGCCACGGTGAGGAACTGCACGTTGGCGTCCAGGGGCAGCCCGGCCATGTACAACACGGCGTCGGCCACATACCGGACATCGAAGGTGGGCTCGGGGCGTGTGGTGCCGTCGGCCTGCTTCGCGCCGCCCGACATGCCGGCCGTCATCTCGGTGGCCGCATTGCCGATGTCGATCTGCCCGCACGCGATGCCGAACGGCCGGCCGTCCAGCGACAGTGACCTGGTCAGCCCCGTGATCGCGTGCTTGGTCGAGGTGTACGCGGCGGAGCCGGGGCGCGGCACGTGCGCCGAGATGGAGCCGTTGTTGATGATGCGGCCACCGGCCGGGTCCTGGTGGCGCATCAGCCCGAACGCGGCCCTGGCGCACAGGAACGAGCCGGTCAGGTTGACGTCCACGCAGGCGCGCCACTGCTCAGGCGACACCTCGTCGGGCAGGCCGGCGGGGCCGAACGTGCCGGCGTTGTTGAACAGCAGGTCGAGCCGCCCCCAGCGCTCCCGGACCGCGTCGAACAGGGCGGCGACCGAGGCTTCATCGGCCACGTCTGTGACGACGGGGAACGCGCCGTCGTGCGCGCCAGCCGTGTCCCGCAGCGGCTGCTCGCGGCGACCGGCCAGCGCCACCTGGTAGCCGGCCCCGAGCAGCGCGCTGGCCACCGCGCGGCCGACGCCGGAGCCGGCTCCGGTGACGATCGCGGTCCGGGCGTTGTCCGTCATGGGCACCTCAACATCTCGGTGTGGCCGGCGAGCTGGTCACAGCCGCACCGCCGGCGGGGAACGGGACCCGGCGGGCTGTGAAGGGCACGCCGTGGGTCGGTCACCGACAACATAATCTGTCAGGCTGGGTGTATCGAACCCAGCGAACGGCCCGGGCACAGCGAGATCCGGGGTGTCGTGCGGCTGGCGGCGGACGCCGTCGGCCTGGTCGCGACGCCGCTGGAGCAGACACACCGTGCGGTGTCCAGCTGGGTGTTCGATGCCATCGGGCCCCTGGGCGCACCGGTCCGGGCCGTGCACGACGCCGTGGTTGCGGGCAACTACGCGGCCGTGCGCGGGGTGGCCGGGCTGACGGGCGCGGCGGTGTCGATCGGAGTGCGGCTGGCCGGGCGTGCCGAGCCGCGCCGGTTGGACCGCTCGGTGTTCGGCTCGGCCGCGGTCGCCGCCGCGAACGGCTTTCTTGGCACGCGGCTCGCCGCCTCGGGCAACGACCTCGACCTGGGCATGACCCTGCGCCACGCCGGCCAGGACCTGCCGGTGCGCACGGCCGACCTGGCCGACGCCCACCCGGCCGCGAGCGACCATCTGGTGCTGCTGGTCCCCGGGCTGGTCGAGACGGAGCATGCCTGGCGGTACCGGCGGTCCGAGTCCCGGTCCGAGTCCCGGTCCGGACCGGGCTCCGGTTCCCGCTCCGGATCCCGCTCGGGCGACGTGCCCGCCGACCCCGACTACGGCCAGCGGCTCGCCGTCGACCTCGGCGTCAGCCCCCTGTACCTGCGCTACAACACCGGCCTGCCGCTGGCGACCAACGGCACGCGGCTCAGCCTGCTGCTCGAGGCGCTGGTGGCGGCCTGGCCGACTCCGGTCCGCCGGATCGACCTGATCGGCCACTCGATGGGCGGGCTCGTACTGCGGCACGCCGCCTCGGTGGGGCTCGACCCGTTGGACGGGCCGCCCTCGGAGCTGGGGTGGCCCGCGTTGGTCCGTCACGTGGTGTACCTGGGTAGCCCGCACACCGGGGCACCGCTGGCCAGGGGCGCCGGCAGGTTGGCCGCGCTGCTCACCGCCCAGCCGGCCAGCCGGGGCTGGGGTGAGCTGCTGGAACTGCCCGGCTCCGGGGTCTTCGACCTGCGTGCGGGAGTACCGGGGAGCGTGCGCCCGCTCCCGACCGCGGAGCACCACTCGGTCGTCGCCGAGCTGACCCGCTCGGAGCGGCACCTCGTCGGCCGGCTCTTCGGCGACCTGCTCGTCTCCGGGTCCAGCGGCCGGCTACCCGGCGGCGACCACGTCCGGATCGCACCCGCGCACCACTTCGACCTGCTCAACCACCCCGAGGTGTACCGCGCCCTGCTCGGCTGGCTCTCCGGAGGGCCGTAGCGGGGCAGCCCGGGTGGCCGAAACCTGCGCCGAACCACTCGAGCCCCTCGGCCCGCCTACCGTCACACGTTCAGAAGTGCCACCAGGAACGCTTCGCCGAGGGTGGCAGGGTGTCGGTGATCAGTACGCGGTAGACGGCAGGGTGTCGTACCTTCACGATGACCAGCGCAAACTCTCCGCTTGCCCCGGACGGCTGCGAGTGCGGGATCGATCCGGCTGGGTAGTTCCCCCGGTACACCACCAGGCACGCCTTCGGCAGCGACTGGCCGGTCTGGGCATCGGTCGGCTTCGGCGGTCGCTCCGCCGACGGTCCGGCCGGGTGCACCGGCACGGCCCGGTTCGGCACCGCGCCACCCGGCACCGCGCCACCCGGCACCGCCCCACCCGGCACTGCCCCGTTCGGCGCGCCGGAGCCGACACCATTCGCGCCGCCGGGAGCGCCGGGCTCGAGCGACGGAGGTGACGACACCGCGCCGGCCTGCTGGGTGAGCGCGTCCATGTCGCCACGGTCCACCGGGCGCACCAGCGTGAGCGTGCCCTGCCCGTGCACCACATCGCGGGCCAGCGGCAGCACGGCCGCGCACCGGGCGATGTCGTTGTGCGCCGTCGCTCCCCCGCCCGGCGACGCGCAGCCGTCCAGCGCCGCGAGCACCATCAGCGCGGCCGCGACCACACCCACGGTGAGCATGACCGGTCGACCCCGGACCTCCGCGCGCACTCGCCCCCAGACACCGGCCACCGCCGGCCGCGCGCGCTCCACCGGCGTCATCGCGGGTCTCCCTGCAGCGCAGGCTCCGCCACGGCCAGCTCACGGGAGGGGGCGGAGGAGACACGCAGCAGCAGCCAGGCGAGCCCGCCGAGAGGGATGCATGCCCAGTACGTGATCAGGCGGTAGAGCAGCACCGCGGCCAGCGTGATCGACGCGGCGCCGCCGAACGCGACCAGCGCGAGCGTCAGGCTCCCCTCGACCACGCCGATGCCGCCCGGAGTGACCGGCAGCGCCGACGCGATCTGGCCCGCGCAGTACGCCAGCAGCAGGCCGGCCCATGGCGGTGAAGTGCCGACCGCGGCGTAGGCGATGCCCAGCACCGCGATGTCGCAGAACCAGCTGGCCAGCATCAGGGTGGCCGCGATCGCCCCGGTGTGCGCCGGCAACCGGATCATGCGCAGCTCGGCCTGCCTGGCGCGCAGCCAGCCACCGAGCCGGGTCGGCAGCGCGTCCGGCCGCCCTGCGCTGGCCCGGGCCTCCCTCCGCCGGCCGACCGACCTACGGGCCGGCCCGACCAGCCGCCGCGCGGCACCGGTCAGCCACGACACCGGGCCGGTCACCAGCACCGACGTATGGCCGCGCCGGGCGAGGCCGTACCCCACCCCGAGGAGCACCAGACCGACCAGCAGGGCGAGGCTGATGCTCTGTAGCCCCGGCACCGGGTCGGCGTCGCCTGCGACCTGCACCGCGACGACGGTCAGCAGGGACACCGAGCCGACGTAGAGCACGGTGCAGACGGCGTACATCCAGGCCGCCACGGTCGGGTCGACGCCCCGCCTGCGCAGCACCCCGAACACCACCACCCCGGAGGCTGCGAACCCGAGCGGCAGGCAGTAGGCGGCCGCGTCCCCGGCCAGCGTGCCGGCGCCGAGCACGACCGGCCCCGGTACAGCGCTCGGGCGAGCGGCCGGACTCCGCGCCGCGCCAGGGCCGGTGCTGACCCGCCCGTTCCGCTCGAACAGCCGCTCTTCCGCCTCGGCCCGCAGGTGCGCGACGCCCCGCCGCAGCACGACCGCCAGCGCGCCGCCCCGTAGCAGGTAGGACACCGCCTCGGCGACCAGCGCCACGGCCACCCAGGACCACCGCGGATGGGTTAGCGTGTCCGCCGCCGAGAGCATCTCGTCGCTGCTGTCGTAGAGCACCTTGGCGGCCAGCGCGGCGGCAGCCAGCACGAGCACCACGAGCAGCACCCGGCGTGGCCGGAACGCGCCGGGTCGACCAGTCACCGGACCGTCCCAGGCCCCATCTGGCGCCGCACGCCCACCATGCCCCTGACTCCTCCGGCCGACGACACAGAGGCTAGAGCACGGTTGCTGAGCCCTTGCTGGGCGGTGCGACGTGGAAATGCGGGTCGCCGATCAATCGACTGTTGCGGTCACCGCTGGTTACCCACCGTCTACCGACCCGGCCGTCGCCGACGGTCCCGGTGGCGACGCAGGCGTGCTCGCCGCTGAGATCGTGGGTGAGGCGCCGGCGAGCAGCTCTTGACACGCTGACCGGCCAGGACGCCCGCCGGGTGTCACCCACCCAGGTCGAGCTACCCTCACCTGGTCGGTTGGTTGCGGACCCGCTTGTCATGGTCCACAAATGCACCCCACCGGTCGACCCGACTACGGCCTGTGCAACGCTCGAAACGGTGACGACGCGGTCAACCCGCCCCGAACCTCATGGGTCGAGGCCGGCGCGGGACGCAGTGCGTGGCACCGGAGCCCCCCGACAGCTGGGGCGCAGGTGCGGTTGGCCAGTCGCGGATCGGTCAACCAATTCGGCGTTTCCTCGTACTGGCTGCGCTCGTTGGCAAGTTGCCGTGTGTTCTATGTCCGTCTCGTGAGGGGACTTTCAGTGGTGGAGCGTTCGAGGATCTTCATCGTTGGCTCGGGAGTGGTCGGTACTGCCACCGGGCGAGGACTGGCCGATGCCGGTCACAAGGTGTCGTTCATCGACATCTCAACGGAGCGGATCGAGCAGCTGAAGGAGTGGGGCCTCGACGCCCGGGATCACCTCGACCTGACCGGTGAGCCCTCCTCGGTCATCTTCCTGACCCTGCCGACGCCGCACCTCGGTCACAAGTACGACCTCACCGCCTTCACCGCCGGCACCGGCTCGGTCGGCGACGCGCTGAAGGCCTCCGACGCCCGGCACACCGTCGTGGTGCGCTCGACCGTCACCCCCGGCACCACCGAGGGCCTGGTCCTGCCGCTGCTGGAGGAGCGCTCCGGCAAGAAGGCCTTCGAGGGCTTCGACCTGGCCTCGAACCCGGAGTTCCTGCGCGCCGTGAGCGCCGAGAAGGACTTCGCCCACCCGTGGATGACCGTCGTCGCCTCGCGTGACGACGCCACCCGGCAGCGGTTGGTCGACCTGCTCACCCCGTTCGGCGGCGAGCTGCGTTCCTTCGACACCCCGGCCACCGCCGAGTTCATCAAGAGCGCGCACAACATCTACAACGCCACCAAGATCAGCTACTGGAACGAGATGTGGCTCGTCGCCCAGAAGATGGGCCTCGACCTGGACGCCATCTCCAGCACCGTGGCGAAGTCGTCCGAGGGCTCGATCAACCCGCAGTACGGCATCCGGGGCGGCGCGCCCTACGGCGGCATGTGCCTGCCGAAGGACACCTGCGGCTTCCTGGGCTTCGCCGACACGATCGGCGTCGAGATGCCGCTGCTCAGCGCCGTCGTCGAGGTCAACGACCGGCTCGTCGCGCTCGGTGCCGAGGAGCTCGACCCCCGTACCGACGGCGGCGCCTACGCCGACGACAGGATCGGCGCGTAAGTCCTCGCATGACCCTGCCCTGGTGGTACTACGTGCTCGGCACGCCGTTGGGCATCCTCGGGCTGATCCGCTGGTCACTCTGGCTGATCCGGCGGATCCCCGCGGTGCTCTACACCCCGATCGTGGGTAACTATCGGCTCCCGATGAGCATCGTGGTCCCCGTTTACCAGGAGGACCCGGAGGTCTTCGCCACGGCCATCGAGTCGTGGCTGGCCAACGGGGTCTCCGAGGTCATCCTGGTGATCGACTCCACCGACACGGCCTGTCGCGGGATCGCGTCACGCTACCCGGTCACGGTGCTGGTCACCGATGTGCCGGGCAAGCGCGACGCGCTCCGCAGGGGTTGGAACGCCGCGTCCACCGAGCTGGTCGCCCTGGTCGACTCCGACACGATCTGGGCGCCGGACGTGGCCGCCGAGGTGTGCAAGCCGTTCGTCGACCCCCGCATCGGCGGCGTCGGCACCCGGCAGAACGTGTACCGGCCGAAGGGCTTCCTGGCCCGCATCACCGACATGTTCCTGGACCACCGCTACTACGACGAGAACGCCTGCCAGAGCGTCGTCGGCCAGGCCGTTTCCTGCCTCTCCGGGCGAACCGCGATCTACCGTCGCGCGCTGCTGATGGAGATCGAGCAGGACTTCATGCACGAGACCTTCTGGGGCGTGCAATGCCTGTCCGGTGACGACAAGCGGCTCACCACGCTCATCCTCGAACGGGGACACCTGACCTACATGCAGCGCAGTGCGCTCGTGTGGTCGACATTTCCGGTGACGTGGAAGCAGTTCCGTTCGCAGCGGCTGCGCTGGGCACGCAACACCTGGCGCTCGGACCTGCGCGCGCTGTCCCGGCGCTGGTCCTGGCGCCATCCGTTCCTCGCGTACACCATGCTCGACAAGGCGATCAGCTGCTTCACTCTGCTGGTCGGCCCCAGCTACCTGATCTACTCGCTGGTCACGCAGCACTGGTTGTTCGTCGGCGTGCTCGCGATCTGGTGGCAGATCAGCCGCTCCGCCAAGCTGCTGCCCCACCTGCGGCGGCAACCCTCGTCCTTCCTGGTCATCCCGGGGTACGTGCTGGTGTCCTGGGTGATGGCCCTGATCAAGATCCGCGCGCTGCTCACCATCCGTCAACAACGCTGGCTCACTCGCGACGTCGCCGTGCAGGGGGGCGAGGTGGTGCGCACCGGCGCACCGGGTCCGGAGACTTCCACGTGAGATTCCCGCCGGCGGCCCACGCTCGCCGTGCACTGGCCGCGGCCGTGCTGATGGCAGTCCTCATCCCCACCGCCGGAGCGTTCAGCACGCACTCCGCCACGCCGGCCGAGCCGGTGGCCAGCCCCCGGGTGATCCC
>DATAYB010000535.1:0-4306 GCA_036272795.1 Pseudonocardia sp.
GAGCTGCCCCGGATCATCGAGCGGGCCTGCGCCTCGGCCGGAGTGAAGGCGGCCGTCGGAGACGGTGTTCGCCGGTTGGGGTTCGAGTCGGCCCAGGTCACCGTGGACGTCCACGCCGCGCTGCTCGAGGTGGCGGAAGACTGCTCGCTGGTGCGCGCCCCGGACCTGGTACAGAGCCTGCGGGTGGTGAAGGACGACGACGAGCTCGCCGCGCTGCGCCGGGCCTGCGCGGTCGCGGACACCGCGCTCGCCGACCTGATCGCCGCGGGCGGGGTCCGGGCCGGGCGCACCGAGCGCGAGGTCTGCGACGATCTGGAGCGGCGGATGCGCGAGCACGGGGCGGACGGGCCCTCGTTCGAGACCATCGTGGCCACCGGCCCGAACTCCGCGATCCCGCACCACCGTCCGACCGGCGCGGTCCTGAGCACCGGTGAACTCGTGAAGCTGGACTTCGGGGCGCTGTGCGACGGGTACCACTCCGACATGACCCGCACGTTCGTCCTCGGTGAGCCGGCAGGCTGGCAGCGTGAGCTCTACGACCTGGTCGCCGAGTCGCAGGCCGCCGGCCGGGCCGCACTCGGGGTCGACGTCGAGCTCTCCGGCGTGGACGCGGCGTCCCGCGACGTGATCAAGGCGGCCGGCCGGGGGGAGGAGTTCTGCCACGGTCTCGGGCATGGGGTCGGCCTGCAGATCCATGAGGCACCGGCTCTGGCGGCCACCGCCGTAGGTAGGCTGGCGGCCGGGATGACGGTCACCGTCGAGCCCGGCGTGTACCTGGCCGGTCGTGGCGGGGTCCGCATCGAAGACACTCTCGTGGTCCGTCCGCACGGCGCCGAGCTGCTAACCCGGACCGACCGGGAGCTGCTCGTGCTCTGAGCGCCGGTGCCGGTGCCGGCCAGACCGACAGTGGCGGATCGACGGGATCGCATCAACAGCATGACCAGCGGCAGGAGACGTCAGCAGTAGTGACAAGCATGATCGAAACCGGTACGGGCGCGGCCCGATGAGGGCCCGTACACGAGCGCGCAAGCGCGCACTGGACGTCCTGTTCGAGTCCGAGGCCCGCCAGGAGGACCCGCTGCGGGTCCTGGAGCAGCGTCGCGCCCACGCGGATGCGCCTCCGGTCTCGGACTACGCGGCGATGCTGGTCGAAGGGGTGTCCGAGCACCGCGAGCGCATCGACCAGATCCTCTCCGAACACTCCGAGGGGTGGTCGGTGCCCAGGATGCCCGCGGTCGACCGGACGGTGCTGCGCATCGGCCTGTACGAGCTGCTGTGGGTGGAGGAGATCGACGACCCGGTGGCGATCACCGAGGCGGTCGAACTCGCCCGCGCGCTCTCCACGGACGACTCACCGAGGTTCGTCAACGGCGTGCTGGGAAGGATCTCCGACATCGCCGCGTACCTGCGGCCCGGGTTGCGGCCCGCACCCGCGGTCGCTGTACCTGCCGCCGACGACGATGCCGACGTGGTCGTCGAAGCGGACGACAGCGCCGGTGCGGCGCAGTCAGAGCCGATCATGATCGAACCGGGCACCGAGAACGCTGACGCGTAACTCCCGGTGCCCGGCCACCAACAGTGCGAAACCGGGGGGTTCAGTCCTCGCGGAGCGGACGTGCCTCCGGCGGGAGCACCCCCCAGTCGACCAGCTGCTCGGTGAGCTCACCGGGAGTGAGGTCGTAGATGATCGCCAGCGAGCGCAGGTCCTCGGTGCGGATCGAGAGGACCTTGCCGTTGTAGTCACCGCGCTGGCTCTGGATCGCGGCGGCGTAGCGGGCGAGGGGGCCGACCTTGTCGGCGGGGAGCTGCTGGAGACGCTCGAGGTTGATGACGATCTTGGTGGCCGGTTCGGCGCCGGACGGCACCCGGCCCTCCGGCAGCAGCTCGGCCACCGGCACACCGTAGAAGTCGGCGAGCTCGGCGAGCTTCTGCACAGTCACGGCGCGATCGCCACGCTCGTAGGAGCCGACGACCACGGCCTTCCAGCGGCCGCCGGACTTCTGCTCGACACCGTGCAGCGACAAGCCTTGCTGCTGCCGAATGGCGCGGAGTTTGGAACCCAGCGCCTTGGCGTAGTCGCCCATGTGGCGAATCTCCGTTTCAGCATTGCCCCAGTTAGCCGTCATGGTGAAGGTGCGGGGGGCGTTGTGATCAATACGCAGAGTAATCATGCGCTCGTTTCCGTCACTGGGTCAAGTTGGTGTCTGGACGGCGGCGCACGGATGTGTCTGAGTCCACCCGGTCGGTTGATTGCCAAGGCCCCCGCGCCGCCCAATCGAGTGGCCGGCCCTGGTAGCGTCGGGCCCGTCCTCCGGGACAGTCCTTTAAGGCCCGTCCAGTGAGGCGGGGAAGGAGAGGAGTTTCCGCGTGGCGTCCCCCCGACGCGCTCGCGGCGACGAACCGGCAGGTGTCGGCAGCGATCGGAACACCGAGCTGCTCACCGAGTCGGATGTCGCCCGCACGATTGCGCGCATCGCACACCAGATCATCGAGAAGACCGCCTACGAGCCCGAGCAGGCCGACCAGGTGGTGTTGCTGGGCCTGCCCACCCGGGGTGCCCCGCTGGCCCGCCGGTTGGGTGCGGCCATCGCCGAGTTCGCGGGCGCCGCGCCGGCCGTCGGCACCCTTGACGCGACTCTGTATCGAGACGACCTGCGCCGTCGCCCGGCCCGCTCGCTCGAGCCGACGTCCATACCGGAGGGCGGGCTGGACGACAAGCTCGTCATCCTCGTGGACGACGTGCTGTTCTCGGGCCGCACCGTGCGGGCCGCGCTGGACGCGCTGCGCGACTTCGGCCGGCCGCGGGCGGTGCAGCTCGCCGTGCTGGTCGACCGGGGCCACCGGGAGCTGCCGATCCGTGCCGACTACGTGGGCAAGAACGTGCCGACGGCCCGCTCCGAGCAGGTCGCCGTGCTGCTCTCCGAGGTCGACGGCCGGGATGTCGTGCTGCTGCGCCGCGCCGGCGAGGAGACCCATCCGGCGTCCGGTACGGAAGGCGGCACCGAGGCGGGCACCGACGGAGGTTCTGAGTGAGGCACCTGCTCTCCACGGGTGACCTGGACGCGGCCACCGCCAACCTGCTGCTCGACACCGCCGATCGCCTCAAGCAGGCGCTGCTGGGCCGCGAGGTGCACAAGCTGCCCACGCTGCGTGGTCGGACCATCGTGACGTTGTTCTACGAGGACTCCACGCGCACCAGGGTCTCCTTCGAGATCGCCGGCAAGTGGATGAGCGCGGACACGATCAACGTCAGCGCGAAGGGCTCCTCGGTGTCCAAGGGGGAGTCGCTGCGGGACACCGCGGCCACCCTGGCGGCCGCCGGCGCGGACTGCGTGATCATCCGGCACCCGGCGTCCGGGGCGGCCCACCGGCTCGCGGCGTGGGGCAACCGGGACTCGCTGGACGCCGCCGGCCCGGCCGTGGTGAACGCGGGTGACGGCACCCACGAGCACCCCACGCAGGCGCTGCTGGACGCGGCCACGCTGCGCGACCGGCTGGGTTCGATCGCCGGCAAGCGAATCGGCATTGTGGGTGATGTCACACACAGTCGGGTGGCGCGGTCGAACGTGCTGCTGCTCGCCACGCTCGGAGCGGAGGTGGTGTTGATCGCGCCGCCGACGTTGCTGCCGGTCGGAGTGGGCGACTGGCCCTGCCGGGTCGGTCTGCACCTGGACGCCGAGCTGCCAGGGCTGGACGCGGTCATGATGCTGCGCGTGCAGGCCGAGCGGATGCACGGCGGCTTCTTCCCGTCGGCCAGGGAGTACGCGATCGGGTACGGCTTGTCGGAGCGCAGGCTCGCGCTGCTGCCGGAGCATGCCGTCGTGCTGCACCCCGGCCCGATGGTGCGCGGCATGGAGATCTCCCCGGCCGTGGCCGACTCACCGCGCGCGGCGATCCTGGCGCAGGTGCGCAACGGTGTGCACGTGCGGATGGCCGTGCTCTACCACCTGCTCGCCGGCGCGCCCGAGGTTCGAGGATGACGATGTTGTTGATCAAGAACGCCCGGCCGTACGGCGAGGGCGACGCGGTGGACGTGCTGGTCCGCGACGGTGTGATCGCCGAGATCGGCGCCGGTCTCGCCGAGCCGGGAGAGGACGGGCAGGACACCGAGGTCATCGACGCGACCGGGCTCGTCCTGCTGCCCGGCTTCGTCGACCTGCACACCCACCTGCGCGAACCGGGCGGGGAGGACGCGGAGACCATCGAGACGGGCTCGGCGGCCGCCGCGCTGGGCGGGTTCACCGCCGTGTTCGCGATGCCGAACACCGACCCGGTCGCCGACAACGCGGTGATCGTGGAGCACGTC
>DATAYB010000536.1:0-4855 GCA_036272795.1 Pseudonocardia sp.
GGACCGGGCCTGGTCCCCGAGGTGCCGGTACCAACGTCGCCGCTGCCGCCGGCGGCGCCGGTACCCGCGGCGGGCGCGGTGCCACCGGGCTTGACGGGCGCGAGCAGGCTCCGCTGGTCGGGGGTTCCACCGGTCGCGGGCAGCTCCGGCGGCGTGCCGTCCGGTGCCGGGGTCAGCACATCCTTCGCCGGGTCGGTCGCCCCCTCCTTCTCCTCGGCCTTCTTGTTCGCGGCCCCGGCGGCTTGGTCCGCCTGGGTCTTCTCGGCAGCCAGCTTCGCGTTGGCGGCGCGCGCCTCGTCGACCCGCTGCTGGGCCGTGTTGATCGCGGCCAGGTTCTCCGGCGTCGGGTTCTCCTGAGCCCGCGCCCGCGCGAGGGTGACCTCCTTCTCGAGCGCGGTGACCTCGGCGGCCTTGGCATCCGCCGCGGCGGTTGCCTGGTCGGCGGCCTTCCGGGCGGCCACAGCGTCGGCGGGCGCCTTGTCCGACACCGGATCGGCCTGTGTGCCGAGGGTGCTCGGGCACTTCGGTGAGTCGCGGTGGTGTGTGCAGAAGCCGCCGTCCTCGCCCTGCCAGTGCCGCTTGCTCGGCCTGTGCCGGGGTTGGTTGTCGTGGATGTCGACCACGGTGTAGTTGTTGATGACGGTCGGCGCGGCGCGGACGTAGATCACCGCGGTGGGTGCGAAGTGTGGCCAGGCGGGCCCGGCGTAGCTGGGCTGCCGGTAGGGCTGCGCCGCAGTGAGCGGGTTGCCGCTGAAGCATTTGACCCGCGGTTCGCCGAGGCCGTTGACGAACACCGCTGTACCGGCCTGGAGTACCGCCGGGTACGCGGTGAAGGTGTTGTCGGCGTAGCCGTAGCTGGTGACCGCCGTGTCCGCGCGCAGCACGACCGGGTTCAGGCTGGCGACGTAGCCGGGGATGTCGGCGCCGGTGATGCCCAGAGCCTCGGCCCAGGCGGCGGACTTGGCCGGATCTGCGGCCAGGTTCCCGCCCAAGGTCTGCGCGTCACAGCTGGGGCGGTCACCGGATTCGGCGAACAGACCGGCGGTGTCACCGGAGAACGTGCCGGTGGTGCCGGCCGGCGGGGTGACCCCGGCCTGGTCCTGGCCGACCGGCGGCATGAAGGGGTTGGTGCCGGCGGATGAGGTGGGCTCGAGCTCGACCTCTGAGGCCGCCCGGGTGGTGGCGCGATCGGTGGGGTGGGACGTGTCGCCGGCCCACCACACACCGCCGCCGATACCGACCACGAGCACGCCGATGGCAACGAGGATCTTGGTCCGCACCGATATCCGGCCCGGCGGGGCAGGCCCGTACGGCGGAGGTTGCCGCCAAGGGTCCGGTGGCGGTTGTTGCCAGGGGTCCTGCTGGTATCCCGGCGGCGGCTGCTGCTGGTAGTCCGGCGGCGGGTAGCCGGAGGGTTGCTGTGGTGGATCGCCGCGGGGTTGTCGCTGTGCCGGGTAGCCGTACGGCGGTGTCTGCTCCGGTGGGTAGCCGCTCTCGTCCATGGCGCGCTCCTTCTCCCGGCGGCCCGGCGGGGGTCGTCAGGATGCGACCCGACGGACGTGCCGTAGAGGCTCCCAGAAGAGCGGGGTCGCGGCGTTCCTGCATTTTGTTGAACTGTCGACGGCGGGAACGTGGTCCTGCCGCCCCACCGAACCAACAGGCTCTGGCGGAATATATCCAGGTTGACTTGGTACGCGGTACAAACATCGGCCTGAGGCAATCAGGGACGCACAATATTGCGCTGAACAGCCTCTGGTGGCGCATATTTGCCATCGCGTGCCGGGCCTTCTGGCGCACGCTGTACGCATGACCTCAGCACCGCAACTTTCCACCGCGCGCGGCGCCGCGCTGTACATCGGGGCGCTGCTCGGACCCAGCCTGCTGCTGCTCCCCGGCCTCGCCGCCGAGCTCGCCGGCCCGGCCTCGATCCTCGCCTGGCTCGGCCTGCTGGCCGTGTCCGGGCTGCTCGCGGTGCTGTTCACCGCGCTCGGTACCCGGCTGCCGAGCGGCGGCGGGGTGGCCGGGTACGCGGCGGCGGGGCTGGGTGCCGCGGCGGGGCGGGCGGTCGGCTGGTGCTTCCTGGTCGCCGTGGTGTGCGGCGCGCCGGTGGTCTGCCTGATCGGCGGCGGGTACGTCGGTGTGCTGCTGGGCGGCGGCCGGACGGTCGGGGTGACGGCCGGCGCGGTGCTGCTCGCCGTGGTCATCGCGCTGACGTTCGGCGGCGCCCGCGCCACGATGGCCGCGCAGCTCGTGCTGGTCGCGGTGCTGGTCGGGCTGGTCGTGGTGGCCGTGGTCGGTTCGGCGCACGCCGCGCGGTTCGCCAACTGGACGCCGTTCCTGCCGCACGGCTGGGCCTCGCTGGGGAGCGCCGCCTCGGTACTGATGCTGTCGTTCGTCGGCTGGGAGGCCATCGCCCCGCTGACCGCCCTGCTGCGCGAGCCGTCGAGCCAGCTGCCCCGGATCATGACCGTCGCCTTTGTGGTCACCACGCTCGTCTACCTCGGGCTGGCCGCCGCGACGATCGCCGTGCTCGGCGCGTCTGCCGGTACCGCCGTGCCGCTGGCCGACCTGCTGCGCGTCGCGGTCGGCTCGGCCGGTCCGGTGGTCGCCGCGGTGGCCGCCGTCGCGCTCACCCTGGCCACCACGAACGCCTACCTGACCGGCGCCGCGGCGCTGGCCGCCAACCTGCATGCCGAAGCTCGCGCCGCAGCGCGTCAGCCCGCACAGACCGTTCCCACGCCGCACAGACCGCGCACGGTCTGTGCGGCGGGTACACGGTCTGTGCGGACGTCCGCGGCGGCCGAGCGGCGGCCCGCCGGCGCCAACGACCGCGCGCTGCAGCTGGGCATCGCCGGTACCGGGGTGCTGATGCTGGCCGGTGCGGCGACTGGGCTGGTCAGCACGGCGCAGCTGGTCGCGCTGCCGACCACGCTGTTCCTGACGGTGTACCTGGGCTGCACGGTGTCGGCGGCGCGGCTGTTCACCGGGAGGCTGCGGCTGGTCGCGGTGCTCTCGGCCGCCGCGGTCGCCGGCATCCTGGCGTTCGCCGGCTGGATGCTGCTCGCCGCCCTGCTGATCTCCCTACTCGCGGCTGTACGGCGTCCGACCCGGCGCTCCGTCCGGCGGCTGGACCGCAACCGGCTGGACCCCAACCCCGTGAGTGGTAATGGTCGCGATAGCGACCATTACCACTCACAGGGTGCGGATGCCGCTGGGGTAGCGCTGGGTGAGCTGGTCGACGACGAGCTCGGCGGTCTCGGCGCAGGCGGTGGTGCCCCCGTTGCCGTACTGCTTGACCGCGTCGCCGACGTTCCACAGGTTCGGGATCGGGGTCTCGCTGGGCAGGTCGAAGCCGGACACCGCACGCTGGGGCGGCCACTCGTCGCGCATCACGGCGACCGAGAGCACCCGGGCGTCGGCGAAGCCGGGCACCTCGTCCCGCAGGTCAGCCATGATCAGCTCGGTCTCGGCGTCAGCGTCGAAGTCGCCGACCGAGGGCTTGGGCACGCCGGCGCCCGCGTACAGGTGCCAGCCGGGGGGTGCCATCTCCGGGCAGGTCGCGGTGAAGTTGGCGACGTAGCAGAGCCGGCGGGTCTTGCCGAAGCTGGTCAGCCCGGGTGCCTCCAGTAGCGGCTGCTGGCTGGCGAAGTTGACCGTGATCATGCCGCACGGCTTGGCCCGGGCCTGCATGTCCGCGCGGTAGGCGGCCGGCAGGTCCGGGCACAGCTCCGCGGTGGCCACGGGGCCGACGTCGCTGACGGCGAACCGGCACTCCACCTCGACCGTCTGCCCGTCGCGCTCGATCACCGCGCCGGTGACCAGCCCGTCGGCCACCCGCAGCGAGCGCACCGTCGAGGACAGCCACACCTCGCCGCCGTGCAGCGCCACGACGTCGGCCAGCGCGGACATCGCGCCGATCGTGCCCTCGGGCGCGAAGCCGAACTTCTTGAACGCGCTGCGCCGGGTGAAGTAGGTCAGGAACACCCGGGCCGGCAGCTCCTCGGAGCCGACCGCGAACACCGAGGCGCACATGTTCCGGAACACCGCGTGCACGGTCTCGTTCTTCGTGTACCTGCTCACCCAGTCGGCCGTGCTCAGCTGTTCCTCCGGCAGGCCGCTGTCCTCGCGCGCGGCGCCGAGGCCGCTGAGCAGCTTGGCGCCCTGGCGGGTCAGCTTGGACAGCAGGAAGCCCCAGCCGCCGCCGGTGATGTCGAGCGTCTTGCCGCCGATCCGGTACATCAGCGGCGGCGACGGCATCCGCACGTCGTACGTGGCGCCGACCTCGGCGAACGTCTGCTCCATGATGCCGCCGAGCTCCAGCACGATGGCGCCGTTGTTGACCTTGAAGCCGTCGATGTCGTGGGTCGAGGCGCGGCCGCCGACCTGGCCCAGCCGCTCCACGACGAGCGTCCGGTAGCCGCGGTGGGCCAGCCGGGCGGCAGCGCAGAGCCCGCCCGCGCCGGCTCCGATCACCAGGGCGTCGATGCCGTGCTCGGTACCGGTCATAGTTTCTAATCTAGATAAAAAACTAGGATGCGGTCAAGGAGACACGGGCTCCCTGGCGTGGACCGGGTGCCGACCGGGTGGCCGACGTAGGGTGAGCTGGTGGTAGCGCCTGCAGCCCTGTTCGGGGCACTCGACCGGTCCGACGAGCGCCCCTCGGTCACCGTCGGCGGGGCTGGGCTGCGCCGGGACGAGCTGTTCGCGGCCGCGACGGCGGTGGCCGACCGCGTGCACGGCGCGCCGGTCGTGGCGATCCACGCCGAGGCCACCCTGTCCACCGTCGTCGCCGTGGTCGGCTGCCTGCTGGCCGGCGTGCCGCTGGTGCCGGTGCCGCCCGACTCCGGCCCGAAGG
>DATAYB010000537.1:0-1830 GCA_036272795.1 Pseudonocardia sp.
GCGGGCCGAACTCGGTGAGTGCGTCGAACACGCGCTGTTGGAAGTTCTCATGGCTGACGTCGCCACGGCCGTTTCCGATCAGGCGCCAGTCCGGCGGCAGCAGGTTCTCCATCGCCAGCCGGTAGAAGGCGGGCAGCACCAAGCGGCGAGCCAGGTCGCCGGTGGCGCCGAAAAGCACGAAGACCGTGGGGGCCAGCACGCGCTGGGGCTCAGGCATGCTCCTGAGCCTGCCGTAAGCCCGGTCGCGGCGTCACAACGGCCCACCGGTGCCGCTGAGAGTCACTCGATCAGATCTCAGCGAAGCCTTCTGACCTGCGGTTGCCCGGTGCAGTGGATCAGTGGGTCGGCGCGGCGGGCAGGGTGGGCGGTTCAGCGCCGACCGGCACGATCGGGAGCAGCAGCGCGGAGGGGTGCGCCGGGTCGTGCAGCACGGTCTGGTTTACCACCAGGTAGCAGTGCGAGGCGAACCAGTCCGGGGTCTGGTACCGGAAGGGAGTGACCTGCGCGGCCGTCTTGTTGTACTGCGTCCGGTAGAGGATCACCGGCACCGGCTGGTCGGTCGTCGGCCGGTAGACGTCCGCGCCCAGCACCGTGCCATCCCGCATCGGCACCGGCACGTCCGCCGTCTTCGTGACCGCGCAGGGCCCACGGCCCCCGGTGGGCGGCCACGCGGGTGCCGAGCCGGCCGGAGCGGAGCTCGGTGGCGTCGAGCCGGGTGGCGCCGAGCCCGGGGGAGTCGCCGGACCGGCGCAGGCGCTCGTCACCAGCACCGCTCCGACCGCCACCACCGCGACCCGGCCCCACCCACCAGCGATCACCGTCCGACGGTACGACGCGCCGGCCCGCACCGCACCGTGTTTGTCGCTCAGCTCCGGTGTGCGGCCCGGACCGGTGTCCCGGTGTCGACGAGCCCCGTCAGAGTGCTCGGCAGGGGGCCACGGTGCAGGACGCCGAGCCGCTGGGTGGCGCGGGTGAGGGCGACGTAGAGCTCGGCCGCGCCACGTGGGCCGTCGGCGAGGATCCGGTCGGGCTCCACGACCAGCACGGCGTCGTACTCCAGGCCCTTGGTCTCCGAGGCCGTCACCGTGCCCGGCATCCCTTGCGGCCCGATCACGACGCTGGTGCCCTCCCTGCCGGCCTCGTCACGCTCGAACTCGTCGATCGCGGCGGCCAGCTCCCCCTCGGTGACCCTCCTCGCCCAGGGCAGCACACCGCACGCCCGGACCGACTCCGGTGGCTGGACCCCTGGCGCGAACTCGGCGAGCACCGAGGCGGCGACGTCCATGATCTCCACCGGGGTGCGGTAGTTCACCGTCAGCGACCGGTACACCCAGCGGCCGGGCACGTACGGCTCGAGCATCGTGTCCCAGGCGGTCGCGCCGGCCTCCGATCTGCGTTGGGCGAGGTCGCCGACCACGGTGAACGAGCGGCCGGGGCAGCGTCGCATCAGCACCCGCCAGTCCATCTCGGACAGCTCCTGTGCCTCGTCCACCACGACGTGCCGGTAGGTCCAGTCCCGGTCCGCGGCGGCGCGCTCGACGAGCTCACGGGTGTCCTGCTCGACGAACCGGTCGGCCAGGTCCTCGGCGTAGAGCAGGTCGGTCGCGAACAGATGGTCCTCGTCGTCCATCGAGTCCGTGCGGCCCGTGAGCATCTCCAGCGCGCTCTGGGCGTACTCGGCCTCGGCCTTCCGGTCGCGCTCCGCGGCCCGCTGACGGGCCTGATCGGCAGCCCTGTCGTGTCCGAGCAGATCGACCAGTTCGTCGAGCAACGGCACGTCCGACACCGTCCAGGCAGCGCCGTCGGCACGCCCCAGCGCCGGGTGCGCAC
>DATAYB010000538.1:0-12672 GCA_036272795.1 Pseudonocardia sp.
GGACGACGACCAGCCGGCCGCCGAGCCGCCGTCGCCCATCTCCCGCAGCTCCGAGCGCGGGTAGCTCGAGCCCTTCGTGGTCACGCCGTCGACCGCCGAGCGGAACACGACGGCCGCACAGTCCGACGTCGGCTGGAACCACGGTGAGCTGCTGAACGTCGCCAGCGCGGGCTGCGTGATCTCCTTCGGGCTGCCGGCCGAACCGGTCGGCAGCGTGAGCTTCCAGGCCTTGAGGTCCAGGAGCTGCGCCGGGTACCGGCAGCTCCGACCCCCGGACTCGGAGTCGTCCCCGGTCCCGCCAGTGCCGTCGTCGCCGGAGCCGTTGCTGTTCGTCCCGTTGCTGTTCGTCCCATTGCCGCCGGGACCGTTGCCGTTGTTGCCGCCCCACCAACCACCGCCCCTGCCGCCGCCGTTGTCGGAACCACCGCCCGCACCACCGCCGCCGAACCACACGCCGCCCCAGTCCCCGTTCCAGGCGTCACCCCAGCCCCCGCTCCCGTTGCCCGAGCCGGAACCGCCGGAGACCGCGTCTCCGGAACCCGCATCGCCGGAGCCCGAGCCGCCGTCCTCCGAGGCGCGTGGCGCACCGAACGTGAGGGCCACCGAGACGCGCTGGGCGTGCCCGTACAGCCAGGACTCGGGCACCACGAGGAACCCGGCGGTGCCGGCTGCGACGGCCAGCACGGTGGCGGCCAGCCGCAACACCGTCCGCCGTGGCGACGAGCTGCCGGGCTGCATGTCTGTCCTGACCTCGGGGAGTGGATCGGGGGAGTGGATCTGGTGTCTCGGACGCTAGGAGGTACCCAGCTACGAGGTGGGTGCTTCGCCTCAAACGTGTGCAATCGCGACCGTTCGGGTTCACCGGGCAATGTCGGCCGGTTGGGCTAGCGTCGTGGGCATGACGGACAGCGCCGCCGAGCTCACGCCCTTCCGCCTGGACATCCCCGAGTCCGCGCTCGACGATCTGCGCAGGCGGCTGGCCGACACCCGCTGGCCCGACCAGGCGGTCCCCGCCACGCCGGCCGACGGCGGCTGGGCGCTCGGGCCGCCGGTGGACTACCTGCGCGAGCTGGCCCAGTACTGGCGCGACAAGTACGACTGGCGCGCGGCGGAGGCGCGGATCAACGCGTTCCCGCAGTTCACCACGGAGATCGACGGCGCGCGGGTGCACTTCCTGCACGTCCGGTCCGCCGAGCCCGGCGCGGTGCCGCTGATCCTGACCCACGGCTGGCCCGGCTCGATCGTCGAGTACCTGGAGCTGATCGGCCCGCTCACCGACCCGGCGGCCCACGGCGGCGACGCGGAGGACGCGTTCCACG
The DNA here is from genome assembly GCA_036272795.1 of Pseudonocardia sp. Classification (GTDB taxonomy): domain Bacteria; phylum Actinomycetota; class Actinomycetes; order Mycobacteriales; family Pseudonocardiaceae; genus Pseudonocardia. The sequence continues at coordinate 1,320 of DATAYB010000538.1, forward strand.
TCGTGCTGCCGTCCATTCCCGGCTACGGCCTGTCCGGGGTGACGCGCGAGACCGGGTGGGAGGCAGCCCGCGTCGGCAGGGCATGGGCCGAGCTGATGCGCAGGCTGGGCTACGGCCGCTACCTCGCGCACGGCGGCGACTGGGGCTCGGCGATCACCCGGGAGCTGGGTCTCGCCGACCCCGAGCACGTCGCGGCGCTGCACGTGCTGCAGATCTTCTCGGCCGCCATCGGCCCCGACGCGGCCAACGCGGACGACCCCGAGGACCGGCGGAGCCTCGCGGCCGGCAAGCGCTACCGCACCGAGCTGGGCGGCTACTCGGCCCTGCAGAGCACCCGCCCCCAGCTGATCTCCTACGCGCTCACCGACTCCCCCGTCGGCCAGCTGGCCTGGATCGTCGACGCGTTCCAGCACTGGACCGACTCGACGGACACCCCGGAGAGCGCGGTCGACCGGGACGCGATGCTCACGAACGTGATGCTCTACTGGCTCACCGGGACGGCGGGTTCCTCGGCGCGGTACTACTACGACGGGTTCCGCAACTTCCGTAGCGCCCGGCAGGTGGGCACGGTGCCGACGGCGGTGGCGGTGTTCCCACGGGACATCTCGGTACCGGTCCGCAGGGTCGCCGAGAAGACCGACAACATCGTGCGGTGGACGACGTTCGACCGGGGCGGCCACTTCGCCTCGCTGGAGGAGCCCGACCTGGTGCTCGCCGACCTGCGGGAGACGTTCCGCCCCTACCGCTGAGGTCCTAACCGCTGAGGTCTCAGGAGCAGGTCAGCTCTCGCCGAAGGCGTCGAGCATGCCGTTCACCGCGGTCGGCCAGGTGAACTGCTCGGCGCGGGCCCTGGCCAGCGCGCGCCGCTCGTACTCCTCGAACGCGAGCAGCTGGCCCACCCCACCGGCGAACGCGGCCGGGTCGTCGGCCACCGCCGCGCCGCAGCCCGGCCGGACGATCTCCACCAGCGCCGACGACCGCGACACCACCACCGGGGTGCCACTGGCCAGCGACTCCAGGGCGGCCAGCCCGAACGTCTCGTGCGGCCCGGGTGCCAGCGCGACGTCCGCCGAGGCCAGCAGGCGTGCGACCGCCGTGCGCTCCGAGACGAAGCCGAGAAAAGTCACCGGCAGGCCACGGGCGCGCCGCTGCAACGCCGCCCTGCGTGGGCCGTCGCCGGCCACCACCAGCCGCACCCGGTGCCCCGACTCGTGCAGCTCCGCCACCGTGTCCACGCTGCGTTCCACGTGTTTCTCCGCCGAGAGCCGCCCGCAGTGCACCAGCAGCGTGTCGGCCGGGCCAGCCAGCTCACCGCGCAGCGTGACGTCACGGCGGGACGGGGAGAACGCCGCGAGGTCCACCCCGAGGGGCACCTGCAGCACGTTGTCGGAGCCGATCCGGTCGAACTCGGCCCGTGCGAAGCCGGTGGTGCACACGACGGTGTCGTAGCTGGCAGCCATCCTGCGGTTGGCCCAGTCCGCCCAGCGCCGCGCCGTCGGGCCGGGCAGCAGGAACTGCTCGAGCAGCCGGTCCAGCCGCTCGTGGGAGATCACCACGCTGGGCACCCCGTGTTGGGCCGCCCAGCCGCCGAGGCCGCGCAGGGTGAGCCGGTCGGACACCTCGAGCGCGTCCGGGCGCAGGCGGTCCAGCAGCCGGGTCACGCGCCACGGGTCGACCGCCCGGTAGCCGCCGGTGCCAGGTATCCGGGGCGCCGGCAGGGTGAGCCGCCGCACCCCGGTGGCCAGGCGCTCGTCGGCACCGCGGCCACCGGGCACGATCAGCGTGACCCCGTGCCCGCGCGCCACGTAGCCGGCGCCCAGGTGGTGCAGCGCGGTGCGCAGGCCACCGGAGCGCGGGCCGTAGAAGTTGGCCAGCTGGACGATGTGCATGGGCGCGGGGGCCGCCGCGCTCAGGCCGCGTGCCTGTCGCCTCGGCCGCCGAGCGGGCCGGCCCCCTGGACCTGGTTGTAGTGCACGAGCAGCTCGTCGCACACGGTCGCCCAGTCCCGCCGCAGCACCGAGCGGCGAGCGGCCAGGCCGCACCGGGCGCGCACCTCGTCGTCCCACAGCCGCAGCACCGCCGCGCGCAGCGCCGCCGCCGACTCGGGGTCGGACGGGTCGTGCCCCGGCGGCACCAGGTAGCCGGTCTTGCCGGGGGCGACGAGGTCACGGGGTCCACCGGCGTCCGGCGCCACCACCGGCACCCCGGAGGCCAGCGCCTCCTGCACCGCCTGGCAGAACGTCTCCGACGGCCCCGTGTGCACGAACACGTCCAGCGAGGCGTAGATCTCGGCCAGCTCGTCGCCGCCCCGGAAACCGAGGAACGCGGCACCGGGCAGCAGCTCGCGCAGCTTGCCCTCGCTCGGGCCGTCGCCGACCACCACGAGCCGGATACCGGGCAGCCCGTTCAGCGCGGACAGCCGCTCGACCTGCTTCTCCGGGGCCAGCCGGCCGACGTAGCCGACCAGCAGCTCGCCCTTCGGCGCCAGCCGCGCCCGCCACTGCGGGGAACGCCGGCTCGGGCGGAACCGGGCGATGTCGACGCCTCGGGCCCAGCGGTGCACCCTCGGCACGCCGCGCGAGCTCAACGCGTCGGCGGCCCAGGTGGACGGCGCGAGCGTGCGGTCGGCGAGCGAGTGCAGCCGGCAGGTCCAGCGCCAGGCGGCCCGGGCGGTCAGGCCGAGGCCGTAGGAGGTGGCGAAGCCGGCCACGTCGGTCTGGTACACCGCGACCGTCGGGATACCGAGCCGGCGCGCGGCGGCCAGCCCCCTGGCGCCGACCACGAACGGCGCGGCCAGGTGCACCACATCCGGGGTGAACTTGCGTAGGGCGGTGAGCACGCGCCGGGTCGGCAGCCCGACCGGCATGGAGTTCACCACCGGCAGGTCCAGCGCCGGCACGCGCACGACCGGGACGCCCAGGTACTCGTCGGGGTCGTCCTTGGCCGGCCCTGGTGCCACGACGAGCATCTGGTGGCCGTCGCGGCGCAGGTGCTCGATCACCCGCAACACCGAGTTGGTCACGCCGTTGACAGTGGGCAGGAAGCATTCCGACACGATTGCCACACGCACAACCGGACCATGCCCGGACCAGCATCCAGCGAGCCGACGATGGCGTGACCAGCGAGGGAACACGGCGACAACATCGCGAACTCCGGGCCAGCCCGCTGGACCCGGGCGCCAGGACCACCCGGCCGCCTGGCCACCCCAATGCCCGCGCCGGGGGCACCCGCAGTCACCGGTCGGGCGGGATTTGACCTGGTGATCCGCGACCTGTCACCCGCCGGACGCACCTGGGTCACCGGAGGAGGACACGCTGGGTCGACATGACGGTGTTGTTCTCCCGACCGGCCGACCCGGTCGATCCGGGGCTGCTCTCCCACGCACTGGAGATCGGCGGTCGGCTCGCGAACGATGCGGCCGAAGTGATCTCCGCAACGGCTGACCGGGGCTGCCGGGTAGGCGCCAACACCGAGGCGCACCTCTACGACTGGGTCACCGACACCGACCGCACCCTGGAACGCCACACCCACCGGGTGCTCGCCTCGGAGTTCCCCGACATCCCGGTGATCGGTGCCGAGTACGGCGTCGCCGCCGGCGCCAACCCCCGGTACCGCTGGCTGGTCGCCCCGGTCGACGGCGGTGCCAACTACCTCGCCGGGCTGCCCTGGTACGGCTACAGCCTGGCGCTGCTGGACGGCTCCGGCCCCGTCGTCGGCGTGATCTCCGACCCCAGCCGCGCCGAGATCTACGCGGCTGCCAGGGGGCGCGGTACCCGCGTCAACGGGATGCCGGTGCGCATCCCGGACCGCGTCGCCGCCCGGGGCTACCCCGTCTGCACCGAGCTGGCCCGCGACGGCGCCTGGCCCGGCCTGACCACGTTCCTGACACTGGCCGCCGAGGCGCGCTGCGGCGTGCGGGTGCTCGGCTCCGCCGCGCTGGCGATCGCCCAGGTCGCGCTCGGGCACGCCGTCGCCGCCGTACTCGAGGACTACCGGGAGTGGGACGTGGCGGCCGGCCTCGCGCTCGCCCTGGAGGCCGGCGCCGTGGTGCTGGACCGGCACGGCCGCCCCGACCCGGTACCGACCGGTGGGCTGCTCGTCGCCGCGCCCTCGGCGGCCGCCGACGTGCTCGCCTGGTGGCAGAAGGCGGCCGGTTCGGCCGCGGCCGAGGCTTCCTGACCAGCTGACCAGCTGACCAGCGCGGTCGCGCCGGGAAAGCCTCAGGCGGCGTCGGTGGAGGGCGACTTCGTCGGGCTCGGCTCGCCGGCCGGATCGACGCTCACCCGCCCGGCGCCGCTCGCCTGGGCCTTGGCGGAGCCGGCGGACGACTCGGCTGAGCCGGCCTCGGCGGACGTCTCGTCCGGCACGCTCGCCTCGGTGCCCTCCCCGGCGGCGGCCGAGGCCACCGCGGCCGCGGTGGCCTCCGCGATGCTGGCCGCCAACCGGTCGGCCTCCATCCGGCGCAGCTGGCGGCCACGCAGCGAGAACCCGACCGGCAGCGCGATCGCCCAGGTGACCAGCAACATCAGCCCGATCGGCAGCGAGCCGACCGAGGCATCCCGGCCGAGCACCCGCACCCGGTCCGGGTGGGTGGTGTCGTACTCGACGCGGACGATCTGGCCGGGCTGCAGGCCCCGGGGATAGAACACGCCGCGCTCCGGCGACACGGTCTCGCCCTTCGCGGTGGTGAACGCGATCAGCGTGCGGCTGAAGTCGGAGCCGGGCAGCACCTCGGCGGTGGCAACCGCGCTGTGGGCCCGGATCTCGGCGTCGTCGCGGTGCGCCCCGACCAGCACGAGCACACCCATCAGGCTGATCAGCGCGGCGAGCACGAGGATCATCGCCGGGAGCCGCCTGACCAGCGGCATCACCACGGGCAGCAGCAGGCCGGCCAGCTCGTCGAGGAGCCGCCCCGTTGCGCTGGTGTTTGCGCCGGTGACCGTTGACATCGAGAAGAGTCTACGGATGCGGGACGGCGCCGGGACCGCCAGGTGCCCGCCCGGGTGCTCCCACCGCGAACCCTGAGAACCTGAGGGGCCGGCCCGGTGTGTCCAGAACCTCGTCCTCCGGTTGCGCGACGCTCCGTCCGTCCTCTTACCCTCGACTGGTGAGCATTGCTCCTGTTGCGCCGCCGGTACGGGTCCGTACCCGCGCCATCCCCGACCCGGGCCGGCTGATCGAGCTGCTGCCCGACGAGCGCGGCCCGCTGTGCTGGGTGCGCGACTCGGAGGGGCTGGTCGGCTGGGGTGAGGTCGCCCGTTTCACCACCCGAGGGCCGGACCGGTTCGACGCGGCCGACGCCTGGTGGCGCTCGTTCTCCAGCCGGCTGGACGTGGTCGACGAGGTCGGGGTGCCCGGTTCCGGGCCGGTCGCGTTCGTCAGCTTCGCCTTCGACCCCAACTCCGACGAGTCGGTGCTGGTGGTGCCGCAGGTGGTGGTCGGCAGCCGGGACGGGGTCGGCTGGATCACCGAGATCGGCGCCGGCCCCGGCACCGCGAACCGGCTGCCTCCGGTGCGCCGGGTGGCGCCGATCCGGCGGGCCACGGGGGTGCGCTACAGCGAGGGCCTGCTCTCGGTGGAGCGGTGGCGCCGCGCGGTGGCCGAGGCGGTCCGGCGGATGCGCCAGGGCGACCTGTTCAAGGCCGTGTTCGCGCACGACCTGCTGGCCACCGCCGATGAGCCGCTCGACCCCCGGTTCCTGCTCACCGGCCTCGCGGAGCGCTACCCCACCTGCTGGAGCTACTCGGTGGACGGCCTGGTCGGGGCCACCCCCGAGCTGCTGCTGCGGCGCACCGGCACCCAGGTCAGCTCGCGCGTGCTGGCTGGTACGAACTGGCTCGGCGCACTGAGCGGGTCCGACGCCGCCGAGCTCGGCCCGGCGCTGCTGGCCTCCGGCAAGGACCGCGAGGAGCACCGGTACGCGAAGGACTCGCTGGTGGACCGCCTGCGGCCGCTGTGTGTGGACGTGCACGCGCCCGCCGAGCCCTCCGTGCTGCGGCTGCCCAACGTGACCCACCTGTCCAGCGACATCACCGCGACACTCGACCCGGCCGACCCGCCCTCGCTACTCCGCCTGGCCGGCGCGGTACATCCGACCGCCGCCGTCGGCGGTACCCCCACCGAGCCCGCGCTGCGACTGATCGCCGAGCTCGAGGACATGAACCGGGGGCGCTACGCCGGCCCGATCGGCTGGCTGGACGCCCGGGGTGACGGCGAGCTGGGCGTTGCGCTGCGCTGCGCGCTGCTGTCCGGGTCGACGGCCCGGCTGTTCGCCGGCTGCGGTGTGGTCGCCGACTCCGACCCGGACACCGAGGTGGCCGAGGCCGCCGCGAAGCTCGTTGCGGTCCGCTCCGCCCTGGAAGGCCGCCCGCTCTAACCCACCACAGCACTCCCCGCGAGTCGCTAGATTCCGCGGGCCGAGTCGCTACATTCCGCGGCCCCCACTCCCCGCGAGGCGTGATTTTGTCAGGGCGCGTCGCGTATTTTGACAGCGTCCGGCCCCGGCAGCCCCGAGCCGCCCGGGCTCAGGCGAGCGCCGCGTTGACCGCCGCCGTCAGGGCTGCATGCGCCTCCCGCAGGCCCTCGCGCTCCGCCGGCACCTCGACCACCCGGATGCCGTCCCCCGGGCCGCCGAGCGCCCCCGGCAGCGCACCCAGCTCGTCCACCCGCCGGTAACCCACCCCGAGGCCTGCGCACACCGCGTCCAGCCGAACCCGGTGCGGCGTGCCGAACACCCGCTCGAAGCTCGCCGCGTGCTCCGGCGTGCCCTGCTCGAGCAGCGAGAAGATGCCGCCACCCGAGTCGTTGAGCACCACCAGGGTGAGGTCCGGGCGGGGCTCGTTGGGGCCGAGAACGAGGGCGCTGAGGTCGTGCAGCACGGTCAGGTCACCGAGCAGCGCGTAACCGGGACCGCCACCGTCGGCACCGTGCGCGAGGCTGGCGCCGGTCGCGGTGGACACCGTGCCGTCGATGCCGGCGACCCCCCGGTTGGCCACGATCCGCAGGCCGGGGCGCGGGCGGGCGGCCAGCGAGACGTCGCGCACCGGGTTGGACGAGCCGAGGGTGAGCACCGCGCCGGCCGGCAGGGCTGCGGCCATGGCGGCGGCGAGCCTCAGCCCGACCGGCGCGGTGGGCTCCGTGAGTGCCTTGTCCAGGGCGTCGCCGGCGAGCTGGTCGGCCTCGACCCACCGGGCGCACCAGTCCCGCGGCGGGGTCAGCGTGGGCACCGAGCCGACCGCGCGCACCGAAGGCGGCAGCTCGGCGCCTACCGTGCCGGCCACCGCGTACACGGCAACCCGGTCGTCGGCGAGCAGTTGGGCGACCGAGCGGTGCAGCGTCGGCCGGCCGTGCAGCACGACCTGCGCGGGCCGGAGCGGCACGGAGGACCGCGGCGCGGACGGCCCCCCGGGCGGCACCGGCGCGCCGAGCAGCCACGCTCCGGTGCGCAGCGCGCGCGACCACAGCGGCGAACCGGGCTCGGCGATCACCGGCGCACGCCCGGTCGGCGCGCCCGGCACCGGACCGGTGGGCACCGCACCGGCCACGACCAGCGTGGGTAAGTCGGGGTCGAGCGGCAGCGGGGTGGCCTCGGCAGCGGCGGCCGGCGGCAGCTCGGTCCACGGCAGGCCCCCGGCGCGGCCGTGCAGCGGCTCCGGCCAGTCCGCCAGGCCCGCGACGGCTCCTCCCCCGATCCCTGCCGGCCCAACCCCGGTCAGCCCCGCCCCGGGCGCCGCGCCACCGGGAGAGTCCGGCACCAGCGGCTCGGCGAACGGCAGGTTGAGGTGCACGGGCCCCGGAAGTCCACCCGTCCGGCCGAGTGCCACGCCGACCGCACGGGCGACGGCGGACCGCCACGTCGCCTGCTGGCCAGCGGCCCGGCGGGCCAGCCCGAGGGTGAGCTCGAGCCGGGGCGCGGTGCCGAACAGCCCGGTCTGCACGATCGTCTGGTTCGCGCCGGTACCGATGAGCTCGGGCGGCCGGTCGGCGGTCAGCGCGAGCAGCGGGACGCCGGCGTGGGAGGCCTCCAGCACGGCCGGGTGCAGGTTCGCGGCCGCCGTGCCGGAGGTGCACACCACCGGCACCGCCCGCCCGGACCGCAGCGCCAGGCCGAGCGCCAGGAAGGCGGCACCGCGCTCGTCGATCCGCACGTGCAGCCGGATCCGGCCGGCCGTGTCCGCGCGGTGCAACGCGAAGGACAGCGGCGCGTTGCGTGAGCCGGGGCAGAGCACGGCGTCGGTCACGCCGCCCCGGACGAGCTCGTCGACCAGTACCTCGGCCTGTGCGGTGGACGGGTTCATTCCGCCGACGAACCAATGGCGCCGGCACCATTGGACGGACCAACCGGCGTGGCGAGGCCCTCCACCACCGACGCGGTCGGCAGCGCGGCCAGCACGGCGCCGGCCAGCACGAGCTTGCTGCGCCGCAGCCCTGAACCGATCACCACCCGGTCGGCGGCGGCAACCGCGGCGTCCACGAAGACCGGCCAGTCCGCCGGCAGCCCGAGCGGGGTGATCCCGCCGTACTCCATGCCCGACTCGCCGGTGGCGACCTCGCGCGAGGCGAACGAGCACTTGCGCACGTCGAGCAGCCTGCGCACCGCGCCGTTCACGTCGGCCCGGGTCGTGGCGAGCACCAGTGCGGCGGCCAGGCGGGTCTCGCCGCCGCGCTTGCCGGCGATCAGCACGCAGTTCGCCGACTCCGCCAGCGGCACCTGGTAGCGCTCGCAGAAGGCGGCGGTGTCGGCCAGGTCGGGGTCGATCTCGGCGACCTGGACGGCGTCCGGACCGGCACCGAGGCCGGCGACGGCGTCCCGCACCGGATCGGCCAGCAGGTCCGGCCGGTCCAGTGCGGGTACGAGGGTCAGTGCATAGCTCACCGGTGCATCGTCGCGAATGAGCTCGGGTGAGCTGTCACACGGTCAGCGACCGAAGGTCTCGGGGTCCGGCCCGTTGCGCTTCCCGGTGTCGAGTGCTTCGATCGCGGCCACCTCGTCGGCGGACAGCTCGAAGTCGAACACGTTGATGTTCTCCCGCATGCGGTCCGGGTTGACCGACTTGGGGAACACGATGTTGCCGATCTGCACGTGCCAGCGCAGCACGACCTGGGCCACCGACCGCCCGTGCCGCTCCGCGATCGCGGCCAGCGTCGGGTCGTCGAGCACCCGACCCTGCGCGATCGGCGCCCACGCCTCGGTCGCGATGCCGTGCTCGGCGTGGTATTCCCGCAGCTCGGTCTGGGTGAAGTTCGGGTGCAGCTCGATCTGGTTGACCGCCGGGACCGTGCCGGTCTCCTTGGCGAGCCGCTGCAGGTGGGAGACCTCGAAGTTGGACACCCCGATGCTGCGCGCCCTGCCGTCCGCCAGCAGCTTCTCGAAGCCCTTCCAGCTGTCGACGTAGCGATCCAGGTGCGGCAGCGGCCAGTGGATCAGGTACAGGTCGACGTGGTCGAGCTGGAGCTTGCCAAGGCTCTCGTCGAGCGCGGAGATGGCCGACTCGTAGCCGTGACCGCCGTTGTTCAGTTTCGTAGTAACAAAGATCTCGTCGCGGGACAGGCTGGACTCGGCGATGGCCTGCCCGACGCCCTCCTCGTTGCGGTACATCTGCGCGGTGTCGATGTGCCGGTAGCCGGCGTCGAAGGCCCGCAGCACGGCCTGCTTGGTCTCGGCCGGTGGGACCTGGAAAACACCGGAGCCGAACTGCGGGATCTCCACGCCGTTGTTCAGCCGGATGTTGGGAACCTGAGTCATATCCCGAAACCTACCTGTAATTACTTGATCCTGTCCGGTCAGCCGTCGAAGGTGTCCGGGTCGGGCCCGGTCCGGTAGCCGGCGTCCATCGCCTCGATCTCGGCGACGTCGTCGTCGGCCAGCTCGAAGTCGAACACGTCGATGTTCTCCCGCATGCGGTCCGGATTGACGGACTTCGGGATGACGATGTTGCCGATCTGCACCTGCCAGCGCAGCACGATCTGGGCCGGCGTGCGGCCGTACTTGTCCGCCAGTGACGTGATCGTCTGGTCGGACAGCACCTGACCTTTGGCGATCGGGCTCCACGCCTCGGTCGCGATGCCGTGCTGGGCGTGGTACTCCCGCAGCCGCTGCTGGGTCAGCTTCGGGTGCAGCTCGATCTGGTTCACGGCCGGCACGGTGCCGGTCTCCTTGGCCAGCCGCTCCAGGTGAGGAACCTGGAAGTTGGACACCCCGATGCTGCGCGCCTTGCCGTCGGCCAGCACCTTCTCGAAGCCCCTCCACGTCTCCACGTAACGGTCCAGGTGCGGCAGCGGCCAGTGGATCAGGTACAGGTCGACGTGGTCCAGCCCGAGCTCGGCCAGGCTCCGGTCAAGGCCCGCGATCGCCGAGTCGTAACCGTGGCCCTTGTTGTTCAGCTTGGTGGTGACGAACACCTCGTCGCGCGCCAGGCCTGAGCCCTTGATCGCGGCGCCGACGCCCGCCTCGTTGGCGTAGGCCTGCGCGGTGTCGATGTGCCGGTAGCCGGCGGCGAACGCCTCCCGCACCACGTCGGCCGTGTCCGCTGGCGGGACCTGGAACACCCCGAACCCGAACTGTGGGATCTGCACGCCATTGTTCAACTGGATATTGGGTACCTGGGTCATGCCCACGAAGCTACCCAGCCCGGCGGCCGCTAACCGGCGACAGCCCACCTCGTCCGGACCAACCCGGCCGTGCGGGTGGCCTCGGCGCGCCAGTAACGTCGGTGTCCTGATGAGCGCCACCCTGCAGGCCACCGACCTCGCCGCCGGCCACGGCGCCCGCACGCTGTTCAGCGCACTGAACCTGATCGTCGCGCCCGGTGACGTCGTCGGACTGGTCGGCGCGAACGGTGCCGGCAAGTCCACGTTGCTGCGGATGCTTGCCGGCCTGGACACCCCTGAGCAGGGCCGGATCGCGCTGGCCCCGCCGCAGGCGACCGTCGGCCTGCTCGCCCAGGAGCCGGAGCGCCTCGCCGGCGAGACCGTGCGCGAGTTCCTCGCCAGGCGCACCGGGGTGGCCGCCGCCCAGGTCGCCATGGACGACGCGGCCGCAGCGCTGGCCGACGCCGCGCCTGGCGCCGACGACACCTACGCCGCCGCACTGGAGCGCTGGCTGGCGTTGGGCGGCGCCGACCTGGACGACCGGGTGGACGCGGTGCTCGCCGAGGTGGGGCTCGACACCGGAGCCGATGCGCTGATGACCGGCCTCTCCGGCGGGCAGGCTGCGCGCGCCGGGCTGGCCACGCTGCTCGCCTCCCGGTACGACGTGCTGCTGCTGGACGAGCCCACCAACGACCTGGACCTGGACGGGCTGGCCCGGCTGGAGGCGTTCGTCGGTGGCCTGCGCGCCCCGGCGGTGATCGTC
>DATAYB010000539.1:0-3388 GCA_036272795.1 Pseudonocardia sp.
CTGCCCACTATTGAGCGGCCGGTGGCGGCTGCCTCCAGCGCGATCAGCGGCAGACCCTCCCATCGGGAGGGAAGTGCCACGACGTCCGCGGCGACCAGCCAGGCACGGACGTCCCGGGTGGGCGGCACGAACCGGACCCCGGCGGCGGCGTCGCGCAGCAGGTCGGAGGCCAGTTCGCCGTCGCCCACCAGGGCCAGCACGGCGGTCGGGCTCCGCTCCCGCACGAGTGGCCACGCGGCCAGCAACACGTCCTGCCCCTTCTGCCGGGTCAGCCGGCCGGGGCAGACGACGAGGGGCCGGTCGTCGCGCAGGCCCAGCATCGCGCGCGCCTCCGCCCGGGCCCCCGGCTGCGGGTCGGGGAATCGGCGCCGGTCCACCCCGTTGCGCACCACCCGGGTGGGCGCGGTGACACCGGCGTCGGCGCCGTCCGCGCGCTCGCCGTCGCCGACGCAGACCACGGTGGTCGTCCAGCGGGCGGCCAGGCGCTCCCACCGGGCGGCCAGCCGTCGAGTGCGGCCGGTGGCCGCCAACCACGACCAGCCATGCGGCTGGAAGACGGTGGGCCGCCGGCCCCGCACCGCCAGGCGACCGGCCAGTCCGGCCTTGGAGGAGTGCAGGTGGACGACGTCCGGGCCGGCCGAGTCGATGATCCGCCGCAGCGCGAGTGTCTCGGCCAGCGTGCCCGGGCCTGGGGAGCGGGTGGCCGGCCACGACCGCCATCGCACTCCCGCCTGCGCCAGCTCGCCCGACAGCACCCAGACCGGGCAGGCGAGGCTCACTCGCCAGCCTCGGGCGAGCTGGTCGAGGCAGGCGTCGCGCACGTAGCGGCCCACGCCGCCGTCGATCGGCTGACAGACGTGCAGGACGTGCGGTCCGACGGCTCGGTCCGTGTCCCGCACGGTTTCCGGGCCTGTGGAACCGGAGGCCTGGCGCTGACGGGTGGGAATGCTCATACCCGGATCTCCCGTGGCTGTGTCGTGTGGTGCCCGGCCCCGCCGGGGCGCTGGTCGCGCAGCGACTCGTACAGCGAGTCGATCTCGGTCGCGGTCCGCCGGATGTCATAGGCCGCCAGGTCGTCGAGGACCGCCCGGCGTGGAGCGCTGAGCAGCCCGGCGATCGCCGCGCGCACGGATGCGACCTCGGGGCCGGCCCGGTGCGCCCCCGGCACCGGCCGGTCGGCCAACTGGTCCAGGCCCGGGTTGTGCACGTACACCGTCGGCAGGCCGTTGGCCAGGGCCTCCAGCACGGCGAGGCCGAACGTCTCGTGCGCCGAGGCGGAGGCGAAGACGTCCATCGCGGCGAGCATCCCGCCCATGTCCTGACACTGGCCGGCGAACACCACCCGCTCGGCCATGCCCCACCGGCGGGCGAGCTCGCCGAGCCGCTCACGCTCGGGCCCGTCTCCGACCACGAGCAGCACCACCGAGGGCAGCCCGCGCACCGCCTCGAGCACCCGGTCGGGGAACTTGCTGGGGACCAGCCGGCCGGCAGTGCCGACCACCGTGGCTCGCGGGTCGATCCCGCAGTGCTCCCGGACCCGCCGGCGGGCGACCTCGTCGAAGCGGAAGCGGTCCAGATCGATGCCGTTGGGGATCACCCGGATGCGCGCCGGCCGGACCCCGCAACCGATCAGGCAGTCCGCCACCGTGGGGGATACCGCGACGGTCATGTGGCCGAGGCGCTCGCTGGCCAGGTAGGCCGGGCGCCGGCCGGGCCGGCGGAAGGGATTCTCCTCGACCATCGTTGTGCTCAAGGAGTGCTCGGTGGCCACGATGGTGCGGCAGCCGGCCGCGCGAGCGGCGAACCGCCCGTAGAGGCAGGCCCGCCACAGGTGGCTGTGCACCACGTCGAAGCGGCCGCGCCGGATCTTCCCGATCAGCTTCGGCAGCACCGCGAGGTCGGCGGGGTACCGCATGCCGAGGTGAGTCACCGGGATGCCATCGGACATGATCTGCTCGGCCACCGGTCCGAGCGCGGTCAGCGAGACCACCTCGGTGTGGTGGCGGGTATGGCGGAGCAGGTCGCCCAGCTGACTCGCCGCTCCCCCCGAGTCCAGCGAGGTGATCACGTGCAGCACTCGCATGGTGCTCACCTCCGGAGCCAGTCGTGCTGGAGCTTGCGAGCCCACAGCCGGGGCGCGGTGTCGCGCTGCCCGACGTGCGTGCGCGACAGCGTGAACACCGAGGCCGGTGCGCCGGACCCGACGCCACAGGCGTGCTCGTAGCCGGCGTCGCGGGCCACCCCCGTCTCCCGGTCGCCGTAGTGGCCGTAGGGGTAGGCCAGCCCGCGGATCGGCCGCCCGGTCAGCTCACCCAATACCGCGCGACTCTCGCGCAGCTCCCGGTGCAGCCGCGCAAGGTGCAGTTCGGGCAGCGACACGTGCCGCAGGCCGTGTGAGCCGATCTCCATGCCGGCTTCGGCAACCTGCCGCACCTGCTCGGCGGTCATCAGCGCCTTGCGCGGTCCGTCGGTGTCCCACCCGTTGTCCCCGCCCAGGCGGTCCGCGAGCACGTAGACCGTCGCGGTGAAGCCGAACCGCCGCAGGATCGGCACGGCCTCGGCGGCGAAGTCGGCATAGCCGTCGTCGAAGGTCAGGGCGACCACGTCCCGCTCACCGCGCGCGCAAGCCTCCAGCGCGGCCGTCACTCCCATGCCGCGCAGTCCGCGCGCGGTCAACCAGCGCATCTGCCGGGTGAAACGGTCCGGTCCCACCGTGACGTTGTAGGGATCGGTGCCCTGGTCGGTCACCGAGTGATACATCAGCATCCAGGGGACCCGGCCGGCGGGCCGGCGAGCTCGCTCCGACCGGGTCGACGGTTCGGTGCGGCCGAGCCCGGACAGTCCACCGGAGAGGGCGGCCATCCCCGCGTAGACGGCCAGCACGGCGATACCGCCCACGATCACCGCGACCGGGGTGGGCCAGTCACGCATCCGCCGCTCCGCCCACCAGGCGAACAATCCGGCGGCCGCGGTGGCCGGTACCTGTCGGGCCAGCACCAGCCCCACCGTGCGGGCCGGCATCGTGACGCCGGAGCACGCGCACACCATCAAAACGGCGCTCTGGGTCATCCCGATCACGTTGCCGGCGGCGATCGCCGAGGCTCCCCAGATCGGCGCACCGAGGTTGGCCACCAGGGCCGTGGTCAGCACCCCGAGGAAAATGATCAGTGCCGGTCGGTAATTCGCCTGGTTGCTGAACACCGAACGGGATACGAGGGCCAGCAGGGCTTGGCTGAGCAACCCCCAGACGTAGATCCGCAGCAACGGTGCCGTGGCCGCGGTGTCGGAGGCGGAGAACGCGCCGCGCTGAAACAGCACCGCCACCACGTCCGGCGCGAACGCCATCAGATACGCGGTGGCGGCCAGTACCAGCGCGCCGATGATCTGG
>DATAYB010000540.1:0-1501 GCA_036272795.1 Pseudonocardia sp.
CCCCCCCCCCCCCCCCCCCCCCCCCCGACCGGCGGGCCCACCCGCACCGGTGGCCCACCACACGCCGGCGCTGCCACACGCCGGCGCACGTCAACTCAGTCCGGCGGCGTGGGCTCGGGCAGCCGGCGCGCCAGCAGCCAGGCCAGCGCCGGGAGCACGATCAGGCAGGCCAGGGTGGTCGTCAGCGAGGTGGCCGTGGCGAGCATCCCGAGCACGGGCGCGAACACGCCGCCCGCGCTGACCGCGAGCCCGAGGGTGACGCCGCTCGCGGTGCCGATCCGGCTGGGCAGGTAGTCCTGGCCGAGCGTGATGTGCAGCGAGAACGGCATGTACAGGGTGAGCGCGGCCGCCGTCACGAACACCAGCACGGCCGGTCCCGGCACCAGCACCACGCCGGCCATTGCGACCGCCGCGGCCAGGTACGACACCCGCAGCACCCGCAGCCGGCCCCACCGCACCGCCAGCCGGCCGCCCAGCACGGTGCCGACCGCCCCACCGGCATACAGCGCGAACAGGGCGATCCCGCTCGCCGCCGCACTGTGCGAGACGCGCTGCAGGACGAACAGCCCGAGGAACGTGCTCAGCCCGACGTAGGCCACCGAGCGCAGCATGATCACCGAGGTGAGCCGCCGGAACGCCGGCCAGTTGTCCACCCCGACCGGGCGCCGTACCGAGCGGGCGGGCGCGGCGGCGGCCCTCCGCAGCAGCGGCACGCTGACCGCCATCCCGGCCAGCGCCGGCACGAGCAGCAGCGGCGCACCAGCCAGCCCGAACACGGCCAGCACTGGGGTGGCGATCACCGGCGCGAGCGCGAACCCGATGTTGCCGCCGAGGGAGAACCAGCTCATCCGCACCGGCTCGCCGCCCGTGACCGAGCGGGCCAGCCGCGCCCCCTCCGGGTGGTAGGCCGCGACGCCGACCCCGGACACCGCGACGGCCACCAGAGTCAGCCAGTACGCGCCACTGAAGCCGAGCACCGCGACGCCGAGGCCGGTCACCAGCATGCTCACCGGGACCAGCCAGCGCCCGGTGCCGCGCGCTGCCCAGCGGTCGGTGAGCAGCCCGAACAGCGGTTGGACGACCGAGGAGAGCACGGTGGCCGCCAGCACGAAGCCGGACACCGCCACATAGTCGTAGTGCCGCTCGGCGACCAGGAACGGCACGAGCACCGGCACGAAGCCCTGGTAGATGTCGACGCTGCCGTGCCCGATCGCCAACAGCACGGTCGGTCCCCGGCGGCCTTCCTGGGCCCTCGGGGCCAGCACGGTCTCGGTCATACCGCCAGCTTCCGTCAGTGCCAGCGCGTCCGGCTTCCGATAATGTGTCAGTCCATGTCGGAAATCCGCCACCACCCGGTGGCCGTCACCGCGCTGCGGCGGATGCACGCCGGCACGAGCGTCGACGCGCACCGCCACGACGACCACCAGATCGTCTACGCCGGGCGGGGCGTGCTCTCGGTGACCACCGACCACGGCCGCTGGATCGCCCCGGCCACCCTGGC
>DATAYB010000541.1:0-7085 GCA_036272795.1 Pseudonocardia sp.
GCTCGGCCCGAACTCGACCTCCAGGGTGCGCAGCGGGACCCCGAGCCGGCGCAGCTGGCCGGCGAACTCGCCGATGAGCGGGCCGAGCGCGTCCATCCGTTCCTCGGAGAGCAGCTGGTAACCGGGGTTCAGCAGCTCGTAGCCGGCGGGGGTGCCGTCGTCCGGCTGGCTTGCGCTGTGCGGCGAACCGGTGGCGCGGAACAGGTGGAACTCCAGCTCGACCCCGGTCTGCACGGCGTAGCCGAGGTCGGCGGCCCTGGCCACCGCGCGGCGGAGTACACCCCGGCTGCACAGTGGGACGGGCTCGCCGTTGCGAAAGTGCAGGTCGCAGAGCAGCCACCCGGTGCGCTCGGCCCATTCCAGCACCTGGAACGTACCCGGGTCCGGCACCATGACCATGTCACCGGCGCCGGCCATCTCGGCAATGCCGACGCCGCCGTCGGGCGCGAACGCCGAGTAGACGGTCTGCCCCGAGGTGTCCTTGGACAGCAGCGTCGACACGACAGCCACCCCGCCCCGCAGCACCGAGCCGAGCTCCGCGGCCGCGACCGTCTTGCCGCGCAGCAGCCCGTGCTGGTCGACGAACGACACCCGGACCAGCTCGAGCTGCTCGCGCTCGGCCCGCTCCAGCACCTGCGCGGCGGCGGCCAGCTGCTCGTCGGAGTGCAGGCGGTGCCGCTCGACGAACCCGGGCTCGGCCATCAGGAGTCCCGGCCGGACGCGAGCGACAGCGCCTCGTCCGGTTCGGCCAGTTCGTCCGGCTCGGGCAGTTCGTCCGGCTCGGGGACCGAGTCGGGTACGCCCGCCGGACCGCTGTGCCGGGCCGCGTCGGAGTCCTGCGCCCAGGGGCTGGTCCGCCGCAGGGTGTGCAGCGAGTCCGCCCAGTAGGTCTCCCACTGGCCGGTCGGGCCGATGCCGTCGAGCGGGACGGGGCCCCGGCTCTCCACCTGGGCGGTGTCCTTGAGCAGCAGGTCAGGACTGCGGCCGGCGGCCACGGCGTCGATCGCGGCCAGCAGCATCCGGCGGTAGGTGGTGATCGCCTTGTCCGTGCGGGTCAGCCGTTCCCGGCTGCGGTCGTGGATGGGGCCCTGGCCCTCGACTGCCATCTGGTCGTGCACGTTGATGTCGCGGCCCAGGCCGGTGTAGGTGGACGTGCGCTGCTCATGCGCGTCGAAGCGATAGTTGTTGGCA
This sequence comes from Pseudonocardia sp., assembly GCA_036272795.1. Lineage (GTDB taxonomy): Bacteria > Actinomycetota > Actinomycetes > Mycobacteriales > Pseudonocardiaceae > Pseudonocardia. Next base: position 1,192 of record DATAYB010000541.1, read on the forward strand.
CGGTTGCGGACCGGTTTGTAGTCCGGCAGCGTGATGCCCTCGAGCCGCTGCTCGCGCATCGTCCTCCGGTCCACCGGCTGGTCGAGGCTGGTGAACATCGCGTACCAGTAGCAGGAGGCGTCGGTCAACGGCACATGCCACTGGGTGATCGCCACGGTCGAGCTGAGCGGGATCGTGATGCCGTGCGGGAACACCTGGTGGGTGATCCGCACGTGGGTCTGGCTGCCGTCGTAGCCGGGGCCGTCGATCCGCCGCAGCGCGACGATGCGCTGGCCGTAGTCGGTGCGCGCGTTCAGGATCTCCGGGCGCCCGTACTCCCGCAGGATCTTCGTCATGGGCAGCTCGCTGCCGAGCGAGACGCCTCGGAACTGCTTGCCGTAGGAGTCGGCGGGCTCCTCGTCCTGCTCGAACCGGTGCAGGTAGGAGGCGTGTGCCGGGTCGATGCCGACCTCGAGCGCCTGCAGCCAGTTGCAGTCCAGGTAGCCCTTGAAGGCGAACGTGTACTCCGAAGGCGCGAGGAAGCAGTCCAGCGCGGGCAGGGTCGGCGGCTCGCCGGGGCCTAGGAAGCCCCAGACGATGCCGTTGCACTCCTGGACCGGGTACGAGCGCAGCCGGATCCGGCCGGCCACGGGGCTGTCGTCCGGCTCGGTCGGGATCTCCAGGCACGCCCCGTCGGCGCCGTAGAGCCAGCCGTGGAAGTAGCAACGCAGCCCGCCGTCCTCCAGTCGCCCGAGCGACAGGTCCGCGCCGCGGTGGGCGCAGCGCTGCTCGACCAGCCCGAGGGAGGAGTCCTCGTTGCGGAACAGCACGAGGTCCTCGCCGAGCACGGTCAGGGGGACCACAGCGCGCGGCCCGGCGAGCTCCTCGGTGAGCGCGACCGGCTGCCAGTAGCGCCGCATCCAATCTCCGGCGGGGGTGCCGGGGCCGGTCCGGGTCATCTTCACGTTGTCTTCGGCGCGCATCGGGAGGCTCCGTTCAGCCGGCGGCACAAGATTAAGTTCGACTACCGCACAGATGTTCGCTATCGTGCGGATGACGGTACCGCCATCGGAGGGGGCCCGCAATGAGTCGACTGGCGGACGGGGACAGTGCCGCGCGCCGGCGGCGCGAGCTCGCGAGCGCACCGAACGCCGCCGACTTCTCCGAGGCACTGGCCAGGGGCCTGGCGGTGCTCGCTGTCTTCGGGGCCGAGCACCGCAGGCTGACCCAGGCGGAGCTGGCCCGCGAGCTCGACCTGTCCAGGGCCACCGTGCGCCGGGCCGTGCTGACGTTGGAGCACCTCGGCTACCTGGAGGCCGACGGACGTTCCTACCAGCTCAGTCCCCAGGTGCTCGGGCTGGCCGCGGGGTACCTGACCTCCAACGTGGTGAGCTCGGTGCTGCAGCCCGCCTGCGACCGGATCTGCGCCGAGGTGGGGGAGTCCTGCTCGGTCGCGGTGCTCTCCGGCGTCGAGATGATCATGATTGCGCGCGCGGTGCCACAGCGCCTGATCGCGGTCGGCAGTGGCATCGGCTACCGGGTGCCGGCGGCCAGTTCCGCGCTCGGCCGGGCGTTGCTCGCGCACCTGCCCGACGGCGAGCGCGACGGGCAGCTCGCGGTACTCGGCGGCGGGGAGGAGCTGGCCGTGTTGCGGGCGGCGCTCGACCAGGTCCGCGCGGACGGCTACTGCTACGTGGCCAACGACGTCGAGTCCGGTTTCCAGTCCGTCGCCGTCCCGCTGTACCGCTGGGACGGCCACCCGGTCGCGGCCCTCAACCTCGGCTGCCACACCGACCGGAGGTCCCCGGAGGCGATGCGCGGGGAGATCCTCGACCTGTTGCGAGGGCACGCCGACCAGCTGCGGGCCCAGCTGATCTAGCCTCCGTCGCCGAGGCGGGTGGCGAGCTCGACGCGGTTGGCGACCTGGAGCTTGTCGTAGATGTGGGTGAGATGGTTGCCCACGGTGCGCCGGGAGAGGACCAGCCGGGCCGCGATGTCGGCGTTCGACAGCCCCCGGTTGGCCAGCTCGACGATCTCCCGCTCGCGGGTGGTGAGCCAGGTCGTCATGGGTGCCTGCCGGCCCCGGGCGAGCACCGGCGAGCGGGCGCCCTCGCAACGCTGCGACCAGTGGTGCGCCCGGTCGAGCGCGACGAGCTCGGCGCCCCGCCGACCCGCCTTCGCGTGCAGCTCGGCGGCTTCGACACTGGCCTCGGCGGCGAGCAGGGCCAGGCCGTGGTCGGCGAACCGGGCCGCGCAGGCGTCCAGTTCCGACCCATCACGCGCCTGCAGGGCGGCTGCGTGCGCGGCGTAGTCCCCGGCCGGGACACAGTCCACCCGGCCGGCGACCTGGGCGAGCCGCTCGTGCAGTCCCGGTTCGCCCAACCGGACCGCCTCGTGCAATGCCTCCAGCTCGCTTGGCGCGGACCCGAGCACCGACGCCCGGTCGGCGGCCTCGCGGGCCAGGGCCCGGGCGCGCCGCTGCTCCCCGCTGGCCGAGGCGACCCAGGCCCTCGCCAGCGCCAGATAGGGCTCGTGGATCTTGACGGCTGGGTTCGCACGTCGGGTGGCCTCCAGCAGGGCGGCTTCCGCGCCGACCGCGTGGCCCAGCTGTGCCTCGACGCGGGCGAGGACCGACAGCAGCAGCGGGAGCTGGCCGAACAGGTCGTGCTCGCGCAGCAGGGCGGCCGCCTCCCGCAACCGGACGCGCGCCGAGTCGACCAGCCCTCGCCCGAGCAGGGCCCGCCCCCATAGGAAGACCGCCAGGCCCCGCAGGTCGTCCGACCCGGTGTCCGCGGCCAGGCGCTCGTACAGGGGAGTAGCGAGTGCCTCGAGTTCGGCGTAGCGCCCGGCCAGGCAGTACGCGTGCAGCCGGGCGGCGACGACCATGTCCAGCTCGGTCCGGACATGGTCGTCGCCTGGCGGGTGTCGCAGCAGGTCGTCGGCGATGGCGATGGCCTGGTCGGTCTGCCCAACCATTGCCGACGCCAGCACCGCGGCCCCACCCAGGCGCAGGCGCGTGTCGAGCGTGGTGCTCATCCGCCGCAACGCGGGCTCGGCGACGGCGAGAGCTTCGGCGGGCCGGCCCGCGAAGGTGAGGATCTGGGTCCGGTGCCCGGCCAGCTCGTCCCACAGGTCCCCGGCCGGCACCTCGGACTGGGCGTCGATCAGGACGGCGGCCGCCCGATCGGCGTCGGAATCGCCCCAGAACGCGCCGGTCGCCGCGGTGATCGCCCACCGGGTGCGTTCCAGCGGCTCGGCCGAGACCAGGTCCAGCCGGTCGAGCTCGGTACGGCACTCGGCCATCCGGCCCTGGGCCTGCAGGGACTCGGCCAGCAGCACACCCGGCGTAACTCCGCCACCGCCCGCGATGGCGGCACGGGCGAACCGCTCGGCGAGGTGGTGGTCGCCGAGGTGGCTGGCGCGCCCGGCGGCGGTGGTCAGCGTGGCGGCGTCCAGCTCTGTGCCACTGTCCAGTTGCCACCCGGCCAGCCGCAGGATGTCGCAGCCGCCGCCGGCACCCTCGGAGGCCAGCTCGCGGCAGATCGCGCGGCGCCGCAGCGGTCCGAGCTGGGCGCGCACCGCCTCGCCGTAGAGCGGATGCGCCAGCTGGATGCTGTCGCAGGCGTCCGGCGGGGTGACCGCCGCGAGGCCCTCCGCCTCCAGCCCCTCGAGCAGGTGCGCGCCGACGACCCGTTCGAACAGCGCCGTGGGTAGCGGCTCACCGACCGCCAGCACCTCCAGCGCATGCCGATGCTCCGGCTCCAGCCCGGCCAGCCGCTCGTCGATCAGCTCGGTGAGCCGGCCCGAGGAGCGCAGCCGGCCACGCCAGCTCCACACGCCGTGCCGCCGCGCCAGCAGGCCCTGCTCGGTACCGAGCCGCACCAGCTCGCGCAGCACCAGCACGTTGCCCTCACTGGCCTGCCACATCCGGTGGCCGGTTGCGGTGTCGACCTGGCCGGCCAGTACCGAGGCCAACAGTTCGCCCACCACCGCACGGGTCAGCGGTCCGAGCTCCAGCCGCTCCACCCGGGCGCCCCGCCACAGCACCCGGACCGACTCCGAGCCGGCGGCGCCGTCGCGCACGGTGGCGACCACCACGGCGGTACCGGAGGCGGCGAGCTGGTGCACCAGGCCGGCCGAGGCGTCGTCGAGCAGGTGCGCGTCGTCTACGCCCAGCACCAGCGCGCGGTCCGGGCTGCGCCGGCGCAGCTCGCCGTGGGCGCGGCGCAACACGTCCAGCGGGCTGCCGCTGAGCCCGGGTCCGTCCGGCAGCAGGTGCGCGAACGCGCCGAAGGGGATCTCCGCCAACGCGCGGCTGGCCGCCACCCACGCGGTCACCCGACCGGCCTCGGTCGCGAGCCGGAGCGCCTCGTTGGCCAGTCGGGTCTTGCCCACCCCCGCCGCGCCGGACAGCACCACGGCGCCGCCACCGCCCTCGGTGACGAGCCGGTGCAGGAGTGTCATCTCCTCCCGGCGGCCGAGCAGCGGCCAGCTCGTGAGCATTCGCCCAGGGTAGGTATCCGGGTACCTCGTTGGAAGGTATTGAGTCGCGGATACTCATCCAATAGCGCAGGTCCACTGCTTGAATGGCCGCCGACCCGCACTGCTGGCCGAGCCGCACCGCTGGCCGACCCCAACTGCTGAGGTGGCGCGTGACGACGATCGAGACCTCTCCCTCGGCCGGGCCCGAGCCGGGCGCCGACGGCGCCCCGCTGGACGGCGCGGCCATCCTGGCCAACGCCGAGCGGATCGCCCCCCTGCTCCGCGAGCACGCCGCCGAGGTCGAGGCGGCCCGCCGGCTGACCCCACCCGTCGTCGAGGCCCTGCGCGGCGCGGGGGTGTTCCGGATGACCATGCCCGGCGCCTGGGGCGGTCCGGAGGTGGACCTGCTCACCCAGCTCCGGGTCATCGAGACGCTGTCCAGGGCGGACGGCTCCGCCGGGTGGTGCGCCATGATCGGGTCGGACAGCGGGTACTACGGGGCCTTCCTCGCCGAGACCGACGCGCGGGATCTCTACCCCGAGCTCGACCTGGTGACCGCGGGGTGGATCATTCCGGCCGGCACGCTCGAGATGGTCGACGGCGGCTACCGGCTGTCCGGGCGGTGGTCGTTCGGCAGCGGGGTCAGCCACGCCGACGTGGTCTCGGCCGGCGCCGTGGTGACCGAGAACGGCCGGCCCCGGTTGGGCCCCGACGGCCGGCCCGAGTCGCGGGTGGCCCTGCTCCCCGCGAGCCAGGTGACCGTGCACGACACCTGGCACACCACCGGACTGTGCGGGTCGGGCAGCCATGACTACTCCGTCGAGGGGCAGTTCGTGCCGGCCGGGCACACGTTCGGCTTCGCCCGGACCAACCGCGAGGAGACCCTGTACCGCTGGCCCGGGCTGCTCGTCGCCAACGTGGTCGCGGTCCCGCTCGGGGTGGCGGCCGACGCGCTCGACGTCGCAATGGACCTGCTCAGCGCCAAGGTCAGCATGCCGGAGATGATCCTGGCGCGGGACGAGCCCCGGGTACGCGCCGCCGTCGCCCGCGCACAGGCCATGGTCGGCTCCGCGCGCAGCTACGTCGACGACACCTTCGGCGGCTTCTGGGCGGTGCTCGAGGCGGGCGACCCACCCGATTTCACCGCGCGTGCCCAGCTCGCCGGATGCTTCGTACACACCGTGACGACGTGCCGCGACGCCGTCGCGGTGCTGATCGAGACCGTCGGCACCGCTGGCATCCAGCGCGGTGGCCCGCTGGAACGCCACCACCGTGACCTGATCACGATGGCACAGCACCTGATGGGCCAGCCCAAGATGCGCGAATGGGCGGGCGGACTGTGGTTCGGGCAGGCTTCACCAAGCCCGGTCCTCTGAGTCCCGCCGCGACTGCCGCCGGCGTGTCCGGTGGGGGTGGGGAACGGTTCTGGTGGG
>DATAYB010000542.1:0-20208 GCA_036272795.1 Pseudonocardia sp.
TGTGCCCGGCTCGGCCACCCAGCGCGCGCTGCTCGCCGCCGGCTCGTCGGACACCGTGCGCTCGCGCGTCTACTCCGGCAAGCCCGCGCGGCTGCTCAAGACCCGCTGGACGCAGGCGTGGACGGCACAGGACGCGCCGGCGCCACTGCCGATGCCGCTGCAGAACCTGCTGGTCAGCGAGGCGCACGCGCGCATCGCGCAGTCCGCCGACCCGGACGTGGTTGCCATGCCGGTCGGCCAGATCGTCGGCCGGATGAACCGGGTCCGCCCCGTCGCCGAGGTCTTCGACGACCTGCTCACCGAGCTCACCGCAACCCTGGACCGCCTCGCCAAGCTACGAGCTCAAGACCTGTAAGTGGTGTTGGTCGCTATTAGCGACCAACACCACTCACAGGTCAGAGCTCGTGCGGGCGGACGTGCTTCGGCGGCAGCGCCAGGCGATTGATCTTGCGCAGCACCTGGCCGTACTGGGTGCCGAGGTTGCCGGTCGTGTAGGGCAGGTCGTACTCGGCGCACAGGGCCCTGACCTGCGGCGCGATCTCGGCGTACCGGTTGCTGGGCAGGTCGGGGAACAGGTGGTGCTCGATCTGGAAGCTGAGGTTGCCGGTCATCAGGTGGAACAGCGGCCCGCCGTCCAGGTTCGCCGAGCCGAGCATCTGGCGCAGGTACCACTGGCCCCGCGTCTCGCCCTCGAGCTGCTCCTCGGTGAACTGCACGGTGCCGTCCGGGAAGTGCCCGCAGAAGATCACCGCGTGCGACCAGATGTTGCGCACCAGGTTCGCGGTCAGGTTGCCGGTCAGCACGGGCAGGAAGAACGGGCCGGCCAGCGCCGGGAAGACCAGGTAGTCCTTGGTGAACTGGCGGCGCATCTTGCGGCCGATGCCCTTGATCTGGTGCCAGACGTCCTTCTTCGACTTCTCGCCGCTGGCGACCTTCTCGACCTCCAGGTCGTGCAGCGCCACACCCCACTGGAAGAACAGCGAGAGCAGGAAGTTGTACACCGGGTTGCCCAGGTAGTACGGGGACCAGTTCTGCTCCTCCGACAGCCGCAGGATGCCGTAGCCCACGTCACGGTCCTTGCCGACGACGTTGGTGTACGTGTGGTGCATGTAGTTGTGGGAGTGCTTCCAGCTCTTCGAGTCGCTGACCAGGTCCCACTCCCAGGTGCTGGAGTGGATCTTCGGGTCGCGCATCCAATCCCACTGGCCGTGCATCACGTTGTGCCCGATCTCCATGTTCTCCAGGATCTTGGAGACCGAGAGCAGCGCGGTGCCGGCCAGCCATGCCGGCGGCAGCACGCCGGCGAACAGCAGCGCGCGGCCGCCGATCTCCAGCTTCCGCTGGATGCCGATGATCCGGCGGATGTACTCGGCGTCGGAGGCGCCCCGGCTCTCCAGGATCCGGTCGCGGATCTCGTCGAGCCGGCGGCCGAGCTCCTCGACCTGTGCCGGGGTGAGGCCACTGGCCTCGGGGGCCGGCGTGGACGGCACGGGGCGCAGCCGGGGCGGCCGGACCGGGTGGGTGGTGGTGATGCCGCTGGGCAGGGTGACGGTCATGAGTCTCCTCGGGTCGTCGTGGTGTCCAGGCGGGCCGCGCCGCTCGCGCCTGAGATGCAGGTCTGGATCAGGTCGCCGGGTTCGCCGTGCACCTCGCCGGTGCGCAGGTCACGAACCTGGCCGTCGCGCAGGGGCAGGACGCAGCCGAAGCAGATGCCCATCCGGCAGCCGCTGGGCAGCAGCACGCCCGCGGCCTCACCGGCCTCCAGCAGGCTGGTGTCGGGGGCAACCTCGACGGGGTCGGCCCCGCCGTAGTGGACCGTGCCGCCGGTACCCCCGGTGCTGCGCGTCGGCGGGGTGAATCGCTCCACGTGCAGCCGCTCCGGCCGGTCCGACCAGTGCGCCTCGGCGGCGTCGAGCAGGCCGCTCGGGCCGCACACGTACGCCTCCCGGTCGCGCCAGTCGGGGCACAGGGTGTCCAGCTCGGCCAGGTCCAGCCGCCCTTCGACACCGGTGTGGCGCACCTGGGCACCCAACGCGCGCAGCTCGTCGCGGAAGATCACGTCGGCCGCGCTCGGCGCGCTGTGCAGCAGTACCAGGTCGGGCAGCGGGCCGCGCTGGGCGAGCGTGCGCAGCATGCTCATCACCGGCGTGATGCCGCTGCCGGCGGTGATCATGAGCAGGGGCGTGGTGACCTGCGCGGGCAGCACGAAGTCCCCGTCGGCGGCCTCCAGGTGCACGATCGTGCCGACCGGGGTCGAGTGCACGAGGTGCGGCGAGACGGTGCCGCCGTCGAGGGCCTGCACGGTGATCGACAGACAATGGTCGGCCGGCGACTTTGCGCCGATCCTCGTTCCGCCGGCGCTTCTCTCGGGACTGCTCAGCGAGTACGTACGCCACTGGCGGACGCCGTCGACGTCCACCCCGATCCGGACGTACTGGCCGGCGCGGTGACCGGTCCAGCCCCGTCCCGGGCGGATCCGCAGGGTCGCGGCGCGCTCGGTCTCGGGGTGGACGGCGACCACCCGGCCGCGCAGTGCAGTGGTCGACCACAGCGGGGCGACCAGGCCGAGGAAGTCCTCGGGCAGCAGCGGTGTGGTCAGTGTCGTGGCAGCCGCGAGCAGCCGGCTGGGGCGGCGCGGCGGAGCAACTCGGAACATGACATCAGGAGAACACAGATTGATGTCACATGGCAAGGAGGGTGGCATGTTAAGCTGTGTCACATGACGACCGAACTTGACGGTGTCGAGTGGCGGACCATTGACGAGCTGGCCAGGGTCAGTGGCGTCACCGTGCGGAACATCCGCGCCTACCAAGCCCGGGGTCTGCTGCCTCCGCCGCAGGTCCGCGCCCGTACCGGTTACTACGGCCCCGGTCACGGGGCCAGGCTCGAGCTGATCAAGGAGCTGCAGGGCGAGGGTGTCAAGCTCGACACGATCAAGAAGCTGCTGGACACGACCGGCGGCTCCACCGAGCAGGTGGTGCACTTCATCCGCAGGGTCCGCGAGCTGTTCGCCGCCGAGCAGCGCCAGATCGTGCACGTGGACGAGCTGCAGGAGCGCTTCGGCGATGACGGTGCCGGCCTGCTGCGCAGGGCGCTCAAGCTGGACATGCTCCGCGAGGTGGGGGATGACCAGTACGAGGAGGTCAGTCCCCGGTTGATGGGCGTGGCCCAGTCGATGGTCGAGATGGGCATCCCGCTGACCCGGTCGCTGGACGTTCTCGAGGAGCTGCGCAAGCACGCCGACGGCATTGCCAAGATCTACGTGGAGCTCTTCCTCGGTGAGGTCTGGCGCCCGTTCGACGACTCCGGCCGGCCCGACGCGAAGTGGCCGCAGGTGTACGAGACGATCGAGCAGCTGCGCAAGGTGTCCGGTGACGCCATGCTCGCGGTGCTGCAGCTCGCGGTCTCCGAGCGGCTCGACGTCACGTTCGGCCGCGACATCGTGCGCAACGTCCGGACCAGCAGCTCGGACGGCGAGCCGCCCGCCGAGTGACCGGGTCGGGGCCGCACATTCGGTTGGACCTGAGCAATTCCGCCGCTGACGCGGATCTTTCTGTGGCGTGTGGCCGTGGTCGAGGAGCAGACTGCCACGCAGCAGCAAAGTAGCCGCCCCATGCCGGAGGGATCCTGTGACAGCCACTGTCGACCAGCAGACCGACCTGGACCGCACGCGCTTCTTCATCAACGGGGAGTGGGTGGAACCTCGAGGCGCTGAGCGGCACCAGGCCATCGAGGCCGCCACCGGCGAGCCGATCGGGGTCGCCGCGCTCGGTACCGACGCCGACATCGACGCCGCCGTCCGGGCCGCCCGCGCCGCGCTGGACACCGGCCCGTGGGGGCGCAGCACCGCAGCCGAGCGCTCCGAGGTGATGCTGCGCTTCGCCGCCGCGCTCGCCTCCCGAGCCGACGCGACCAGCACCCTGGTCAGCCGCGAGAACGGCATGCCGATCACCCTGTCCACCGCGTTCAACGGCGCGGCGCCCGCCGGGCTGCTGCAGCTGTACGCGAACCTGATCAAGGACTTCCCGCTCGAGGAGGTCCGGCCGAGCGCGTCCGGCGCGACGATCGTGCGGCGCACCCCGGTGGGCGTCGTCGGCGCGATCACGCCGTGGAACTACCCGCTCGCGCTCGCCATGTTCAAGCTCGGCCCCGCACTGGCGGCCGGGTGCACCGTGGTGCTCAAGCCGTCCCCGGAGACCGCCCTGGACTCCTACGTGCTGGGTGACGCCGCCGCCGAGGCCGGCCTGCCGCCGGGCGTGCTGAACATCGTGCTGGCCGGCCGGGAGGCGGGGGCCTCACTGGTCACGCACCCGCTGGTCGACAAGATCGCGTTCACCGGGTCGACGGCGGCCGGCCGGATCATCGGCGGCGAGTGTGGCCGGCTGATCCGCCGCTGCACGCTCGAGCTGGGCGGCAAGTCGGCGGCGATCTTCCTCGACGACGGCGACATCGACATCTTCAAGGGCGGCCTCGGCACGGCGTCGTTCATGAACAACAGCCAGACCTGCACCACGCAGTCGCGGATCCTGGCGCCCCGCTCGCGCTACGACGAGGTGGTCGAGGCGGTCGCCAGCTACGCCCGCGAGCTGACCGTCGGCAACCCGCTCGACCCGGCCACGACCTGCGGCCCGATGGCCAGCGAGACCCACCTGAACCGCGTGCTCGGCTACATCGAGGTCGGTAAGAACAGCGACGCCCGGCTGATCACCGGCGGCGGCCGCCCCGCCGACCAGGACCGGGGCTGGTTCATCGAGCCGACCGTGTTCGCCGACGTCCGCAACACCGACCAGCTGGCCCGCGAAGAGGTGTTCGGCCCCGTCATCGCGGTGATCCCGTACGAGACCGACGACGAGGCCGTCGCCATCGCCAACGACAGCAACTACGGTCTCGGCGGCTCGGTGTGGACGGCCGACGAGGACCGGGGCGTCGACGTCGCCCGCCGCGTGCGCACCGGCACCATCGGCGTCAACTACTACAACCTGGACCTGGGTGCGCCGTTCGGTGGCATGAAGGACAGCGGCATCGGGCGTGAGCTCGGCCCGGAGGCGCTGAACAACTACCTCGAGTACCAGTCGATCTACGCCAGCGCCGACCGCCTGCGCGGCTGACCGTTCCTAGCCCGTGAGTGGTGAGTGGGGTCAGGACTCCACTCACCACTCACGGGTCTGTACCAAGTCAGGTCAGGGGGCCTGGGCGGCGCCCAGGGACATGGCCGACATCGGCTTGGGCGCGCCGGGCTCGTAGAACACGTCCAGCTCGGTGACCGTGAAGCCGGCGTCGCCGACCAGCGTGGCGATCGGCCGCGCCAGGTGACAGCCGGCGAACAGGCGCTTCTGCAGGGGTTCGAGGCGCCGTTGCCACCGGCGTACAGACTCGTCAGGCGCGAGGCCGTGCTCGACGAAGCGCAGCGTGCCGCCCGGCCTGAGCACCCGCCGCACCTCGGCCAGCGCGGCCGAGACGTCCGGGATGGTGCACATCGTCCAGGTGGACAGCGCGGTGTCGAAGCTGTCGTCCGGGAACGGCAGTGACTGGCCGTCCAGGCCGGAGCGCTTCACCGGCACCGTGCTGGCCGCCAGCCGCTTGCCGGCGAGCTTCCAGCCCAGGTCGGCGGGCTCGACCGCGGCGACCTCTTTGACCGCCGCCGGGTAGAACGGCACGTTCAGGCCGGAGCCGAAGCCGATCTCCACGACGTCGCCGGTCAGCCCCGCGCAGACCCGCTGCCGCAGTGGCTGGATCATCTTCATGCCGCAGGTGACGTCGATGATCCTCGGCACGACCTGCTCTTCGTAGAATCCCATGGTTCCCCCTCGGGTCGTGGCGGATCACCGTGTCGTGGTGGATCATTGCAGCGGCCGCCGTGGCCCCGCCACCGAGCTCCCGTGGGTTCAGCCGGCGGGGCGGTCGTAGGCGCCGGCGCGGGCGGCGGCCCAGGCGGCTTCGGCGGCCCGGTCGGCGGCGGCCTCGTCGAGCGGCCGGTCGGTGGTCAGCAGCCGGTAGTAGAGCGGCGCGGAAACGGCTCGGATCACCTCGTCGGCGTCGGTCTCCCCGGGCAGTTCGCCCCGCCGGACGGCCTGGTCGACGCACGGCGCCCACTCGGCCACCCGTACGGCGTAGAAGTGGTGCAGCGCGGCGGCGGCGTCCGGGTCGCAGGTGGCCGCCGTGAGCACCGCCTTGAACAGGGCGCCCTGGCGGGGGTCGGCCAGGGTGCGCTGGACCAGTCGGGCGTTGGCCGTCAGGTCGCCGAGCAGGCTGCCGGCGTCGGTGCGGGGCAGGGAGTGCTCGGCCATCTCCGCGAGCAGGTCGGCCACGAGTCCGGTGAGCGTGCCCCAGCGGCGGTACACGGTCGTCTTGCCGACGCCGGCGCGGCGGGCCACATCGGCCAGGTCGAGGCGCGCGATGCCGTGCTCGGCCAGAGCGTCACCGGCGGCCCGCAGCACGGCCTCGCGGACCCGCGCTGTGCGGCCACCAGGGCGGACCGTGCCGGGTTCCGCGGCGTCGGCCTCTGCTTCCACATCACCGTCCATAACGGGTCTCCAGTTTCGTTAGTTGCGCCGTACCGTGAAGACAGGCAGGATCATAACGGAACGCGAGAACCGTTAGCGACAAGGAGTTGGACATGGAGTACAGGCGACTGGGCGCGTCAGGGCTCAAGGTGCCCGCGCTGTCGTTCGGTGCCGGAACGTTCGGTGGGCGGGGTCCGCTGTTCAGCGCGTGGGCCGACACCGACGCGGCGCAGGCGCGCCGGATCGTGGACCTCTGCCTCGACGCCGGGGTGACGATGTTCGACACGGCCGACGTGTACTCCGAGGGCGAGTCCGAACGGATGCTCGGGCAGGCGATCAAGGGCCGCCGCGACCGGGTGATCCTGTCCACCAAGACCAGCCTGCCGATGGGAGACGGCCCGGACGACGCCGGCTCGTCGCGATCGCGGCTGATCAGGGCCTGTGAGGGCGCGCTGCGCCGGCTCGGCACCGATCACATCGACCTGTTCCAGCTGCACGCCTTCGACGCCGGTACCCCGGTGGAGGAGGTGCTGGCCACGCTGGACGACATGGTGAGGGCCGGCAAGGTGCGCTACATCGGTGCTTCCAACTTCGCGGGCTGGCAGCTGATGAAGTCACTGGCGGTGGCGGAGCGGTACGGCCATCCGAGGCACGTCGCGCACCAGGTGTACTACTCACTCGTCGGGCGCGACTACGAGTGGGAGCTGCTGCCACTGGGGCTCGACCAGGGCGTGGGCGCCGTGGTGTGGAGCCCCTTGGGCTGGGGCAGGCTGACCGGCAAGATCCGCCGAGGGAGCCCGCTGCCGGCGCGCAGCCGCCTGCACGAGACCGCCGCGTTCGGCCCGCCGGTGGACGACGATCGCCTCTACACCGTCGTCGACGCGCTCGACGAGGTCGCCGCGCAGACCGGCCGGACCGTGCCGCAGATCGCCCTGAACTGGCTGCTGCGGCGGCCCACCGTGGCGACCGTGCTGATCGGCGCGCGCACCGAGGAGCAGCTGCGGGAGAACCTCGGCGCCCTGGGCTGGGAGCTGACCGCCGAGCAGCTGACCCTGCTGGACGCCGCCAGCGACCGGACCGCGCCCTACCCGTACTTCGCCTACCAGCAGCAGGAAGGCTTCGCCCGGCTCAACCCGCCGGTGATCCGTCCCGTCACACGGTCAGCCTGACCGGGCCAGGCCTCTGCCGGCGCGGGCCGGAGATCAGGTGGGGGAGTAGGCGCGGGATCAGGCCGCGGCGGGGCCCGGCAAGGGGTAGAGAGCGGGCCCGCCGAGGACCGCGTTCAGCTCGACGAGCGTCTCCAGCACGTCGCGCTGCGCGGCGAGCAGCTGGGAACGCAGCCGGTTGGGGTCGGAGTCCGGCGTGGCGAGCCGCTCGGTGATCCGGTGCAGCTGCGCCGCGATGGTGGACGCGTGTAGCTGGGCGGACGTCAACACGGGTTCACTGAAAGTAATCATGCCTCCAGTGTCGCGGGGCTATGTTCACTCGAAGTAATCGCCGTGTCACATTCAGGGGGCCGGCGTGGGTCGGTCGTGAGTCGCCGCGGTCCCGCGGAGGCCGGCTCCGTCACCGGGTTCACCGAGCGAACCCGCCGCCTTGCGCGCGCGACGGCGGCCCAACACAGTCTGCATATGAGCGAGTCATGGTCCGTCGGCCAGGTCGTGCGCCGTCTGCTGGAGCCCGAAGGCCTCGCCGACCCGTACTCGATCTACCGCGAGATTCGGGCCGCCGCCGAGGACGGGGCGCCGACCGGCCGGTTTCTGTTCCGTTACGACGATGTGCGCGCGGCGCTGCAGGACCCGACGCTCAGCTCGGACCGGGTCGGCGCGATCCTGCGCCCGCTGCCCGACGGGGTGCGTGCCGAGGTCGGGCTGCTCGAAAAGACGCTGCGCGACATCGTGGTGTTCACCGACCAGCCTGATCATCGGCGCGTACGGCGGCTGCTCACGCAGGCGTTCACGCCGCGCATGGTCGAGGCGGCGCGCCCGATGATCGAACAGGTCACCGAGGGACTGCTGGACGCCGTGGACCGGGCCGATGGCAGCCAGGGCGTGGTCGACCTGCACGGTGACCTGACCTACCCCCTGCCGGCCACGGTGGTAGCCGCGCTACTGGGCATCCCGGAGGAGTCGCGGGCCGCGTTCCGGGCCTGGGCGCTGGACATCGTGCTGGTGGTCGGGTCGGGCACGCTCACCCCGGAGCTGGCCGCCCGCGCGAACGGGAGCATGGCGCGGATGCGCGAGCTGATGGCGGAGCTGGTCGAACAGCGCCGGCGAGCGCCCGGGCCGGACCTGCTCAGCGCGATGATCGCCGCCACTGACGAGGGTGACCGGCTCAGCGTCGACGAGCTGTACGCGAACGCCCTGTTCCTGATGACGGCCGGCCACGAGACCGCCACGAACATGCTCAGCAACGCCCTGCTGACCCTGCTGCGCCACCCGGACCAGCTGAAACTGCTGCGCGCCGAGCCCGAGCTGCTGGACACCGCGATCGAGGAGTCGATCCGGTTCGAGGGGCCGGTGCAGATCGCCGCGCGGATCGCCGACCGGGACCGCGAGCTGCGCGGCCTCGCGCTGAGGGCCGGCCAGCCGCTGATCGCCATGATCGGCGCGGCGAACCGGGACCCGGACACCTTCACCGACCCGGACCGCTTCGACATCTCCCGCCGCGAGGGGCCGAACGTCGGCTTCGCCCAGGGCGCGCACTACTGCCTCGGCGCGGCGCTGGCCAGGGCGGAGATGCGGGTCGTGCTGCCTGCCGTGCTGGACCGCTACCCGGCGCTCCGGCTCGCCGAGGACCAACCGAGCTGGCAGCCGACGCTGGACTTCCGGGGGCCCGAGCGGCTGCTGGTGCACCGGTGACGCCCGGGTCGCTGGACGTCGACGCGCTGCGCGCCGCGCTGGAGAGGGCCTACGCCGGCTCGGCCATGCTGCGCGCCAAGCTGGACGCGGCCGGGGTAGGGCCGGAGGAGATCAAGACCGAGGAGGACCTCGCGCGGCTGCCGTTCACTACGAAGGCGGAGCTGCGGGACACGCCGCTGGGTGAGCTGTCTGCCGTGCCGGCCCGCGAGATCGTCCGGGTGCACGCGTCCTCGGGCACCACCGGGCGGCGCACGGTCTGCCCGTACACCGCCGCCGACGTGGCGAACTGGACGGAGATGTTCGCCCGCTGCTACCGCTACGCCGGCGTCGGCGCCGAGGACCGGGTGCAGATCGCGGTGGGCTACGGACTGTGGACGGCCGGGGCGGGGTTCCAGGCCGGGGCCGAGCGGGTCGGCGCGATGGCGGTACCGAGCGGCCCCGGCAACACGGAGCTGCAGCTGGACATGCTGCGACAGCTCGGCGCCACGGTGCTCGGCGCCACGTCGTCGTTCGCGCTGCTGCTCGGCGAGCTGGTCCGGGAGCGCGACCTGCGCGGCGAGCTCGGCCTGCGCGTCGGGATCCTCGGCTCGGAGCGGTGGGGCGAGTCGGTGCGCCGCTCGATCGAGTCGCTGCTCGGTATCGAGACGTTCGACATCTACGGGCTGACCGAGCTGTGGGGGCCGGGCGCGGGCATCGAGTGCGCCCGCCACGAGGGCATCCACGTGTGGAGCGACCACTTCCACGTGGAGATCCTGGACCCGGAGACACTCACGCCGGTACCGCCGGGCAAGGTCGGCGAGGCGGTGGTCACCACGCTGACGAAGCGGGCCCTGCCGCTCGTCCGCTACCGCACCCGGGACCTCACGTACGCCATCGCGGAGCCGTGCCCGTGCGGCAGTCCGTACCCGAGGATCGGCCGGCTGATGGGCCGCTCCGACGACCAGATCAAGGTGCGCGGCGTGATCTTCCTGCCCGCCCAGGTGGACGGCGTGCTGGCGGCCCGCGACGACTGCGGGCCGGAGTTCCAGGTGCATGTGCGGCGCGACCCGGCCGGCCGCGACGAGGTCAGCGTGCTGGTCGAAGGCGTCGAGAGCGCCGAGGGCTCCGACCTGGCCGGGCTCGCCGACGAGCTGGCCGCCGCGCTGCGCACCTCGACCGGGCTGCGGATGGACGTCGAGCTCGTCCCGTTCGGCGCGCTGCCCCGCACCGAGCGCAAGACCCGCCGGGTCTTCGACCACCGCGAGCAGTAGAAGCGGTGGTCCGGTGAGCGGACCCGATCGGGTGTGGTGGCCGCCACGGCTGCCTACCGTGCCCGGCACACCCGAACGACATTCGACGAGCGGCCCGGCCCGGCGACGTGGCTACCCGGGGTGCTCTCGCCCAGTGGATCGAGGCGGCATGAAGCGACGGTTCTCCGGGTGGCGGTTCGCCATTCTCTGTGCGGTGGCTGTGGTGGTCTCGGTGGCCGCCACGGCGTGCTCGGCCGGGTCGACGGACTCTGCCGGCCCGAGCGGCGCCGGCCCCCACGTCCGGGTCGCGGTGGGTATTGACGCGTCGTACGCACCGTTCTTCCTGGCCGCCGAGCAGGGCCTGTTCAAGGCGCACGGCGTGGACGTGGAGATCGTCCAGTTCGGGACCGGGGGCGAGGCGGTGAGCGCGCTCGCCACCGCCCAGATCCAGCTCGCCGGCAGCTCCGACGTGACGACGGTCGGCCAGTTGCGGCAGAACCCGGGGCTGCGTGCGCTGCTGGCCTACGAGCAGTCGGGGCTCTACCTGAAGACGGTGTTCGCGCCGCACGCCGACCCCGGGCACCCGGTCACCATGGGCGTGGTGCCGGGCCTCTCCGAGCTGGCCGCCACCCGTTACCTGCAGGCGCACCACGTCGACCCGGCGAGCGTTCACTTCGTCACCGCCGGCCCGCCGGAGATGCCGGCGCTGATGCAGAAGGGCGACATCGACGGCTACATCCTGTGGGAGCCGTGGCCAACCAAGGGCGTGGCGGCGGGTGGCCGGATCGTCGGCAACACCGGTGACTTCGGGTTGTCGTACGTGCAATGGCTGATCGGCGACAACGACTGGATCCAGGCCAACCAGGGCACGGTTGCCAAGATCGCCGCGGCGCTCGACCAGGCAGCCCAGCGCACCGAGAGCGACCCGAACGCGGCGGCGGCCGCGACAGAGAAGGCCGCGAAGGTCCCGCCCGACCAGACGCTGCAGGCCGTGCGGGAGATCGACTTCAAGGTCCGTGACCTGACCGATGCGGACGTGGCGTCGGCCGGCCAGGTCGCCGACTTCTTCGTGGCCACCCACAAGATGGACGCCAGGCCGGACGTCTCGGCTGCTCTGCTGAAGGGCTGGTACAGCCAGCACGCCCAGGCCGGTGGCCGCTGATGGCCGCCGAGGTGTCGGTGCCCGCTCGTCGCGGCACCGCGACCGGGGCGACCGGCGCGGCCGCCCGGCTGGACCGCGTGGACATCTGGTTCGGCGACTTCCACGCGGTCGCCGAGGTGTCCCTGGACGTGGCGCCTGGTGAGTTCGTCTGCCTGCTCGGGCCGAGCGGCTGCGGCAAGTCGACGCTGCTCTCCGCGCTCGCCGGGTTCCTGGCACCGCGCTCCGGCGCCGTCACCGTGGACGGCGCGCCGGTCACCGGCCCCGGTCCTGACCTTGGCATGGTGTTCCAGAGCAGCGACGCGCTCTTCGACTGGCAGTCGGTGCGCCGCAACGTGACCTTCGGGCCCCGGATGCGCGGGGCCGGCCGCGCCGAGCAGGCCACGATCGCCGACGAGTACCTCGGCCTGGTCGGGCTGCGGCACTGCGCGGACAAGCTGCCCGACCAGCTCTCCGGCGGCATGCGCCAGCGCGTGCAGATCGCCAGGGTGCTGGCCAACCAGCCCCGGGTGCTGCTGATGGACGAGCCCTTCGGTGCCCTGGACGCGCAGACCCGGCTGGTCCTGCAGCGCGAGATGGACCGGATCCGCGCAGCCACCGGCTGCACGGTCGTCTTCGTCACCCACGACATCGGCGAGGCGATCACCCTGGCCGACCGGATCGCGGTGATGACGGCGGGGCCCGCCGCCCGGATCAAGTCCCTGTACCCCGTCGAGCTGCCCCGGCCGAGGGACGAGACGTCCCCCGGGTTCCTCGCGCTGCAGCGGCGGCTGCGCCGCGACATCGGTGACGAGGTGCGCGCCGCGCTGCGCGACCAGGGCCTCGACCTCGACCTCGATGCGGACCCGGAGCAGCGGGACGCGGGTCACGACTCCGGTCGCGGGGAGCCGGCATGAGCCTGACCGCGGAACCCGTCGCCGCCCCGCCGGGCCGCGCCGCCCACGCCCGCCGCGACGGGCACCGCGCGGTGCTGGCCACGCTGGCCTCCGTGCTGCTCGGCCTGGTGGTGTGGCAGCTGCTCGCGGTGCGGTTCGGCCCGGCGCTGCTGGCCTCACCGGCGGAGACCCTGGCGGCGGCGGTCGAGCTGGCGAAGGACGGCACGCTGTTCAACTCGATGCTCGCGTCGTCACGGCGGATCCTGATCGGCTGGGGGCTCGGGCTGCTGGTCGGGGCGCCGGTCGGCCTGGTGATGGGCCGGATGCGGCTGGTCAGGACGCTGCTGGACCCGTACATCGAGTTCTTCCGGTTCATCCCGCCGGTCGCGTTCGTCACGCTCGCCGTGGTGTGGTTCGGCATCGGGGAGAGCTCGAAGGTCGTGCTGATCTTCTACACGTCCGTCTTCATCGTCACGCTCAACACCGTCGCCGGGGTGCTCGCGGTCAGCGAGTCGAAGCTGCGCGCCGCCGCCAGCCTCGGCGCCGGGCGCTGGCAGACCCTGCGCCACGTGGTGCTGCCGGCGACCGTGCCGCACGTGGTCACCGGCGCCCGGCTGGCCATGGGCAACAGCTTCCTGACGATCGTGTCGGCGGAGATCGTGGCGGCGCAGGTCGGCCTCGGCGCGCTGATCTGGACCTCCCGAAACTACGGCCGGATCGACTGGGTGTTCGTCGGCATCATCACCCTCGGCCTGCTCGGGTTCGTGTTCGACCGCGTACTGCGGATCGTGGCCCGCCGGCTGCTCGGCCGGTACGGGGTGAAGCTCTAGAACGGAGGGGCTGTGACCGGAGCTGTGGAGGCGGAGGGCCGGGGTGACAACATCCCGGCGCCCGAGGTGTTCGACGACCCGGCGGTGGAGCGCGTGCACCGCAGGCAGCGGGTCGCGGCCGGCTACCGGATGCTGTCCCGGTTCGGGCTGGACGAAGGCATCGCCGGGCACATCACCTGCCGCGACCCGGAGCGCACCGACCACTTCTGGACGGCCCCGTTCGGAGCGTGGTTCGGCGCGGTGCGGGCCAGCGACCTGATCCTGGTCAACGACGTCGGCGAGGTCGTCGAGGGGCGGGGTCCGCTGAACGTGGCCGCGTTCGCCATCCACTCCGCCATCCACCGGGCCCGCCCGGACGTGGTGGGCGCGGTGCACGCGCACGGCCTCAACGGCAAGGCGTTCGCCACGCTCGGCCGGCCGCTCGCGCCACTGACGCAGGACGCGTGCGCGTTCTATGGCTCGCACGGGGTGTTCGAGGACTTCACCGGGGTCGTGCTGGACCCCGACGAGGGCAAGCGGATCGCCGCCTGCCTCGGTGAGGGCAAGGCGCTCATCCTCGCCAACCACGGGCACCTGACTGTCGGGCAGACCGTGGACTCGGCGCTGTTCTGGTTCCTCACCATGGAGCGCTCCTGCCAGGCGGAGCTGCTGGCCAGGGCGGCCGGCGAACCCCGGGAGATCCCCCCGGCCACGGCCCGGTTGACCCACGAGCAGGTCGGCAGGGAGGACGTCGGCTGGTTCGCCTTCCAGCCCATCTGGCGGCGGTTGGTCGCGGAGCAGCCCGACCTGCTGGAGTGAGCGGGCTGCCTCATCGAGGGGCGCTCCGCCGCCGAGCGCCCGCTCAGCCGTGCTGCTGCCGCAGGAAGCCGCTGACCAGCTCGTAGTAGTCCACCGGGCGCTCCTCCTGCAGGTGGTGGCCGGCGCGGTCCATCACGTACAGCTGGCCACGCGGGATCATGCCGGCCAGCATCAGCGGGTAGTCCGGGGTGAGGAAGGCGTCGTGCATGCCCCAGGCGAACAGCACCGGCGCCTGGATCCGGCCGAGGTCGCCCTCGAGGTCCTGCCACTCGCCTCGGGGGCTGTCCGAGGAGGCCGCGAGCGCCATCTCCTCGGCGTCGACGCTCTGCCGGTAGCGCAGCTCGACGGTGCGCTCCGGGATCGCGGCGGGGTCGTACCACTCCAGGCGCGCCATCAGCTCGCGCATCTTGTCGAGGCTCGGGCCGTCCCCGCCGAAGTAGGCGTCCCGGGCGGCGCGGCCACGCCGGCCCCCTTCGGGCAGCGGTGCCAGCGGGCCGTGGAAGACGGGCATACTGCCGGTGACGACCAGCGAGCGGACCCGGTCGGGGTACCGCGCGGCCAGCGCCAGCGCAATCGTGCCGCCCCAGGAGTTGCAGACGATGTCGGCCCTCGCCACCCCGAGCGTGTCCAGCAGGGCGACCGTCTTCGCCGCGTGGAAGTCCCACATCGGCCCGGTGATCGCGCACTTCTCCGAGCGGCCGTACTGCAGGATGTCGACCAGGTAGCAGCGCCGGTCGCGGGCGAACAGCTCGGCCACCGGCCCGAAGTCCGACCATGCGGTGCAGCCCGGTCCGCCGCCGTGCAGGAAGATCGTCGGGTCGCCCGCGCCGAGGTCCAGGTAGTGGTAGCGGACTCCGTCGGCGTCGGCGTAGCTGCCTTCCGGGCCGGCCAGGTCGTCGCCCGTCGCGAGCTGCTCGGTCATGCCCGCGATGGTGCCGCCGCCCCCGAGGCCGAGGGAACCCGCCGGGTCCGCTGACCGGTCCGGGCCGACCGATCGAGTGGTGGGTCCGCACAGCGAACCCGTTCCATGGAACGACTCCGCTCGCGTGGCCACCATCCCTGGCACAGCTCGCGACGTGGGAGGCAGCAACGATGGCATCGCTCGAGGCGTCGGACCGGCGGCCCGGCGGCGGGCCGACCCGAGTGCGCCCCCGCTCGGCCGGCCGGCAGGACTGGTCGACCTGGCCGCACTACGACGCGGCCGCCAGCGGGTTCCCCGGCTACTGGTACCCGGTGACCTGGTCCTCCCAGGTGACCGGGACCCCGTCCGCACACACGATCTGCGGTCACCGGCTCGTGCTGATCCGCGACGGCGGCACCGCGTATGCGCTGCACGACCGCTGCCCGCACCGCGGTGTGCCCCTGTCCCAGGGCGACCAGCAGTTCCCGGGCACGATCAGCTGCCCGTACCACGGCTGGACCTACCGCCTCGGCGACGGCAAGCTCTGCGCGGTCATCACCGACGGCCCCGACTCGCCGATCCGGGGCAAGGTCACCGTGGCCCCGTACGAGGTGGCCGAGCGGCTGGGGCTGGTCTGGGTGTACATCCCGCTGGCCGGCGAGCCCGCCCCGCCGATCGACGAGCAGCTGCCCGAGGAGCTCGTCGGCAACCCGTTCACCCTGGGCGGGCGGATCCAGCCCCGCTCGGGGAACTGGCGCTTCGCGTGTGAGAACGGCTTCGACGAGGGACACGCGAAGTACCTGCACCGGACGTCGCTGTGGCGGCTGTTCAAGCCGATGCCCACGTGGAACATCACACGCGTGGTGCCCGGCGGCCGGTGGATCTACCGGGTGCAGGACGAGGTGCACTGGGACGCCGACTTCCCGGGCGTGGGGCACTGGTCGAACCAGCGGTGGTGGAAGCTGCGCCCACCCAAGGAGACGTTCAACATCGGCAACACGGGCAAGCCGAAGAAGGTCGACCCGACCATCGAGGCCCAGCGGTTCCCCGGCTTCGCGTCACTGGCCATGCCCGGCATCCTGCGCATCGCGTACCCGAACTTCATCCACTACGAGTTCTACGTGCCGGTCGACGCGGAGCACCACAACTACGTCGGCATCATGGTCAACTTCGTCAGCGGGTGGCGCGCGGCCCGGTTCTACGCCAAGTACCTCGGCGCGATCCGCTGGCTCTTCCACGGCCAGTTCTCCGGCCAGGACGCCTGGATGGTCGACATCACCGACGCACCCCCGGAGCGGCTCTACCGCCCGGACGTGTCGCTCACCGCGTGGCGCGCGCTCGCCGAGCATCGGTTCACCGCGCGGCTGGCCGACACCGGCGCAGACCCGACGCCCGGCGCCACCGCCACCGTGCCTCGCACCGCTGTCCCGCCGAGGGCCCGCCGATGGCGTGGCAGCAACACCCAGGTCCACCGGATCAACCCATGACCGCCGGGACCGGCACCGACGCACCCGGAACCGCGGGGCCGGAAGCCGCGGGGCCGGAAGCCGCCGCGACAGCCGCTACCGGGCCGGTCACCGACCGGACCAGCGACGACGCCGAAGCCGCCCGGACCGCACTGGTCGAGGCGGCCCTCGCCCGGCTGAGCACCGCGCGACTGACCGAGCTGATCGCCGGCGTGGTCGACGTACCCAGCCCGACCGGCGACGAGGCGCCACTCGCCGAGCACGTGGCCGAGGTCCTGCGCCTGGCGGGCGTCCCGGCCCGTACCCAGCCGCTGGACGACCGGCAGGCCAACGCCTGGGGACGCCTTCGCGGCACCGGCACCGGCCCTGACCTGTTGCTCTACGCGCCGCTGGACACCGTGACCAGCGGCCGGGCCGACGAGGACGTGCCCTGGTCGGCGCCCCGGCTGCGGGCGGACCTGCGCCCGGTGGCCCACGTGGCCGACGACCTGGTGCGCGGGCTCGGCGCGTCCAACCCGAAGGGCCATGCCGGCTGTGTGCTGGCCGCCGCGGAGGCGGTGGCGGGGGCGGTGGCGGATACCGGCCGCGCACTCACCGGAGACCTGCTGGTCGGGTTCGGCGCCGGCGGTATGCCGACCAACGCCCGCCCCGGCGTCGGCAACCCCCGGCGGAACACGGGCCAGGGCGTCGGCTGTTCGTTCCTGCTGGAGCAGGGGGTCTGGCCGGACTGCGCGGTGATCGCCAAGCCGGGCTGGACGGTGTCGTGGGAGGAGGTGGGGCTGACCTGGTTCGAGGTGCTGGTCCGGGGCACCCACACCTACGTCGGCTCGCGGCACCGGCTGCCCTACGTCAACGCCGTGGACCTGGCCGGGCAGCTGGTCGCCGGCCTGGAGCGGTGGTTTCCCCGCTATGCCGAGGTGCACACCGACGGTCTGGTGGCGCCGCAGGGCGTGGTGGCCTGGATCGCCGGCGGTGCGGCGCGCACCGCGTCCTTCACCCCCGCCGAGTGCCGCTTCGCGGTGGACCTGCGGCTGAGCCCGCGAACCACGCCGGCCCAGGCGCGCCGGGAGTTCACCGCCGCGCTTGCGGACGTCGCCGAGCGGCTTGGTGGGGTGGACTACGAGGTCGAGCAGGTGCTGGCGATCCCCGGTGAGCGGACCGACCCGGCGAGCTGGGTGTGCCGCAGCGCGGTGGCGGCTTGGGAGGCCGTGGAGGGGCGGCCGCACGAGCCGGTGACCCGGATGAGCGGCGCCACCGACGCCAACATCCTGCGCAACCGAGGCATCCCGACCGTGCGCCTCGGCATGCCGAAGGTCACCGAGGATCGCGCCGGTACCGAGGTCGACTTCGCGCTCGGCATGAACCTGGTCGACGTGCGCGAGGCGCTGCGGCTGACCGAGGCGCTCGTGCGCATCGCCGTGGACACGCTGACCAGGACGAGGGCGGAGGTGGGCTTGGCGTGAGCGGGGCGAAGGTCGTGCTGGGGGTGGGTGCATCGCACACCACACTGATGAACACGCACTGGGAGCAGACGGCCGACAAGGCGGGCGCCGAGCGGTTCCGGACTGCACTGTTCGAGGCCAGGGACCGGATCGCGGCGGCGCGCGCGGACGTGGCGGTGATCATCGGTTCGAACCATTTCCGCGGCTTCTGGCTGGACCTCATCCCGGCGTTCACGATCGGCGTGGGGGAGTGCGTGGCCAGCGGCGAGTCCGGCACGCCGGCGGGCCCGCAGGCGGTGGACCGGGAGCTGGCGAGTTTCCTGGTGGACGAGCTGGTGCGGGGTGGGGAGTTCGAGCCGGCGTTCTCGGCGCGGCTGCAGATCGACCACGGCCAGAGCCACGCCATCCAGTACCTGCTGGCCGGCCTGGACCTGCCGATCGTGCCGGTCGTGGTGAACGTGTTCGCCCACCCGCTGCCGTCGATGGCGCGGTGCGAGCGGTTCGGGGCGGCGCTGCGGACCGCGCTGGCCGGGTTCGGAGCGGACCGGCGGGTGGTGGTGATCGGCTCCGGAGGGCTGTCGCACCGGCTGCCGTGGCCGGACTGGCGCGAGCCGCGCGGGGACGACGAGGAGTTCATGGTGCGGGCGTGGCTGGACGGCCGGAAGAACTGGCAGGACTACGACGCGCGCCGCCGGGAGATCATCCGGGCGGCCCGGCCGGCGCTCAACCCGGCGTTCGACGAACAGCTGCTCGCCCTGCTGGAGGCCGGCAAGGGCACCGAGCTCACCAACCGCACCACAGAGGAGCTCGAGCGGGAGGCGGGCAACGGAGGCCAGGAGATCCGCACCTGGCTGGCCATGGCCGCCGCCACCGGCCATGCCCCCGCGACCCGCCTCGCCTACGAACCGATGCACGAATGGCTCACCGCCATGGCGGTAGCCGTCCTAGAACCCGCAGGTCAGACCCTGTGAGTGGTAGTGGTCGCCATAGCGACCAATACCGCGCACAGCTCTCGAGCGAGGAGGAGTACGCGGTGACCATCTGGACCGAGCTGGCCGGGCTGGACTTCGAGCTGTCCACCGTGGACGCGGGCGGCGTGCCGACGCGGTCGCTGCGGGCCGGGCAGGGGGAGCCGCTGGTGTTCCTGCACGGCACCAGCGGGCACCTGGAGGCGTTCACCCGCAACTTCGTGCCGCACGCCGCGCACTACGCCTGCCACGCCATCGACATGCTCGGCCACGGCTACACGGGCAAGCCGGACTACCGGTACGAGATCCCCCGCTACGTCGAGCACCTGGTGGCCTACCTGGATGCGGTGGGCATCGAGAGGGTGCACCTGGCCGGGGAGTCGCTGGGCGGCTGGGTGGCGGGCTGGCTGGCCGTCGAGGCACCGGAGCGGGTCGCCTCGCTGCAGCTGATCGCCGCCGGCGGCACGGTGGCCAACCCGACCGTGATGGCGCGGATCAAGGAGTCCACCACGCGCGCGGTCACCACCGACGACGTGGAGCTGACCCGCGCAAGGATGCGGCTGCTCATGCACGACCCCGCGAACGCCACCGAGGAGCTGGTCGCCGTCCGGCACCGGATCTACCATCAGCCCGACTTCGTGGCGAACCTGCCCAACCTGCTCTGCCTGCAGGAGCTCGAGATCCGCACCCGCAACCTGCTCACCGCCGATAAGCTGGCCCGGATCAGCGCGCCGACGCTGGTCGTGTGGGGCCGGCAGAACCCGTTCGGTGAGGTGCCGGAGGCCGAGCGGATGGCCGCGACGGTCCCCGGCGCCCGGCTGGAGCTGCTGCCCGAGTGCGGGCACTGGCCACAGCACGAGCAGTACGAGCGGTACAACGCGCTGAGCTTGGAGTTCCTCGCCAAGAACCGGATCGGTTGATCGACTCCGCGCGTCGGTTCACCTGCGTAGGCCTGGCGCTCCGCCACGCTCGAGTGCTCGAATAACAGGGCGAGCCGACCGGACCGACCAGGAGGTTCCGACCATGACCACGGTCCCGTACCGCCCCGGTGGGCCCGCGGCGGTGTCCGGCGGCGGGGTCGCCGGCGCGCCGGCCGACGACTCGATGAACTCGGTGCTCGGCAAGGCGCGGCTGATCCTGGAGGCGTTCGACACCGAGAACGCCGAGCTGTCGCTG
>DATAYB010000543.1:0-21307 GCA_036272795.1 Pseudonocardia sp.
CTGACCAGGGTGCACCGGGCGGCGCTGATCGGGTTCCTGGTCGGCTCCGGCCTGTGCGGCATGGCGTGGGACCTGAACAGCCTCATCGCGTTCCGGGTGCTGACGGCGATCCCGGGCAGCATCGTGCCGGTCGTGACCATCTCGATGATCTACCGGATCGTGCCGAGGGAGAACATCGGCACCGCGATGGGCCTCTACGGGCTCGGGGTGATCGTCGCGCCGAGCCTCGGGCCGACCCTGGGCGGGCTGATCGTGCAGGACCTGAGCTGGCGGTGGATCTTCCTGTTCAAGGAGCCGATCGGGCTGCTCACCGTGATCGTCGGGATGTTCCTGATCCCGAAGATGGAGGGCAGCCCGACGGTCGGGAAGTTCGACTGGTGGGGTTATCTGACCTTCGGCTACGGGCTGTCGGCGATCATCGTGGTGTCCGCGAAGGGGCAGAAATGGCACTGGGGCTCGTACCCGGTGCTGATACTGGCGGTCAGCGCGGTGCTCTCGCTGGCACTGTTCGCGGTGATCGAGAACGAGGTCGAGAACCCACTGATCGACCTGCGGATTTTCCGGTGCTGGCCGTTCGTCAACTCGCTGCTGCTGATCGGCGTGCTGCTGATCATGCTGTTCGGAGTCGTGTACTACGTGCCGCAGTTCATGCAGAACGTGCAGGGCTTCGACGCGCGCCACACCGGCCTCGTGCTGCTGCCGATGGGCCTGCTCATGATCGTCGCGGTGCCGCTGGCCGGCCGGCTCTACGACCGGGTCGGGCCGCGCTGGCCGGCGCTGGTCGGCATGCTGGGCTCCGTCGGCGGCCTGTGGCTGATGACGGGCCTGACGGTCAGCTCGAGCCGGGGTGAGGTGTCCCTCTGGATCATGCTGGCCATGCTCGGCGGCGCGCTGGGCATGATGCCGATCATGACGAACGGCCTGAGCTGGCTGCCGCCGCACCTCGTCGGTTACGGCGGCGCGATGAACAACGTCATGCAGCGTGCCGCGTCCGCGCTCGGCGTTGCGGTCGTCGGCGTGATCGTCAGCCGCTCCAGCGCGCAGCTCACCGCCGACACGAACGCGCTGCAGACGCCGCTCCGGCTGCCCCAGTACCGCGACGCCGACCAGAGCGCGCTGCTCGGGCTCTACCAGGCGACCCAGGGCACCATCCAGGCTAAGGCCGACGCCGACGCGTTCCTGGTCACGGCCGGCCTTGCGGTGATCGCGGCGCTGCTCGTGCTCATGCTGCGCAAGCCACCGCCGCGCCCCGAGCAGGCGCCGGCCGGGTCGACCGGGTTGACGGACGCCGTGGCCGCCCGGCACGCGTCGGCCGAACGGCGCACGGCTACCGCCAGGGCCGGCGCCGCGCGGCAGTCGCCCGCCGGCTGACCGCTGCCCGGCCCGCTCACGTGGACACCCGACGGACGAGTGCCAGCCCCGCCGCCGCGAGTACGAGCGCGACCGGGACGACACCGAGGGCGACGTGCAGCGACGCCGCGTCCGCGAGCGCCCCGATCGTGAGCGGCGCGAGCAGCACCGCGAACGAGGTCATCACCACCGCCCGCGCACTCGCCAGCGTCGCCCGCTCCGGGGCGAGCGCGACCGTCACCGACAACCCCAACGGGAACAGGTTGCCGATGCCGATCCCCAGCAGAGCCAGCCCGACCAGCGCCTGCGCGGGTGCCTTCGCCGGCCACAGGACCACGAACCCGGCGGCCGCCACGGCCAACGCCACCGCGAGCAGTCGCGCCGGGGCGAACCGGCGCGCCAGCCGGCTGCCGAGCACGCGCCCGGCCAGCCCACCGCCGAAGTAGCCCGCCATCAGCCCGATCGCGGTGCCGGCGGACACCCCGGTGGCATCCTCGACGAACGCCGCACCCCAGGCCGTGATGCACCATTCGGCCGCGGTCATGCAGAACAGCGTCGTGGCGGCGACCCAATAGGCCCGGGGCAGGCGCGCCCGGGTCAGGTGCGACGACGGCGGCGCGTCGATGGCGAGCCGCCGGCTGTGCCACCACGCGAGCAACGGCACCACGAAGGAGACCAGCAGCGCGACCCGCCAACCCGCGCCCACCGCCGCGCTCAGCGACTGCAACCCGATCAGCACGAGGTAGCCGGCGCTGGCCACGATGTTCGACTCGGCGAAGGCGACCGCACGGCGCTCACCGTGGTGGTCGGCGAGCGTGGCCTGGATCGTGGCGAGCAGCAGCCCCCCGCCGAGGCCCATGACCAGCACCGAGCCGACGGTGACCGGAGCGGCGCGGCCCGCCGTCAGCCCGGCCGTGCCCGCGCCCAACACCGCGGCGGAGGACCAGAACAGCATCCGGCGGCCGAGCATGCGCTCGAGCCACGCGGAGACCAGGCCCGCGAGCATGCTGCCGGCCGCGAACGCCGCGACGTGCAGTCCCCCGGCCGAGTAGCTCAGCTTGAGCTCGTCGCGCAGGTGCACGATGACGAGCCCCGGCGCCGCCTGCAGATAGGCGAACCAGCCGAGCATCACGTACGCGATCCAGGTGAGCCGATCACGTCGCTCCGCGGCCGGCACCTGCTTCACGATACGGAGCGGGCCCGGTTCGAGGCCTTGAATGTGGCCAGGTCGGGCTTTCGTCTGCTGGTGGGAGTGCTTCGACGGGACTTGCCCGGTCGCGGTCAGCCCCCGTGGCTGAGGGCGGCGTCGAAGATGCCGAAGTTCCCGGTCATCCAGAGCGCTGTCAGCTTGAGTCCGGCAATCCGCCATCCGCTCGAGGTCCGCTCGAACCGGTTCGTGTAGTAGCCGTAGACGTCTGGTCGCTGTCGCCGCTGCTGTTCGGTTTGTGATGACTGGCCCTCACGTAGGCGACGCAGGTGGCGTGGTCATTGCCGTCGAACGTGATCACGTGGTTCGTGATCATGTGCTGCGTCGCCTTGAAGGACTCCATCCTCGGGGCGGTCGCCTTGACCCAGTCATCGGCCTTGACGCGCACGACGGGTTGGCCGAAGCCGTCACTGAAGTCGACCTCGACCTCGTCGGTGAAGCAGCCGCGGAAGAGCTCCCAGTCATGCGAGTCGGTTCCCGTGGCGTAGCGGAGCTGGACATCGCTGATGTCGGCGCGATCCAACAGGCGCCGCACGCGGGTCTCATCGGTGGGCGGTAGATGTGACAGTGTCATATGAACCACTGTGGAGCACTCATGTGACGCTGTCAACTAGGATCGGTGTCGTGGTGACCCGAACAGAAGCCGCCGCGGCGACCCGTCGCGCTCTCGTGCGTGCCGCGTCCGAGCTGCTCGACGAGGGCGGGCCCGACGCGGTGACCCTCCGGGCGGTGGGGGCCCGTGCCGGAGTCTCGCGCGGGGCGCCCTACGGGCACTTCGATGACAAGGCGCACCTGCTGACCCAGCTCGCCATCAACGCCTGGAATTCGCTGGCGGACGAGGTGGAGCAGCTGCGCTCCGACCCGGATGTCACCCCGGGCGCACGGCTCGAGCGGGCCCTGATGATGCTCATCGGGGTCGGCCGCCGACAACCGCACCGGTACGCGCTGATGTTCAGCACCCCGGCGGACGACCCGGAGGCCGCCGAGGCCGCGAGCCGTCTGGAGCTGCAGTTCCTCACCATCGTGGCCGGCCTGGTCGGCGACGATGACGCGCTGCGCTACGGCGCTCTGCTGATGTCGAGCGCGCACGGCATCGCGGGGCTGGAGCTCAGCGGCCACCTGGCCAAGGAGAAGTGGCAGGTCGACGGGGAGCAGCTCGTGCGCATGCTGATCGACGCGATCCGGTCCGGCGTCGAGAACGCTGACGCGCGCGACTGAGTGACCCGGCGGCCAACGTGTGACGGCTCAGGGGCGGCGTTCGCCCGGGACTGCGCCGGAGAGGGGTGTCAGCGCTGGACCGATCGGCGGGATCTGGGTTGAATGCCCGGTGAACACCGAAGAGTCAGAGGTGGCACATGGACGTGCGCGCGCTCCGGTACTTCGTCGCGGTGGCCGAGGAGGGCAGCGTGCACGCCGGCGCCCGCCGGCTGCTGGTGGCCCAGCCCGCACTGTCGCAGGCGATCCGCCGGCTGGAGCGGGAGGTCGGCGGCGCGGTCTTCCACCGGTCACACCTCGGCGTCGAGCTGACCGTCGCGGGCGCCGCGCTGCTCGAGCACGCCCGGTTCCTCATCGACTACCTCGACGGGGCCACCGAGCAGGTCCGGGAGGCCGCCGCCCGGGACCACGGTGCGTCGCATCGCCCGATGCTGCACGTCGGGCTGATCGAGGGCCGGCTGGCCGCCGCCGAGCTGACCGGCGCGATCCTGTCGGCGTTCCGGCACGAGCACCCCGAGCTGCCGGTCCGGGTGCACGAGCTGAGCTTCACCGGGCAGTTCGACGCGGTGCTGGACGGCACGGTCGACGTCGCCGTGGTGCGCCCGCCCTACGAGCACGAGCTGCTGGACGTCGTGCCACTGTTCAGCGAGCCGTCGGTGCTCGCCGTCAACGCCGCCCACCCCCTGGCCGCCGCCCCCGAGGTCGAGCTCGAGCAGCTGCTGCACCGGCCGATGCTCGAGGTCATCCGCGCGCCGAGGGCCTGGCGCGACTTCTGGCACCTCGCCGAGCTGCGCAACGAGCGGTCGTATGCGGTGCCGTCCGCCGCGGTGACGCTGCTGCAGCTGCAGTACGACCTGCTCGACGGGCCGGCGCTCGCCACCGTCGCGGCCAGCGCGTGGCGGATGGCGCTGGAGGATCCGATGCTGCGCGCCGTGCCCGTGGTGGATGCGCCGCGCAACACTGTCGGCATCGGCTTCCGGCGCCTCGGCGCACGCCCCGAGGTGGCGTCCTTCGTGGCGGCCGCGCGGCGGGTCACCGGTGAGCTGATCGGCCTGGTCCCGGGTGGGCGGCTGATCCCCGAGCCGGTCTGATCGTTTCCGGGTCGGGCCCGGCCGTGGGTCAGACCCCCGTGGTGGAGCCCGGGCGCAGGATCATCAGCACGGTCACCACGGCCCAGAGCAAGTTGAAGATGCCGGTGAACATGGCCAGCCGGACGGTCAGCTCGCGGGTCTGGATGGCAGTCCGCGCTGGGGCTGGGGCGGTGCCGGCGGCGGCATCGGGCGTGGTGCCGGCTCCGGCGCCGGCGCGGGCCGTGAGCTCGGCGAGGATCTTCGCCTGGCGGGGGAGGACCAGTAGGGCCAGTACGGCGGCCGCCGCCGCGGTCAGCACGATGGAGACGATCAGCCACGCCTCGCCGAGCACACCCAGGCTGCTCGCGGTGGCCAGGCCGAACATCGGGACCAGCAGGCCGGCGGCCGCGTAGACCACGCAGATCCGGTACAGGATGCGCAGCACGGTCAGCTCGGGCCCGGTCGCGCTCATGGCCGTCGGGTCGGCGGTCGGGTCGGCGGTGGCCCAGGCGCGGCGCGCGGCGGGAGGAAACATGCTGGCCGCGACGGTCACCGGGCCCACCGTGATGATCGCGGCCAGCACGTGGACCGACAGCAGGAACTTCGTCACGAACCGAGGTTAGCGATCGAGGCCGCCGGGCAGAACGGGCAGGAGTGCCACGTAGCGACTGATTCTCGCCAACACCGTTGACCTGGTCAGCTGTCCTGAATTCACAGCTCAGCAACCTTGGCTGGAACTGTCGCCATGCCTACTGTGTTGCCATGCACACTGTGGCCGTGCTCGCCATGGACCAGGTCGTTCCGTTCGACCTGGCGACCCCGATCGAGGTGTTCAACCGCACGCGGCTACCCGACGGCCGTGCCGCCTACCGCGTCCGGGTCTGCGGTGCCACCCCGACCGTGCGCACCGAGGCGTTCACCCTCGCGCTGGACTGGGACCTGGCCGCGCTGGCCACCGCCGACACCGTCATCCTGCCCGGCTGCGCCGACCCCGCCGCCCCGGTGCCGCCCGAGGTGCTCGACGCGCTGCGCCGCGCGGCGGCCGCCGGCACGCGGATCGCCTCGATCTGCAGCGGGGCGTTCATCCTCGGCGCCACCGGGCTGCTCGACGGGCTGCGGGCGACCACCCACTGGATGGCCACCTCGGCGTTCGCCGCGCGATATCCCACGATCGACGTGGACCCGGACGTGCTCTACGTGGACAACGGCCAGTTCCTCACCTCGGCGGGCGCGGCGGCGGGGCTGGACCTGTGCCTGCACCTGATCCGGCGCGATCACGGTTCGGCCGTGGCCGCCGACGCCGCCCGGCTTTCGGTGATGCCGCTCGAGCGCGAGGGCGGGCAGGCCCAGTTCATCGTGCACGACCGGCCGCCCACCCCACTAGGCACGGAGCTGGAGCCGCTGCTGCGCTGGCTGGAGGACAACACCGGCACCGAGCTGACCCTGGACGACATCGCCGCGCACGCCGGCATGAGCACCCGCACCCTGAACCGCCGGTTCCGCGAGCAGACCGGCAGCACCCCGCTGCAGTGGCTGCACCGCGCGCGGATCCGCCAGGCGCAGTACCTGCTGGAGGCGACCGCGCATCCCGTGGACCGGGTCGCCGCGCAGGTGGGGTTCGGGTCGGCCACCGCGTTCCGGGACCGGTTCAAGCGCATCGTCGGCACCAGCCCGAACGCCTACCGGGCCGCCTTCCGGGGGCTCAGGCCCTCGCCGACCTGAGCAGCTCGTCGGCTCAGGTCGGCGGCGGGCTGAACACCTCGTCGAACAGGTCCAGCATCGCCCGCCAGGACCGCTCGTCCGACGGCTGGTGGTACCGGACGCCAGGGAGGTGTCCGGCGTCGCCGGTCGCCCTGGGGTTGGTGAAGCTGTGCTCGGCGCGCCCGTAGAGGTTCATCCGCCAGTCGACACCGCCGGCCCGCATGTCCTGCTCGAACGCGAGGCGCGCCTCCACGGGCACGATCGGGTCCTCGGTGCCGACGCAGACCAGCACCTTGCCGGTGATCCTGGCGCTGTCCTCGGGGCGGGACGGAGTCAGCCCGGGGTGGAGGCCGACGACGGCTTTCAGGTCCGCCCCGCTCCTGGCCAGCTCGAGCACCAGGGCGCCGCCGAAGCAGTAGCCGATCGCGGCGATCCGGTCCGGGTCGGTGCGGGGCTCGGCGGTGAGCACGTCCAGCCCGGCCTGCCCGAGAGCGCGCACGCGGTCCAGGTCGGCGCCCAGCTCGGCCAGCTTCGCCAGCATGTCCTGAGCGTCGGCGAAGACCTGGCCGCCGCCGTAGTAGTCCAGCGCCAGCGCCACGTATCCGAGCTCGGCCAGCTGGTCGGGCCTGGTGCGCTGGAACTCGTCGAGCCCGTTGCCCTCGTGCGCGATCAGCACCGCCGGCCGCCGCCCGTCGCCGTCGGGCAGCGCGAGCCGGCCGCACATGACCGTCCCGTCCACGGTGTACTCGATGTCCCTGGCCGTCACCATGTCCGTCGCCCCTCTCCGTCGGCGTCCCGCCGCCGACGTCCCGAACGCTAGAGAGCCCCGGCGCGCGGCAGTACCCCGTTTCGCTCCCGGCGCAGGCTGAGAACCCCCGCCCGCACAGACCTTCTCCCCACAGCACAGACCGTGCACAGTCTGTGCTGTGGGTGAACGGTCTGTGCTGGGTGCGGTGGTGTTCGACGTGTTCGCCGACGGGGTGGGCGGAGGTAATCCGTGTCCGGTCGTGCCCGGGGCGGACGGGCTCGACGCCGAGCAGATGCAGGGAATCGCCGCCGACCACGGGCTGGAGAGCGTCTTCCTGCTGACGCCGACCGCGCCCGGCGCCCAGGTGCGGATGCGCTACTTCGTACCCCGCCACGAGATGGAGATGTGCGTGCACGCCACCGTGGCCGGGCTGACCCTGCTCGCCGAGCGGGACGCCGTGCCGACCGGGGTGGTCGCCGTGCAGACGCCGCTGGGGGTGCTGGACGCAGAGGTCGGCGCCGACGGGTCCGTCACCGTGGAGCAGTTCCCCCCGGTGTTCGGGCCGCCGCTGGCCGACGCGCGCGGCGAGCTCGCGGCGGCGCTGGGCTGCCCGGTGCAGCGGATCCTGGGTGGCGACACGCCGCGGTCGGTCTCCGTCAGCCGCGCCAAGTTGCTGGTCGAGCTCACCGACCTCGCCGCGGTGGCGGGTCTGGAGCCGGACCCGGCGCGGGTGTCGCGGCTGTGCGAGGAGCTCGGCGTCACCGGCCTGTACCCGTTCGCGGTGCCCGCTGGTGCGGGGGAGGGGTCGGCCGGTGCGGGGCGGCGGGCCTGGGCGCGGCAGTTCCCCCGCGACAGCGGCTATCCCGAGGACGCGGCCACCGGGCTGGCCGCCGCCGCGTTGGCGGCGATGCTGGCCCTGCGCGAGACGGGGGACGGCCGCTACCGCTACGACATCCACCAGGGCCAGGCGATGGGCCGCCCCAGCGTGATCACGGGCCACACCACCCGTGAGGGCGGGGCGGTCAGCCGGATCGCGGTCAGCGGACGCGCGGAGCGCCGGCCCGAGATCTGACCGGATGGGTGCATAAATTCGGCGGCGGGTGGGTATCCCGGGGCCGCACGGCGCCACCCCGGTCCCCGGCGGTGCCCCGCCCACCCGTCGACCGGCCCTCGGGACAAATCATGGACACGGAACAGTTCGTCGATCACGTGCCACACGTCGAGTTCGTGCATCGGAGCTGGCCGGCGACCCCGCGCCAGCTCGGGGAGATCCGCGCGGAGGTACGCGGCTGGCTCGCGCCCCTGCGGCTGACCGAGGGCGCCCGGCAGGACCTGGTGCTGGCGGTCAGTGAGGCGGTCTCCAACTCCATCGAACACGCCTACCTGCCGGCCACGGCCGACGCCGACGTCGAGCTCAGCTTCTGGACCGACACCCAGTCGGTGCACATCGAGATCACCGACCACGGCGGCTGGCGGGACCCGTCGAGCCGCCCGACCGGCCGAGGCCTCGGCATTCCGCTGATGCAGCGGCTGACCGAGTCGGTCCTGATCCACTACGGCGCCCGGGGCACCCGGGTGCTGCTCAGCCATGCCCTGCCGGGCGACGCCCGTCCCCTGCCGGCCGAATGGCGGCGCCCCACCTCGCTGCAGCTGCCCGACGCGCACTGACCGGCGGTGCACTGACCGCGGCGCGGGGCGGCGGGGGGCGGCGCGCGGGCCGAGCCGCCGCTTGCTGATCCGTGCGCGCCGACCCGCCGGCGGGGGCTTCCAGGCGGTGCTGCGAAGATGCGGGGGGCCGTCCTCGTGCGGCCTTCGGACACGATCGGCAGGCCTGGGTTTGCCGCCGCGCCCTCGGTGAGGAGTTGAGCCTGGTGGTCGTCCCCGCACTGCTGGTCAAGGCGGTCGTGCTCGGCGCGGTCGCGCTGCCCGCGGTCCTGGTCGGCCCCACCGCGACCGGGTCGGTACCGGGTCCGGTCCGGGTGGCGTCGACCCAGCCGGCGGCTGACGACTCCGACAATTCCGACGACTCGGACTCCGACAACTCGGACAACTCCGACAAGAAGTGCGACGGGCCGGCGAAGGTGCTCGACCTCGCGAACTGGAAGGTCACGCTGCCGATCGCCAAGTCCGGCAACGCGAAGTCACCGGAGGAGGTGACTCAGCCCGACCTGGCCACGTTCGAGACCTCACCGTGGTTCGAGACGTCGTCCGACTGCGGCGGCGTGGTGTTCCGGGCGCCGGTGAACGGTGTGACCACGAGCGGCTCCCGCAACCCGCGCTCGGAGCTGCGCGAGATGACCGACGACGGCACGACGAACGCCAGTTGGTCCTCGACGGCGGGCACCCACACGATGGTGGTCAACGAGGCGTTCACACACCTGCCCGACGTCAAGCCGGAGCTGGTCGGCGCGCAGATCCACGACGCCGACGACGACATCACGGTGTTCCGGCTGGAGGGCACCAACCTCTACGTCACCAAGGGCAACGACCCGCACTACAAGCTGGTGACCAGCGACTACGCCCTCGGTACCAGGTTCGAGGCGAAGTACGTCGTGACCGGCGGCAAGATCGAGGCGTACTACAACGGGGCGCTGCAGACCACCATCTCGGAGTGGTTCCGGGGCGCGTACTTCAAGGCCGGCGCCTACACCCAGGCCAACTGCACCGACTCCAAGCCGTGCAGCAAGTCGAACTACGGCGAGACGACGGTCTACAGCGTGGTCGTCTCGCACCAGGTCACGCAGTGGCAGCTGATCCGGGACTGGATCATGTACGCGGTGCCGTACGCGCTCGGTGTGCTCGTGGTGGCGGCGCTGGGCTTCCTGCTCTGGCGCCGGCAGCGGGCCCGCCGCACGGTCTGACCCGGGTCGTGCCAGGCGCCCTGGGGCTCCTGTGATCGTCGGGGCTCTTGTGAGAGCGCGAGCCTGGACATTAATTCTGGATTTCCGGGTGCGCACAGGACTTTGTGTCGGCCGGCCAGCGCTCTAGATTTGCCGGTGGGAGTCGCGGCGGCGCAGCTGTCGTCCGGTGTCCCGTCCGCTCCGGACCCGGCGGCCGACCCGGTCGGTAAAGATCTTAGGGAGGCCCGCCGTGGCGGCGCTGGACCGGACCATCATCACGACCAGGCGTGGCCCGGCCACGGTGAC
Organism: Pseudonocardia sp.; assembly: GCA_036272795.1. GTDB lineage: Bacteria > Actinomycetota > Actinomycetes > Mycobacteriales > Pseudonocardiaceae > Pseudonocardia. The sequence continues at coordinate 10,438 of DATAYB010000543.1, forward strand.
CGTCGTCGGCGAGCTCGATCGGGTCGCTATCGCGCGGCTGCGCGCCCACCTCGGCGAGCTGATCGAGGCCGGCGTCAGCGACCTGATGTTGGACCTCAGCGCGGCCAGCCAGCAGGACCCGGCGCTGCCCAGGGTGCTGGACTGGGTGCGGACCCGGATCCGGGGCCAGGGCGGCCGGTTCACCGTCACCGGCGCGTCCGACTGAGGCGCGTCTGACTCCGGTCCGGCGGGTCCGTACCTAGCTGTCAGGCCTGGCCGAGCGGGTGGGCCTGGAAGAACGCCCACATCACCGCGGTCGCCGAGATCGTGTGGGTGACCACCCCGGGTCCGCTGTCCGTGAGCGCGCCCGCCCAGGTGTGCCCGCCGCCCGCGATCCGGTAGTGCACCAGCGCGGAGCCGGCGGCGCAGCCCTGCCAGCTCAGCTCAGTGACGTCGCTGCCGATCGACGTGCTGGTCGGGTCGGCGGCGGAGCACCGGTTGTGGCCGGCCCAGCGCCGCAGCCAGTCGCCCATCGACGGGTAGCGCTCGCCGTGGCTGACCCCGCCGTCGTAGGAGATCACGTGGTCGCCGGTGCCGTGGAAGTCGACGAGCGGGACCGGTGGGCTGCCCGCGCAGCCGGCGTCGGTGCCCGGGTAGAACGCGCCGGACACCGTGGCGAAGGCGGCGATCCGCTGCGGCAGCCGGCAGGCCAGCAGTGCGGTGAACCCGCCGCCCTCGGACTTGCCGGTGGCGAAGATCCGCGACTGGTCGACACACAGGGTGCTCTCCAGCCGGTCGAGCAGCGTGCCGACGAACCGCACGTCGTCGGCACCGGAGTTCTCCGGCGCACCCTGCCAGGCCGTCTCGCCGTCCGGCCCGGCCAGCCCGCGCGGGTAGACGGCGATGGCGTCCAGCGCGTCGATCCCGGAGAACGCCTCGACGTCGTTGCCGGTGCCCTTGCGGCCGTGGAAGGCCAGTACCAGCGGCGTCGGCCGGTTCGGCTGGAACCCGGCGGGCAGGTGGATCAGGTAGGCGCGCGCCTGGCCGCCGGACTCGATGATCTGCACCGACGTGCTGCCCGTCGGCACGTCCGGCTGGCGCTGGCAGCCCGCGCTCGTGGCGGCGGGCCGGGCCCTCGTGCTCAGCGAGGCGTCCGAAGAAGGCGCCGAGGGGGCGCCGGACGTGGTGGAGGTGGAGGTGGAGGTGGCGCAGCCGGTCAGCACGGTGAGTGCCGTGACCGCCGTGGCGAGGGCCGCCGTCATCGTCCTCGTCATGTCGTTCGTCCTTCCAGTGGCTCGGGGCCGGTCATGGCGTCGCGCAGGTGGGTGAGGTGCTCGCGGGTCAGCCGCTCGGCCGCGTCGGGGTCGCGGTCGCGCACGGCGGCGTAGATCGCGACGTGCTCCGTATGGTCGCGGCGCCGGTCGTCGATCAGCCGCCGGACCGCACGCTGCTCGTCGCGCCGCGCCGCGAGCAACGAGTCGATCACCTCGAACAGCACGCGGTTGCCGGACGCGGCGGCCAGCTCCCGGTGGAAGTTCATCGGCCGGGTGGGGTCGTCAGGGTCGCGCACGGGATGCGTGCGGCGGGCCGTCTCGGTGGCGTGTTCCAGCCGGTGTAGCTGGTCCTCGGTGCGGCGCCGGGCGGCGAGCGCCGCGATACCGGGCTCGATCGTGAGCCTGGCCTCGACGAGTGCCACGACCAGTTCGGCGCCCAGGGGCGCGGCGTTCGGGTTGGGCAGCAGGGTGCGGTGGATGCCGGATCCGACGTAGATCCCGGAGCCGTGCCTGAGCCGGACCGCATCCGTGGCCTGCAGCCGCCGTAGCGCCTCGCGGATCGTCGGCGTGGTCACCTCGAACCGGGCGGCCAGCGCGCGGACCGTCGGCAGCGCGTCGCCCGGGACAAGGCCCTGCTCGCCGATCAGCGTGAGCAGCCCCTCGGTCAGCCGGTCGGAGAGTCCGGCCGGCCGCGCGGTGTCGTCGAGGGCCATAAATTGACTAAATCACATAATCAATCTCGACGCCGGGGCCACCGCCCCCGCCGCTCTCAGGATCACTCCGCTCCCTGGTGATCATCAGGGCGTCAGGGCTGTTTGATCATGCCGCGAACAGCCCTGTGGTCCTGATGATCACCGGATGCGGGCGACGGGGGAGGCGACGGCGGCTGACGACGGCGGCTGACGATCTCAGGAACGGGCGGCGGCGGCCGTGAGGGTGGCGGCGTGGACGAACGCGTCGCGCGCGGGGTGCGGAGTGTGCCGGGGCCAGCAGAGCACGAGGTGGGTGTCGGGCAGGTCGGTGACGGGGACGGCGGCCACCCGGGAGCCGACCCGGTCCGTGGTGCCCTGCCCGACCACGACGACGAGCCGCCCGAGTGCCACCCGCACCAGGATCTCGTCCAGGTCCACCGGCGGGCACTCGGCCTGGAACCGGTGGTCGGCGCGCAGCTCGTGGCTGGTCAGCGAGGTTCGGGCGGCGAGCGGGTCGGCGGCCGGCAGCAGTGCGACCGCCGACTCGGTGGCGACCTCGGCGACGTCCAGCCCGTCCAGGTCCGCCGTGCCGCAGACCAGCGCGACGTCGGCCGCACCGCTGCGCACGGCGGCCACCTGGTCGCGGTCGAACACGATCTCCACCGGTACCGCCGCCGGCTGCTGGGCATAGGCATCCAGTGCATCGGTGAGCAGGCCGGCGCCGGTGCCCGGGCGGACCGCGAGCAGCAGCCGGCGGGGCCCCGCGGCCTGCTGGGTCCGGCGTACCGCGCCGTCCACCGCGCCGAGTGCCCGGCGGGCCTCCCGCAGGAACACCTGGCCGGCCGGGGTCAGGCCAACCCGCCGGCTGGTCCGCTCGAACAGCTGGACGCCGATCCGCCGTTCCAGCCGGCCGATCGCCCGGGACAACGGTGGCTGCGCCATGCCGAGCCGGGCCGCCGCGCGCCCGAAGTGAAGCTCCTCGGCCACGGTGACGAAGTACACCAGCTCCCGCGTCTCCACTCGATCCATACCTGCAGGGTACTGGTCGATACTCAGATGATCATGGCTCGCGGGGGCGAGCGGTGCTGGCATGGAGGTGGTGCCGGGCGGGGTCGCCGCCGGGCGGAGAGGAGTGCGAGCGATGGGTGAGGAGCGTCGGGTCCGGGAGGTGCTGGCCCGGTACGTCAGGGCCACCGATGTGCGCGACGGTGTGGCGCAGGGTGCGCTGTTCACTGACGACGCCGTGGTGCGGATCTTCAGTAGGACGGCCGGAGGCACGTACGACGAGGTGGGGGAGCCGCTGCTCGGGGGCGCCGGGGTGGCGTTCGCGGTGGCGAACTTCATGGCCCCGCACCCGCCGCTCGGGGCGAGCCACCATGTGACGGCCGACCACATCGTCGAGGTCGACGGGGAGACCGCGCGAATGAACGCGCAGTTCGTGGTGTTCGAGGTCCGGGGGACACCCCGCCCGGCCGGGGGGTGGCCGGCCGGCACGTTCGGCGTCCAGGGCACGGTGCGCCCGATCGAGTCCGGCTACTACGACACCGAGCTGCGGCTGGTCGGCGGTACTTGGAAGATCACCCGCCACCACGTGCTGATGGACATGCCGGTCGCCCTGCCCGAGGTGCGTCCGGCCCCGTCCGCTGGGTCCGCCTCCGCCGGGCGGGGGTGATGCGGGCGGTCGTGCACGACCGGTTCGGCGGGCCCGAGGTGCTCCGGGTGGCCGAGCTCGCGGAGCCGAAGACCCACCTGGACTCGGTGCTGGTGCGGGTGAAGGCGGCGGGGGTCAACCCGGCCGACCTCGCGATGCGGGAGGGCCAGGTCGCGCGGTTCGTGCCCACCTACTTCCCGGTCGTACCCGGCTGGGACGTGGCGGGCGTCGTCGAGCGCGCCGGACCAGGGGCTCAGGAGTTCGCACCGGACGACGAGGTGGTCGGCTACGTCCGGGGTGAGGTCGCGCACGGCAACGGCGGTTACGCCGAGCTCGTGGCCGCCGATGTGCGCACCCTGGCCCGCAAGCCGCGCAACGCCTCGTGGGCGCAGGCGGCCGCGCTCCCGCTGGCCGGGCTCACCGGGTACCAGGCGGTCGGCCGGCTCGCGGTGGCCGATGGCGAGGTGCTGCTGGTGCACGGCGCGGCGGGCGGAGTCGGGTCGATGGCCACCCAGATCGCGGTGGCCCGGGGCGCCCGGGTGATCGGGACGGCGGCGCCGGGCAACCACGCCTACCTGCGCTCCCTCGGCGCCGAACCGGTGCGCTACGGCGACGGACTCGTCGAGCGGGTCCGCGCGCTCGCCCCGGCGGGTGTCGACGCCGTACTGGATGTCGCCGGTCGGGATGCACTGGCCACCACCTCGGCCGTCGGCGCGCGCGGGGTGCGGGTGGCCACGGTGGTCGGCAGCGCGTATCCCGGCGTGCTGGCGGTGTTCGCGCGGATGTACCCGGCCGACCTCGCCGCCGTGGTGGCACTGGTCGAGGCGGGCCGGCTCACCGTGCGGGTCGCGGCGAGCTATCCGCTGGAGCGCGCGGCGGACGCGCACCGTGCCCTGGCTGCGGGAACGGTCGCCGGCAAGATCGTGCTCGACGTCGGCTGAGTACCGACCGGGTGGATGACAACTGTCACGGCGATGTCGTGACGCTTGTCGGGGGGCGCGGTCGGTGCCCGGCGGGATGCTTTCGCCGTGAACACGCACGAGCGGGGAGACCGCATGGACACCACCGGCCAACCGACCAGCGCCCCTGTCGCGCCGACGGGACAGCCGGTGACGCCGGCCCGTCCGGGCACGCCGGTCGGGCCGGCCGCCGAGTCGAAGGACCCGGTCCGGCTGCGTCGGATGATCTCGTCGCTGGCCTGGGACGTGGGGCCGTCGGTCGCCGCCTACTACGGAGCCAGGGCGCTGGGTTGCAGCGACTACGTCTCACTGCTGGCCGGCACGGTCGCCTCCGCGCTGCGGCTGATCTGGGTGGCCGTCCGGGACCGCAGGGTCGACGCGTTCGCGATGTTCCTGATGGTGCTGTTCGGGGTGGGCCTCGCGCTCACGTTCGTCACCGGTGACGCCCGGTTCGTGATCGTCAAGGACTCGCTGACCAGCTTCGTCGCCGGCCTGTTCTTCCTCGGCAGCTGCGCGCTCGGCCGGCCGCTGACGTACTACGCGGCGCAGCGGTTCGCCGGACCGGCCGAGGCGGTCGGGCTGCGCGCCCGGTTCGCGGACCCGGCGGTGCGGCGGCGCTACTACGCCACCTCGCTGGTCTGGGGCGGCGGGTTGCTCGCCGAGTCGCTGCTGCGGATCCCGCTGGTGCTGACGCTGCCGATCGACGTCGCCGTCGGCGCCTCCACCGTGCTGATGATCGTCGCCTACACCCTGCTGATCGGCTGGACGATCCACTTCGCCAGTCGTGGCCCGGCCGCCTGACCCCGGACCCTGTGAGTGGTATTGGTCGCTATTAGCGACCAATACCACTCACACGGTTTCGACAGGTCGCGCCGCGCTATTGGCCGGAACCGCTCGGCCGGCTGGTGGCCGAGCACTCGGCCGGCTCGGCCGCCAGCTCGGTCACGGCCGGCCCTCGCGGAAGCTCGGGGGCGACCTCCGCCGTGCGGGGTTTGCGCTGGGCGCCGATGCCGGCGGCGATCACCAGCAGCACGCCGAGGACCTGGATCGGGGCCGGCGTCTGCGCCAGCAGGATCAGGCCGAACGCGGTGCCGAAGCCGGGCTCGAGCGCCATCAGCGTGCCGAACGCGGTGACCGACATCCGCCGCAGCGCGAGCATCTCGAACGCGAACGGCAGCAGCGGGACGAGCACGGCGAGGCCGAGCCCCTGCAGCGCCACGACCGGCGTGAGCCCGTGGATCGCCGGCCAAGCGCCGAACGGGGCGCTCACAAGCGCGGCGACCCCGAGCGAGATGGCCAGCCCCTGCAGGCCCTGCAGCTGCGCGCCGACGCGCTGGGTGAGCAGGATGTAGCCGCCCCAGAGCACCGCGGACGCCACCCCGAAGCCAATCCCGGCCAGGTTCAGCTGACTGGTCCACGGCCGGGTCAGGAGGATCACGCCGACGAGGGCGAGCGCCGGCCAGACCAGCGCGGAACGGCGGTGCGCCCGTACCGCGGCCACGGTCAGCGGCCCGAGGAACTCGATGGCGACCGCGGTGCCGAGCGGGATCCGCGCCACGGCCTCGATGAACGCCAGCGTCATCAGCCCGGTCGCGCTGCCGAGCAGGAGCGTGCCCAGCAACGCCGACCGGGTCAGCCCCCGCAACCTCGGCCGGGTGATCACCAGCAGGATCACCGCGGCGATGGTCACCCGCAGCCATGACGAGCCCGCCGGGCTGAGCGCGTCGAACAGGTGCGTGCTCAGTGCCGCGCCGAGCTGCACGCAGATCATCGATGAGAGAGCCATGGCGGGCGCGGGAACCTTCATGACCCCAGTCAACCTGCGCCCTCAATACACGTCCAGCGATGGTTTCGCATCATATTCTTCAGCAATCGTGGACAATGGGCGGGTGGATCTGGACAAGCTGCGCGCGCTGGTCGAGCTGTCCCGGTTGGGCACGATGACCGCGGTCGCGGAGGCCACCGGCTTCGGTACCTCGGCGGTGAGCCAGCAGCTGGCCGCCCTGGAACGGCAGGCCGGCGTCGCGCTGCTCGAGGCCGCCGGCCGGCGGGTCCGGCTGACTCCCGCCGGGCGCAGGCTGGCGACGCACGGGCGGGAGATCCTGGCCGCGGTCACCGCCGCCGAGCTCGACCTGGCCGCGAAGGACGAGCCGCACGGCCTGGTCCGGATCGCTGGATACACCACGGCGCTGCGCCGCCACGTGCTGCCTACGATCCCCGTGCTGGCCCGCGAGCACCCGATGGTCCGCTTGGAGCTGCATGAGAGCGAGCCCACCGAGGTCGACGCGCTGCTCGACGCCGACCAGATCGAGCTGGGCTTCGTCTATGACTACACGCTGGTGCCGCGCAGCTGGCGGCACGTGCCGACGCTGTTGGCCACCCGCCCGATGGTGCTCGCGGTGCCGCCCGGCGCCGCGGTGCCGGAGCGGATCCGCACGCCCGCCGACCTGGACTCCCTGCGCGACGTGGACTGGATCGGCAACTCCCGCGACACCGGCGACGACGAGCTGGCCGCCCGGCTGTGCGCACTCGCCGGCTGGACACCCCGGCTGCGGCACCGGGCGGACAGCCTCGAGCTCGTCGTCGACCTCGTGCTGGCCAGCGAGGGCGTCTGTGTGCTGCCGACCGACGCGCCCGAGACCCGCCGGCTGCGCACCGTGCCTTTCGACCTGGCCCGCACCGAGCGGCGGATGTGGAGCCTGGTCCGGGCCGGCACCCAGGCCTGGCCGGCGACGGTCGCGGTGATCGACCGGGTCTGCGCCCACGTAGCCGCCGAAGCCACCGCCGCCCGCCCCACCGGCTGACCACCTCCCCGCGAGTCGAGGATTCCGTCAGGGTGAGTCGCGGATCTTGTCTGCGCGAGTCGCTGGATTGTGCAGCGCGAGTCGCTGGATTGTGCGGATGCCGCAGTGTGGTGGGCGCGGCCTCGGGGCCCGCGGAATCCAGCGACACGGACCGCGGAATGTAGCGACTCGCGGAAAGACTCTGCTCACCGGACACGATGCGGCGGGCGCTCGGCACCCGCGAGGTTCTGTAGCGGGCCCCGGCGGTACGTGTCCAGGTCGATGCGTCCTCTCTCATAACGAGGCTAGCCTTGCCTAACGTTAAGTCAACGCCGAGGATGGACGCGCGAAACGATCGTAGGGAGAAGCGCGTCAATGAACTTCCGGGAAGCTGTCTTCATTGCGATCCACAGCATGCGCACCTCGCCCTTGCGAACCGTGCTCACCGCCTTCGGCATCGTGCTCGGCGTGATGTCGGTGATCGTCCTGGTCGGGCTCGGCGGCGGCATGCGCGACGGGTTCAACCAGAAGTTCGGCGCCCTGAGCACCACGATCATGATCAACAAGGTCAACGCGTCGGTGCCAGGTGGCGTCGGTGCCAAGGCGATCACCGAGGCCGACTACGAGGCGCTGAGCAAGCCGGGCGCGGCACCGTCCATCGCGCAGGTCTCCCCGTTCCGCAACGGCGCGGCGATCATGAGCGTCGCCGACCGTGACTTCAAGGGCAGCATCGCGGGCACCTCACCCGCCTACCTGACGGTGCGCGACCGCACGATCGTCGCCGGCTCGATGTTCACCGAGCAGGACAACCAGGACCGCAACCGCGTCATCGTGCTCGGCCCCAAGGTCGTCCGCTACCTGTTCGACGGCGACGTGGTGAAGGCGCTCAACTCGACCGTCCGGGTCGGCCGGCTGAACATGCGGGTCATCGGCGTGCTGAACTCGGGCGGTGAGGACCAGGACGGCCTCGGGTTGATGCCGCTGAACTCCTCGCGCTCCCTGTTCGCAGGCGCCGACACGCTCAACGGCATGGGCGTCGTCGCCAAGGACGTCAACTCCGTCGCGGCGGCCAACGACCAGATCAACCGGATCATGGACGTCCAGCACCGGATCCAGAACACGGGCGAGCGCGACTACAACACGACGCAGATGGTCGCCCAGGTACAGCAGGTGAACGGGTTCCTGGACCTGCTGCTGAAGTTCACGATCTCGGTGGCCGGCGTGGCACTGTTCGTCGGCGCGCTCGGCATCGCGAACATCATGCTGGTCACCGTGACCGAGCGGACCAGTGAGATCGGCATCCGCAAGGCCATCGGCGCACGCAGTGCCGCGATCATGAAGCAGTTCCTGATCGAGTCGGTCACGGTGGCCGGCTTCGGCGGGCTCGGCGGTGTGGCGATGGGGATCGCCCTCGTGCTGGTCGGCAGGCATCTGATGCCGGAGTTCTCGTCCGACTTCGGCCCGCCGGAACTGTCCGTAGCGGGCATCGCCGTCGCGTTCGGTGTGAGCCTGGTGATCGGCCTGCTCGCCGGCAGTTACCCGGCGCTGCGGGCGTCGCGCCTGCACCCCATCGACGCACTCCGCTCCTAGCGGCCAGGGAGTACACCATGCATTTCAAGGAAGCCCTGGCCATCGCGCTCCGGAGTCTCCAGTCGGCCCGGCTGCGCACCGCGCTCACGGCGCTGGGCGTCGTCGTCGGCGTGGCGGCGGTGATCTTCCTGGTGGGTCTCGGCAACGGCATGCGCGACGGGTTCAACCGCTCGTGGGGCCAGCTCAGCACCGCCATCATCATCTCGAAGACGAACGCCTCGCTGCCCGGGGCGAACCCGTCACGCAGCCTCACCGAGGACGACGTCGCGGCGCTGCAGAACAAGGCCGACACACCGGACATCGCCTCGGTCACCCCGCTGCGCAACGGCCTTGCGATCACCCGGTACCAGGATCTGGAGTTCCGGGGCAACATCGCCGGCACGACGCCGACCTTCCTCCAGGTGCGCAACCACTACATCGTCACCGGCCGGATGTTCACCGACCAGGAGAACGCGGACCGCAAGCGGGTCGCGGTGATCGGACCGAAGATCGTCCAGTACCTGTTCGGCGGCGACAACAACAAGGCCGTCGGCTCGCAGGTCTACATCGGCCGGCTCGCCTGGACCGTGATCGGCGTGACCGAGCCGGGCGGCGACGACCAGGATGCGTTCACCATCTTGCCGATCAACTCCGCGCGCGGCCTGTTCGCCGGGTCCAACTGGCTCAACGGCATCGGCGTGATGGCCCCCAGCGTGCAGCAGGTGCCCGCCGCGCTGGCCCAGATCAACAAGGTCCTCGACAAGCAGCACAACATCACCGACCCCGGTTTCCGCGACTATGTACCGACCGCGCTGCTGATCCAGATCCAAGAGATCAACAAGTACCTGACGCTGCTGAACCTGGTCACGCTGTCGGTCGGCGCCATCTGCCTGGTGATCGGCACGCTCGGCGTCGCGAACATCATGTTGGTCACGGTGAACAACCGGACCAGGGAGATCGGCATCCGCAAGGCCATCGGGGCCAGGCGCAGCGCGATCATGCGGCAGTTCCTGATCGAGTCGGTGGTACTCGCCGGCTTAGGGGGAGTGATCGGGGCCCTGCTCGGCATGGGGCTGGTGATCGGCGGCGCGAAACTGCTGCCCCGGTTCGTGCCGCAGCTCGGCGCGCCGGCGGTCACGCTCACCGTGGTCTTTGTGGTGTTCTCGATCAGCCTGGTGATCGGCCTGGTCGCGGGCTGCTACCCGGCGATCCGCGCCGCCCGTATGCACCCGATCGACGCGCTCCGCTTCTGACCCCGCAGCTCCGCTTCTTGCCCCGCCCGCCGCGCGTATGTGCACCTGCGCGGCGCTGCCGTGCCTTCGGTGATCATCAGGACGAGAGGGCTGTTCGGTGGGCCTGAGATCAGCCCTGGCGTCCTGATGATCACCGTGTGGGCGGCGGCGACGCCGGCGACCGACCGACCGACCGGCCGGTTCCGGCGCCTGCCTGTTGTTACCCAACTCCACACGAGGCAGGTTCTGGGCGCCGAAATCCTGCCTCCTGTGCAGCTCGGTAACCAGAGGCCGGTTCCCGGAGGGGTGCCTCGGTGGGGGTGCGGCGGGCTCTTCGGCTTCGGGCTGTAACGGCGCGGCGCCCGTGCCCCTGGGGGAGCACGGGCACCGCGTGGCTCGGGCGGGTAGCCCGCTTAGGCGGTTTACCTGCCTAAACGGGTATCCCGCTCCGGTCAGTTCCCGCCGATGATGCCTGCCGGCGGCGCCGGCGGCGTGTTGACCTGCGGCAACTGGACTTCCTGGCCTTCGCGCAACCCGAGACGACCTGGGTGCTGCTGTCGCCGACGACGCCCGGCTGGAACGGCGTGCGAATCGGCTTGCCGTCCGGACCCGGGATGTTGACGAACGACTGGCCGCCGTCGCGCAGCACCGCCGCGTTGGGCACCGTCAGCACGTTGTCGACCGACTGCGTCGCCACCGCCACCTCGGCCGTCTGCCCCGCGACCAGTCGA
>DATAYB010000544.1:0-11675 GCA_036272795.1 Pseudonocardia sp.
CCAGCGTGTACGCGTCGATCGTCCACTGCAGGCTGGACACGGAGGCGCCGAGGTCTCGGCGCAGCGCGGGCAGCGCGACGTTCACGATCGTGGCATCCATGCCGACCACCAGCAGGCTGGTGCAGCAGATCGCCAGCACCAACATCCGGCGGCGGCGGCTCAACTCGGGCACCCGTACCCCCATCACACGTTCGAGAAACTACTAAGCGTCGCTAACTATTAGAAGCGTACAACCGTTTTCGGGTCGCGCGGGTGTGAGTCGGGCCCCACTCAGTGGGTTTCGGCTGTTGGAGCTAGGCGGCGGGGGCGCTCTCGGGCTCGCGTGCCGGCTCGGCGAGGTCCATCCCCTTGGTCTCCGGCATGAACCAGACCGTGATCGCCGTGACCGCGCAGAGCCCGATCGAGTACCAGATGAACACGCCCGAGTGGTGCTGCTGGTTGAAGTAGGACTGCAAATAGGGGGCGGTGCCGCCGAACAGCGCGACCGCCAGCGAGTACGGCACGCCGACGCCCGCGGCCCTGATCCCCGTCGGGAAGAACTCGGCGAGCACAGCGGGCCCGATCGCGGAGATCGCCGAGGTGATCACCAGCGCGACGCTCATCGACACCAGCAGCTGCCAGGTCTGGCCCTTGATCAGCGCGTCCAGCGGGAAGTACAGGACCGCGAGCGCCACCACCGCGATCAGCATCACCGGCCGGCGGCCGATCCGGTCGGACAGCGCTCCCCAGGCCGGCAGCGCGGCCATGTACAGCACGGTGGCCGCCGAGCCGGCCCACAGCGCGCCCGCCGGGTCGGTACCCCGCTCGGCGATCGCGAAGGCCGGCGCGGAGATCGCCCACACGTAGTAGATGACGGTGCCGCCCATGGTGAACCCGATCACCCGCAGCAGCTGGACCGGATGCGCCAGCACCTGCCGCCCGATCGGCTGCCGGGGCTTGTCACGCTGAGCCTCGAAGATCTCCGTCTCCTGCATCCGCACCCGCAGGACCAGCGCATACAGCCCGAACAGGCCGCCGAGCAGGAATGGGATCCGCCACCCGAAGCTGATCATCTGCTGGTGGTTCAGCGTCGCCGCGAGCACCGCCCCGAGCACAGTGCCACCGAGCACCCCGACCGAGCCGGAGGCGTAGATCAGGCTGGACCAGAGGCCTCGCTTGAGCCGGGGGGCGACCTCGGAGAGATAGGTCTGCGCGGCCGGCAGCTCACCGCCGTGCGCCAGCCCCTGCAGCAACCGGGCCAGCACCAGGATGATCGGCGCGAACACCCCGATGGCACCGGCCGTCGGGGTCACCGCGATCACCAGGCTGCCGATCGAGGCCAGGCCGACGGACAGCGTCATCGCCACCTTGCGGCCCTTGCGGTCGGCCAGCCAGCCGAGCAGGAAACCGCCGAACGGGCGCGCCACAAACCCGACCGCGAACACCGCGAGCGTCTTCAGGAACGCAGAGCCCGGCGTGCCGTTGAAGAACTGGGACGCGAAGAACGCCGAGAACGTGGCGTAGATACCCCAGTCGTACCACTCCATCGCGTTGCCGGCGCCCAGCCCGACCAGGTCAGAGACTCGGCGGGGCCGCTTCGGGGCGCCTACGGGCGGGGTGGTCATGCGCCCAGCCGCCTGACCGCGAGCTCGGCGAGCAGCGCGGCGGCCGTAGGCAGCACCGCACTGTCGAACCGGGCCAGCGGCGAGTGGTTGCCCGGCACCCGCGTCGGGTCGAGCTCCGGCGGGCAGGAACCCATCATGAACAGCGCGCCCGGCACCGCCTGCAGCACCCGGGAGAAGTCCTCCGAGGCGTTCACCGGGTTCGGTATCGGGAGGTAGCTCGCCTCGCCGAGCACCTCACGGACCACCCCGCTGGCGTACTCGACCTCGGCGGCGTCGTTGACCGTGACCGGGTACTGGGCCTGCAGCTCGACATCGACCTCGACGCCGTGCGCGGCGGCCACCCCGCGCACGCAGCGGCTGAGGGTCTCGCGCAGCTGGTCCTCGAGCTCGGGGCTGAACGCGCGCACGGTGGCCTCGAAGTACGCGGTGTCCGGGATGATGTTGCGCGCGGTGCCGGCACGCAGCACGCCGACGGTCAGGATCACCGGGTCGAACACGTCGAACGTGCGTGTCACCGCGACCTGCAGCGCGCCGACCATCTCGGCTGCCGCCACGATCGGATCCCTGGCCCGGTGCGGCCACGCGCCGTGCCCGCCGGCGCCGCGCACCGTGACGTCCAGCTCGTAGGAGGCGGACATCATCGGCCCGGGGCGCCCGGCGACCACTCCGGCGGGCAGCGCGTGCGGCATGACGTGCAGCGCGTAGGCGTGGTCGGGGCGCCGACCGGCCGCATCGAGCACGCCCTCGCGGAGCATCACGCCGGCGCCGTCGTAACCCTCCTCGCCCGGCTGGAACATGAACACGACGTCGCCGGCCAGCCGGTCGCGGTGCGCGCAGAGCAGCCGGGCGGCGCCGACCAGTGCAGTCGTGTGCAGGTCATGGCCGCAGGCGTGCATCGCGCCGTTCGTCGCCGCGAAGTCCTCACCGGAGCGCTCGTCCAGCGGCAGCGCATCCATGTCGCCGCGCAACAGCACCGTGGTCCGCTCGGGTGCGGCGGCAGGTGTGGGCGCGGCGGGTTCGGGAGTGCTTGCGGAGCCGGCGGCACGCTCGGGGGCCGGCGCGGTGCCGCGCAGGACGGCAGTGACCGACGTCGTGGCGGTACCGGTGCTGATCTCGAGCGGCAGTCCGACCAGCGCGGCCAACACGCGGTCGCGGGTGCGCGGCAGGTCGAGACCCACCTCCGGCTCGCGGTGCAACCCCACGCGCAGCTCGGTCAGCTCGGGCCGCAGGGCCTGGGCATCGTCCAACAGGTCCATAACGCGCCCCCCTCGTACCTCGGCCAGCGCCAGGCCGAGTAGAGGGAGGCTAACCGAGGAAACCGATTTTCCGCGTGGTCACTTCCGGTGACGACCTACCCGCCCCGACCCCCGCCGCCCCTCGTGTCACCCGCGTCCGACCTGTCGCCGCCATTCGCTCCGTCCCCCGCCGTCCCCCGCCGTCCCCCGCCGTCCCACCTCCCCGCCGTCCCACCTCCCCGCCGTCCCACTTGTCGTGGCTATCCGCGCTGCTCCGCCGTCCCACTTGTCGTGGCTATCCGCGCTGCTCCGCCGTCCCACTTGTCGTGGCTAATTGACGCGACCGGTGCCACTGGTCATGTCTATTCCCGCGACAAGTCGGACGGGATGACGGGAGGCGGCCGCCCACGTTGCGCGGCGGCCGAGGTGCGGGGCGCCGGGTGCGGGGCCGTGCGGCGGCCAGGAGTACCGCGGCCGGGGGCGCAGCGGCCAGAGATGCGGCAGCCAGATACGCGGCGCAGCGGCCAGAGGTGCGGCGCGGCAGCCAGATACGCGGCGCAGCAGCCAGAGGTGCGGCGCAGCGGCGGTGTGCCGCACAGTGGCAGGGTCCGCCCCGCCTGGTGTTACCCAACTCCACACCAGGCAGGTTCTGAGCGCCGAAAACCTGCCTCCTGTGCAGCTCGGCAACAACAGGCAGGCCGCGGCAGCACGGCCGCGGTGCGTGCGGCGGTACCCCGTTGCGGTGGCCGCGCCGATCTGGCCGGGCCGCCGCAGCCCCGAACACGCCGACTTCAACCACACGGGCCCCCATTCCATGATCAAACAGCGGTGCCGTTGAACTTGGCGGGAAACCCGCGGCAGCAACGGCGGTAAGCCGCCGGCCGCCGCCCCTCTGTTCCGCCCCGTTCCCCGCCATCCGACTTGTCGTGGCTAATTGACGCGACAAGTGCCAGTAGTCGTGTCTATTTCCCGCGACAAGTCGGACGACGGCGACCCGTCGAGCCACACCCGCGCTACCCACCCCACCCGCGCTACTCCTTCGCGGGGCGCGCGCGTTTGCCGAGGATCTTGTCGCCCCGGTCGTCGCGCGCCCAGCCGCCGGCGTCGTAGCCCGCGAGGTCGAAGCAGATGTCGCAGAACTGGTGCCCGAACACCGACAGGAAGATGCTGCGGTAGATCGTCCTCGCCTTCTTGACGCGCTCCATGGGCTCGGTGGCCTTCGGCTGCGCCTCGACGAACGCGTAGCGGCGGCGGTCGGTGACGGCCTCCTCGGAGAAGCGGACCAGGCCCAGCCGACTGAGGTTCGCGAGGTAGTGCTGGTCGCGCTCGGGCCAGGTGCAGCCGGCCATCTCGGCGATCAGGTTGACGTCGCCGGCGAGCAGCTCGGAGCCGACCCCGAACGGCGTCCGGGTTCGGATGTCGATCGCGGGTTGCGGGCCGGCCACGGCGAGGAATCGCAGGACGCGCGCCTCGTCCGGAGTCAGCGACTGCAGCATCAGTGCGAACGCGGGGTGGTCCGGCCGCTGTTGGCTCGTCGTGCGCCAGGAGTCCTTCAGCATCGCGTTGCCCACCCTCCTGAGCTCCTGTTCCGACGCGACCCGGTTCGGGCTCCAGCTCCGCGCGGGCGAGCTGTTCTCGACCCCGAGCGCGTTCAGGATGACGGACTGGACCAGCGCCACCTGGTGATCGACGATGTGCGTGATCGGCTCGCCGGCCTGCACCTCCTTGGCGAGCCCCTGCACCGCGTCCAGCGAGCCCTTGGTGATCGAGCTGGCCGCGCGCCACGCCACCGCGCCGACCACCCTGATGACGCCGACAACCTCGGCGGCCTGGGGAAACGGACCCGAACCGTTCGTGGCGACGATGTCGGGACCGCGTGCGTCGGTCATGGTCACGCTCCGAACAGGGCTAGGTGGACCGCGCCCACGAAGATGCCGAGAAAGCCGCCGTGCGCGTAGAGCAGCCACGCGTCCTGCTCGATCGCGGAGTACAGCATGTCCATGAACTCGCTGGGAGACAGCGCGCGCAGCTTCGCGGTGCAGAACTTCTCGATCCGCCCGGACTGCGCCGTGGTGAAGTCCTCGTCCGCCGTCAGCACGGGGGCGATGTCCTGCGCCAGCCCGCCGGCCGCGCCGGCCCGGATGGAGTCGAACTCCCGGGCACCGACCGCCGCCCGGACCATGGAGCCCATCGGCCCCAGGATCGAGGCGATCTCCCTGCTGAGCACGTCCTCGAGCACACCAAGGGTCCGGTCGCCACGGGGGCCCAGCAGCATCTCGCGGGTGACATTCTGCAGCGTGATGATCGTGTAACCGAATACGCGCCCGAGATCAGCGGCGGCCTGGGGCTGACGTTTTGCCAGTTTTGCCTGCTTCCACAGGCACCGGTACCGGGGCATCGGTTCGCCGGGGGTGAACACCACCTTGATCGCAATGATGTTGACGACAATGCCGATGACCGCGGCGCCGAGCAGCACAATCGTCCAGGTCGGCAGCCAGGACAGCAGGAAGAAATGCTCGTGGACCTGCAGGTACAGCGCGAGGAGTAGGCCCATCGGCGCGCCGAGCACACCGATGCGCGTCATGAAACGCAGCTCCGGCGCACCCATGCTGTAGAAGATGTACTTCAGCAGCTCGGGATTCCGGCGCATGTGCCCGACAGCCAGCAGCTTGATATCGACGAGCTGGTCGACATTCTGGCCGATCTGCTCGAACGCACGCTTCGTGATCTCCGGAAACCGCGCCTCCAACTGCCGGTAGACCAGCTCTTTCACCCTCGGCGGCAGGTCGAGCCAGAGCTGGGGGTGCTCGCGCACCATGAGGTCGTCGACCATGGGCCGCAACACCGGGAGTCCGGCGGTCGAAACGCGCGCGGCGAGCGCGTCGGGGTCGAGCTCGCGGTAGAAGTCCTCGACACTGCCGATCTTCGTGAGTGCCTTGTCCGTGATGAAACTGGCCATCTTCTCGGCCCGGGCGGGCACAAAACCCTGGAAGCCGAGAATGCCCCATGGCGCGAAGATCGGCAGAATCTGCAGCTTGCGCGGCAAGAAGGGGAAAAGTGTCTTCAGCCCGGGCACGTAAAAACCGGTGAACCGCGTCGGGGCGAACAGCATGAGCACGCCGGTCCAGTTCGTCAACACGCCGGCGATTGCGCTGAAAATTGGAATGCTGACGATGTCGATGACGAACTTGGACTGCCCGGTGAGGTGCTCCCAGTCAATGAGCCCGGCTGCCAACACGGACATGGTTCGACCTCCACTGACGGCGTCGTCATTAGGCGTGCCTGCGCGAGGTAACCGTATTGACCCGGGGTGGCACAGGCCCAGGTCACGTCCGAATGATCAGCCGCTCGTGCTCCGTCGAACCGATGCACAGAGCATGTCACAACATCCCTGATGTGCACAAGTGTCATTTTTTGTGCAGACTTGGTTCAACAGCACATCAACGTGTCTGAGTTGCGCGTTTCA
The DNA here is from genome assembly GCA_036272795.1 of Pseudonocardia sp. Taxonomy (GTDB): domain Bacteria; phylum Actinomycetota; class Actinomycetes; order Mycobacteriales; family Pseudonocardiaceae; genus Pseudonocardia. The sequence continues at coordinate 6,306 of DATAYB010000544.1, forward strand.
GACTACATGTCGCAGACTGGGGACATGACGGCCACGTTCAGCGAACGGGTACGCGCCCAGCTGCGCGAGGAGCTGCTCGACGCCGCGGCGACAGCGGTCGCCGCCGGCGGGTGGCAGTCGCTGCGCATGCAGGCGATCGCCGACCAGGTCGGCACCAGCCGCCGCACGGTCTACAACGAGTTCGGCAACAAGACGCGGCTCGCCGAGGCGCTGGTACTGCGGATCACCCAGCGGTTCCTCGACCAGGTCGAGGCGGAGTTCGGCGCGGCGAATGAGCTCACCGCCGGCTGGGAGGCCGCCGTGCTGTCCGCACTGCGCGCCGCCGCCGAGGACCCGGTGCTCTCCGCCGTGCTCACCGGCACCGCCAGCGAGGACTTCCTACCCCTACTGACCAGCGAGGGGACCGAGGTGATCGACTACGCCACCGCGCGCCTGAGCACCGCCGTGCTGGCGCGGTGGCCCGAGCTGCCAACGCGGCAGACCGCGCTCGCCGCCCAGGCCACCGTCCGGCTCGCCCTCAGCCACATCGTGCGGCCGGGGACCACTCCGGCGCACGCCGCCCGTGACATCGCCGAACTCGCCACCGGTTACCTCGCCCACCACAGCTGACGGGTCAGACCAGCTCCTCGCGGTACATGCCGACGGCCCGGATCACCGGCTCGTTCGTGTAGGAGAACAGCACGGTGTCCTCGGTGCGGGAGCCGTTGCGGTGCTCGTAGGTGGCCCAGGACGGGATGGCGAGGATGTCGCGCTCGGCCCAGTCGAGCTCGGTGCCGTTGACGACGGTGGTGCCGGAGCCACGTACGACGTGCAGGATCGTGCCGGCGGTGTGGCGGCGGGGCACACCGCGGAAGCCGGGGACGAGGCGCTGGATGCGGCACGCCATGGTCGGCATCACGGGCCCGCCGTTCCACGGGTTGGTGTACTCGAGCTGCACACCGTCGGCGGCGCTGCCGGTGGCGCTGTCGGCGATCGACTCGAAGGCGCGCTGCGTCTCCGTCCACGGATAGTTGCCGATCGGTGAGCTGGCGGAGCGGGTGCTGACCCAGGCGGGGTTGAGCCGGCCGTGGATGAACTGCCGCGAGGACAGGTCGTCGGGCACCGTGGCCTGCTGCGCGGTGTCGGAGTGGAGCTCGAAGAAGCAGGCGTCGAGGGAGTTGACCAGCGGGAAGTCGAGCCCGTCGAGCCACATCATCGGGCCGTCGCCCTCGTGGTAGTGGTCGTGCCACGCCCATCCGGGGGTGAGCAGCAGGTCGCCGGGGTGCATGTGGACACGCTCGCCACCCACCGTGGTGTACGCGCCGGCGCCCTCGATGATGAACCGGAACGCGTTGGACGTGTGCCGGTGCGCCTGCGCCTGCTCCCCCGGAAGGATCACCTGGATGCCGGCGTAGAGGCCGGTCACCGTGGCCGACTGCTCGCGCAGCCCCGGGTTGACCAGCATCAGCACCCGTCGCTGCGCCTCCTCGATGGACAGTGTGTCGGCGAAGTGCAGCATGTAGGGCCGCAGCGCGCGGTAGTCCCAGCGGAACGGCACCCCCCTTGTCGTCGGCTCGGCCGTGAACAGGTTGCCAAGGTGCCGCCACAGCGGACCCGCCCCCAGTGCGGCCATATCCTCGTACGCGTTCTCGCTCGACACGGTGGTCGTCATCGCGGGTCCTTCCCCTGGTCTGCCTGGTCTGCCGAGCCGTAGAGCCACTCGACGGGCTCGTAGTCGTCCTCGCCGCGCTGGGCCAGCAGCGCGGCGCGCAGCTGTGCTCCGACGCCGCCGATGTGCAGGACCTCGCCCCAGGTCCGCGCGGTGGCCTGCACGCGCGCGGTGCGCGGGGAGCGGGTCGCCTCGTAGGCCTTGAACGCGGCTTCGGTGTCGTCGGGGTGCTCGGTGACGCTGCTCGCCAGCGCCGCAGCGTCCTCGATGGCCTGGCAGCCGCCCTGGGCGAGGTACTGCAGCATCGGGTGGGCGGCGTCGCCGAGCAGCGTGATGTGCCCCTGACTCCAGCCGGTCACCGGTGGCCGGTCCACCATGCTCCAGCGCCGCGTCCGGTCGATCAGCTCGACGGCACTCCTGACCTCGGCGCAGGTCCCCTCGAACACGCGGTCCAGCTGCTCGCCGAGGTCGGGGCCAACCGCTGCTGCCTGGCCGAGCGTGTCGAACGTGGCCACCTGGTTGACCAGCTCGCCACGGCGCACCGGGTACTGCACCAGGTGCAGGCCGGGGCCGACCCAGATGACCATGGCGTTCGGCTCGGGCAGGCCGGCGCGCGCGGTCAGCTCCTCGACCGGCACGGTGCCCCGGTAGGCGACGTAGCCGTGGTCAACGGGCGGGCCGCCGGGCAGCAGCGCCGACCTGGCCAGCGAATGCAGGCCGTCGGCAGCAACCAGGGCGTCGGTGTCGTACTCGGAGCCGTCGGCGCAGCGGACCACGGCGCCGAGGTGGCGCGGCTCGATCTCGGTCACGTGCCTGCCCGGCAGCAGCTCGACCAGTCCCGTGGCGCGGCAGGCCCGCAGCACCGCCCGGTGCAGGTCAGCGCGGTGAGTCACGAAGTAGCGGTGGCCGAACCGCGCGCGAAACGCCTCCCCCGTGGCCAGTGCCGTGATCGGGGCGGCGGTCAGCGCGTCACGCAGCACCAACCGCCTGGGAAAGAACGCGTCACGGGCGACATCGTCGAGCACACCGAGCCGGTCCAGCACCCGCGACGCATTCGGCCCGATCTGGATGCCGGCCCCGATCTCCCCGAACTCGGCCTCCCGCTCCAGCACCGTGACCCGCCGGCCACGCCGCGCCAGCGCGAGTGCGGCTGTCAGCCCGCCGATGCCACCGCCGATGACCAGGAACTCGCCCTGAACCGAAGCCATGGTCTCCCCTGCTATTTTAGTCAGTATACTGACTAAAAATCGCCCCGTACGCCTCAGATGTCAAGCTCCCAGCTGAGGGTGCGCCGGGACGGCGCAATGCCGGCGCTCGCGGAAAGCGCCGATGCCCCGGGAGGCGACGGCGGAGCAGCCACCCCGGCGAGCGACCTGGTGGGCCGGTCGGCACTCCGAGCGATGGCGCGGGGCGGCCGACGGGCGGCCTAGTCCTCCTGGTAGTCGAGCAGGCCCCGGTGGTGGTGCAGCAACGACTGCAGCAGCTCGACCACCTGGGCGCGCTCGGCCTCGCCGAAGCCCTGGAGCATGGCCTCGTTGACCCGCTGTGCGCGGGCCGTCCCCTCGGCGTGCACAGCTCGGCCGGCAGCGGTCAGCCGGACCACTCGCCGACGCGCGTCCGCCGGGTCCTTCACCTGGCTGACCAGGCGTCTCGCCACCAGTCGGCGCACCACGTCGGCCGCGCTGGAGCGGTCGAGACGGGCATGGGAGCGCAGCACGGTCTGGTTCAGCGGGCCCCCCAGCGCCAGCGCGTGCAGCACGGCGAACTGGGGTGAGGTCAGCCCGCCCGGGAAGTTGTCCGACCAGATCGCCAGGTGCAGCTGCTGACAGGCGCGCAACAGGTGCCCGACCATCTGTGAGATGTCCAGCTCCACCGGCTCGAGCGGGCCGGCCGGCTGAGGTCGGGCCGAGGGCGCAGGCTGGGATCGGGCCACCGCCACCCACCACCTCTCCAGACCGACCCGACCGGTCACACCCCGCCGGCCGGACTCGCCGCGCCAGCCTACCGACCCGGGCCGGCGCGCTTGTCCACATCCGACCTACGAGTTATCGTCAGTATACTGATGAATATTCACCGACGGCTATGCTCGGCACCTCTGGCCTCGGAACAACGAATGGCGGGACGGACTCCATGCGACTGGTGAGCTACGACGGCGGACGCGTCGGCTACCTGGCCGAGGATCGGGTGGTCGACCTCGGTCACCTGGTCGGCGACTACGACGCGCCCGGCACGCTCAGCGCGATGCGGCGGCTGCTGGCCCGCTGGGACGAGCTGCGCGACCAGCTGCCCTCGGTCACCTCGGACAGCGTGCCGCTCTCCTCCGTCCGGCTGGACGCCCCGGTGCCGGACCCGACCAAGATCGTCGCGGCGCCGGTCAACTACCGCGACCACAAGTCCGAGATGGGAATGACGGTGGACATCAGCGACCTCGCCGTCTTCCTCAAGGCGCCTTCCTCGCTGGTCGGGCACGGTGACACGGTGCGGCTGCCCTACTCGGACCGGCGGGTCGACCAGGAGGGCGAGCTCGCCGCGGTGATCGGCCGGCGGGCCAGCAACGTGCCGGTGGCCGAGGCGCTCGAGTACGTCGTCGGCTACACCGGGCTGCTCGACATCACCATGCGCGGCGGCGAGGACCGCTCGACCCGCAAGTCGTTCGACACGTTCACGCCACTCGGCCCCTGGCTCGTGACCAGCGACGAGGCGGACGCGCCCGACGCCATCGACCTGGACTGCACGGTCGGCGGGGCGCACCGCCAGTCGAGCAACACCAAGCACCTCATCTGGGGCGTGGCCGAACTGGTCGCCTACATCTCCTCGGTGATGACACTGGAGGTCGGTGACGTGATCGCCACGGGCACCCCGTCAGGCGTCGGGCCGCTGACCGCCGGCGACGAGGTGTCCGTGACGCTGTCCAGCATCGGGACCCTGACCGTGACCGTGACCAGCGACGACCCGGGCCCCTCCCCCACCGGCACCCGCAACCGCTGACCGTCGGCACCCACCGACCCGTCCCCGGGAGGACCGCCATGCCCACCCTCACCGACGTCTCGCCCCGGACACGGCCCGCTCTGGAACCTCGACGCCCTGGACGATCCGCGGGTCGCCTGGGCCGGCACCGATCCGAATCGATATAACATATCGTTAACCCACTACCGGCCCTCGGCCATTATTTCCACATACCGACCGGTCTTCCATGGGCTTCCCCAGTGGGATGGATACTAAAGTATCCCCTATCCCCTAAAGTAGCATCGAGGCGCCGCCCCTTTTGGCTACCACCCCCTCTGACCAGGCCAGATGGGTCGCCAGACCGACCATCGTAAATCTTTACGATGCGCCGGCTTTCGCATGGTGGTATTCCTTTCACATATGGTTATCATCCTTCCGGATGTAACCCGAACGGTGTCACGTGCTTGACTACTGGAGGCAGCGGATGTCAGCCCCATCCAAGGGAGCTCCCGCACCACCACAAAGCGAAGTAGAGTCGCTCGCCGAACTGCTGGAGCACGGCCCGTTCTCCGCCGCGCTGCGTTCGGCGATCGCCGCCAGGGGACTGAGCCTCGATCGCATTCAGGACCGCTTGCTGCGCCGCGGCATCAAGCTCAGCATTGCCACGCTGAGCTACTGGCAGTCCGGCCAGCGGCGCCCGGAGCGGCCCTCCTCGCTGCGGGCGCTGAAACATATCGAGGTCATCCTGGGGCTTCCCTCAGATTCGCTGAGCGCGC
>DATAYB010000545.1:0-3087 GCA_036272795.1 Pseudonocardia sp.
GAGCTGGGAGATCGCCTTGAGCGCCACGGCGGCGGCCGCCCCGGTGCTCCACACGACCAGTGCCTGGGGCTTCGCCGCCGTGACGGCCTGCAGCTGCGAGGTCACCGACACCGTGCCCGGCTCGAACGTCGCGGCGGCCACCAGCTGGGTGCCCGGCAGCGCCGCCACCGCCGCGCGCAGCGACGCCGCGCCCTCCTGCCCGCTGGCATCGGTGCTGTTCAGCAGGCCGATCCGGGTGACGCCGCGCGCCTGCCAGCTAGCGAGCGCACGGCGGATCAGGTCCGTGGTGGAGACGCTCGCGGAGAACACCTGGCTTCCCGCCGCCGGCTTGATCCCGGGGGAGAGGCAGTACTGCACGGTTCGGCTGCTCTGCACCAGCGGGGTGATGGCGTTGCAGGTGGACGCGACCGAGGGGCCGACGATGGCGTCCACGTTGTCGATCATGCGGCGGGCGGCCAGCACGGCCTGCACCGGCGTGCTCAGGTCGTCGGCGACGACCAGCTCGATCCGCCGGCCATGGATCCCACCGCGCGCGTTGAGCGCGTCGGCGGCCAGTTGCGCGCCCTGCAGCTCACCGAGCCCGAGCTGGCTGGACGCGCCGGTCTGGCTCGTGATCACGCCGATCCGGTACGCGTCGTCCGCGCGCCCGCCGCCGCATCCCGCCGCCAGGAGCGCGACCGAGGCGGCCAGCGCGGCCAGCACCCGCGGCGGGATTGGCATCGGTGCCCGCTCTCTCTGCTCTCCAGATATGGCCTCTGCACAGTAGGTCGAGCGCGCGGCAGGGTCAAGGAGCGGCCAGTTGGTCGGTCCTCAGGCTCTGAGCGGGTCGGTCAGCCGGGCAGCAGCGGCCCGGCGCGGTCGACGGCCGCCTTCAGTGCGTCGACGATGGCGCGCTGCGCGGCGGAGGTCATCCGGTTCGCCGGCGCAGAGACGTTCAGTGCGAGCCGGGCAGGGCTGTGCCGGAACGGCAAGGCCGCGGCGACCGAGCAGACCCCGGACTCGCTCTCCTCGTCGCTGGTCGCGTAGCCGCGGGTGCGCACGATGTCCAGGGCGTGTTCCAGCGCCTGCCGGCTGCGGATGCTGTGCTCGGTGAGCCCTGTCAGCTCGTCCTCGGGGTAGAGCCGGTGGAGCTCCTCTGTGCTGAGCTGGGCGAGCAGGGCCTTCCCGGTCGACGTGCAGTGTGCCGGCATGGAGCGGCCCAGCCGCGACACCACCCGCACCGCGTGCGGGCTCTCGATCGAGTCCACGAACCGGACGGTCGCGCCGTCCAGCAGGCCGAGGTGCACGGTCTCCCGCAGGGTGATGTTCAGCGCCTCCAGGTGTGGGCGCAGCGCGCCCCGGAAGTCGAAGCGCTGCAGGATCGAGAAGGCCACACCGGTCAGCGACGCGCCGGGCAGGTAGCTGCGGGTGCTCGGGTTCTGCCGGACGAACCCCCGGTACTGCAGCATGGCGAGCAGCCGGTGCGCTGTCGACGTGGCGACCCCGAGGTACTCGCTGACCTCGGTGAGCCGCAGCTCGTCCCGCTCGCCGAGCAACAGCAGCACCTTGAGCGCGTTGTCCACCGACTCGATGGGGTACTGCGGGACCGGTCCGGCGCCGACCGGTTGCTCGACCGCGGCACTCTTCTTCACAGCAGAAACTTTAGCGTGCCCTCCTCCGGTCGAGCCGGATCGTCACGCCGCCGGGGGTGGGCCCGGTGGCGGTCCGTGCCAGGATCTACGGTCCAGGTCCAGGCTGGGGACGGGAGAGGCCGGTGTCGTTGCGTCACGCGTTGCTGGCACTGCTCGAGGCCAGCCCGATGACCGGCTACGAGCTGGCCAAACAGTTCGACGTGTCGGCGGGCAACGTCTGGCACGCCCGGCATCCGCACATCTACACGGAGCTGCGCCGGCTGGAGGTCGAGGGCCTGGTCGAGGCGGAGGAGGCCCCCCGGGGCGCGGCCGCCACGAAGAGGCACTACTTCCTGACCGACGCCGGCTGCGCGGAGCTGATGGGCTGGCTGGCCGAGGTGTCCGAGCCGCCGAGGCCACGCGACGCCGCCTACCTGAAGGCGACCTACTTCGAGTTCGGCTCGTTCGACCTGGTCCGCCGGCAGTTCCAGGCGCACCTGGAGCACTACCGGGGCGTCGAGGCGCACTGGCGCGCACACGCCGACCAGCTCGAACGCCGAGACACCGACCTGATGCGCCGGCGCCTCTCGCGTGCGCCCGAGCACGCGCACGACGCGATCGTCGCCTACAAGGTGCACGTCTACCGAGGTCTGACCGAGCGGGCGCGCACCGAGGTCGGCTGGGCCGAGCGCGGCCTGGAGCTCGTGGACCGGCTGGAGCGGGACTCGGGCCTGGCCGGGGACGTCACCGTGCAGCCGCCGAGGCCGCCGACGGGCCGCCCCGAGGGGTGACCCGCGCCGCTGGCCCGGTCTGGTCACGGGGCTTCATTTAGGTACGGGTGTACATATACGGTGGGCCTACCCATCCGGGTGACGGACCCCGGGGTGTGCTGCGGGAGGTCGAACGTGGCCGACACGACGACGGTGGACATCGCGGCGGTCATGGGTCGCCCCCGGATCGGGCCCGTGCGGGCGCTGGTGGTGGCGCTGTGTGCGCTGGTCGCCCTGTTCGACGGGATGGACCTGCAGATCATCGGGCTCGCCGCGCCGGCACTGGCGGCCAGCCTGCACATCCGGCCCGCCGCCCTCGGGGTGGTGTTCTCCGCCGCCATCGCCGGTATGGCGATCGGGGCGCTGGCCATCGCACCGCTGGCCGACCGGGTCGGCCGCAAACCGATCCTGGTGACCGCCGTGCTGTGCTTCGGCGTGTTCACGCTGGCCACGATGACGGCCGGCTCGGTGGGCGCGCTGCTGGTGTACCGGTTCGCCACCGGGCTGGGCATGGGTGCGGCGATACCGTGCGCGGTCACCCTGGCGTCGGAGTTCGTGCCGGCCCAACGACGTGCGACCGTCGCCGGCCTGCTCTTCGCCGGCTTCCCGCTCGGTGGGGTGCTCGCCGGCCTGCTGGGCAGCCGGCTGATCCCGACCACCGGCTGGCAGGCGCTTTTTGTGGTCGGCGGGGTGGCGCCCCTGGTCAC
>DATAYB010000546.1:0-1569 GCA_036272795.1 Pseudonocardia sp.
GTCCCAGTCCCACCCGGTCTTGAACAGCGCGGGGAAGGCGGCCGGAATGCGGATCTCCGGCGCGGTGTCGGCACGGCCCGCCTCGACCAACGCGACCGAGACAGCCGGGTCCTCCGACAGGCGGGCGGCCAGCACGCACCCCGCCGAACCGGCCCCCACCACCACGTAGTCGAACGCCATCAGTTCCTCCCCGACGAGTCGACCCGACCTTAGCCCGTGAAGACCGAGGCCTGGGCCTCGGCCGGCGGCGGGAAGATGGTCTTGAGCTCGGTGTAGGTGGCCAGGCCCTCGACGCCCATCTCGCGGCCGATGCCGGAGGCCTTGAAGCCTCCGAACGGGGCCGCGAAGTCGGGGCTGAAGCTGTTGATCCCGAACAGCCCGGTGCGCACCCGGCGGGCGATGTCGTTGCCGGCGGCCACGTCACCGGTCCAGACCGAGCCGGCCTGCCCGCTCATCGCCATGGAGGCGAACTTCAGACCCTCGGTGGTCAGCGCCAGGTCGGCGTCGTCGAGCACGATCGCGGCGTTCTTGCCACCCAGCTCGAGACTGCAGCGCTTGAGCTGCTCGCCGCAGATCCGGGCGACGGTCCGGCCGGCGGCGGTCGACCCGGTGAAGGCCACCTTGTCCACGCCGGGGTGGCTGACCAGGTGCTCGCCGGTCTCGCGGCCACCGGGCACCAGGTTGAGCACACCCGGCGGCAGGCCGGCCTCATCGAGCGCCTCGACCATGACGTAGGCGTCGAGCGGGGTCTCCGGCGCGGGCTTGAGCACCACGGTGCAGCCGGCCAGCAGCGCAGGCGCGACCTTGGACAGGGTGACGATCCGCGGGACATTCCACGGCACGATCGCCGCGACCACACCGGCCGGCTCGCGGCGCACGGTCACCGTGGAGCCGCCCATGCCGGGCCGGGTGGTCTCCCAGCCGAAGCCGTCCGCGAGCTGCAGGAACGTGTTCAGCATCGCCCACGGGCCAACCGCCTGCAGCCCCGTCGACAGGGTGATCGGGGTGCCGTTCTCCGCGCTGATCACCTCGGCGAACTCTGGGATCCGCCGCTCGTAGGCATCGGTGAACCGGCGCACCAGCGCCATCCGGTCACTCGGCGACGTCCGCGACCACTCGCCGGAGTCGAACGCCCGCCGCGCCGCCGCGACCGCCCGGTCCATGTCGCCGGGTGTGCCGTCGGGCACCGTGGCGATCACCTGCTCGGTGCGCGGGGAGATCACCTCGATCGTGCCGGTCCCCGTCGAGCTGACCCACTGCCCGTCAATGTAGATCTTGTCGAAACTCCGTACAGCCACCGCGCGCCCCCACCTAAGCTCTCGGCCCAGCCAGCCCCCAGGGGCCGTCCGAGCCAGTCTGCCGAGGACGTGTGGACGTTCTATTGACAGTTCGATTGACGGCGCGAGCGGCTCTCAGCATGCGAGCCGACGTCCACCGGCGTCTGCCGGGCGCGGGGCAGGCCGGCGCGCAGCACGCGGGCCGGCGGCAGGTTGGACCACACGGTCGAGCCGCGCTCCAGGGAGCCGAACAGGCCGTCGAGCTTGGTGACGAACTGCCGGGCGAGCGGCG
>DATAYB010000547.1:0-1802 GCA_036272795.1 Pseudonocardia sp.
GTGTTCGGGCCGAACGCGCTGGACGTGACGCCGAGGATCGGCCACATCCACGTCACGGTGGACGACGCGCCGTGGCACTGGGCGGACGCCAGCGGCGAACCGCTGATCATCCAGTTCCTGCCGCCCGGCCCGCACAAGGTCTGGATCGGGCTCGCCGACCCCACCCACCGGATCCTGGACAGCAAGACCCTGAGCTTCGTGGTCCCCCCGCGCCCGGCCGACCCACCACCCCACGACTGACCGCGAGTGAGCTCCACGCCAGGCAGGTTTGGGCGGTAGGTGCCGGCGTGTGGTTACCGAACTCCACGCCAGGCAGGTTTTGGGCGCCGGAATCCTGCCTCCTGTGCAGCTCGGTAACCACGGGCCGGGCGGCGCGGGCCCGGCGCGGCCGCCAGGGCGGGGGCCGCGCGCCGGTTACGGCTTGGCAGCTCCGGCCCGCCAGAGGTCGCCGACGATCAGCTCGGCCAGTGCCGAGGCGCAGCCGTGCAGCAGCCGCTCGCCCTTCGCCGCTGTCGCCGTGCGCGCGTCCCCGGCCACCCCCGACTCGGTGATCTCCGCGAACGAGATCGCTCGGTACACCGGGTTGGGCGACTCCGCCGGCAGCGTGATCTCCGGCCCGAACGCCTTCGCCAGCTCTCCGGTGCGCACCAGCTCCGGGTGCACGGCCAACATCATCGACGTCTCGCCCTCGCAGGCGTGCATCAGCCCGTCCTGGGTCTCCAGCGTCTCCCGGACCACGGCGCGCCCAGCCGTGAAGTAGCTGGTCACGGCGATCGGCAGGGCCAACTCCGCGGTCAGCTCGGTGACCAGCGCATGCAGCGCCGACATGTTGCCGCCGTGGCCGTTCACGATCAGGATCCGGCGGAACCCGGCGCGCTGGAACGACCGGCACAGGTCACGCAGCAGGGCGTGCAGGGTGGGCAGCGACAGCGTGAGTGTGCCGCCGAAGGCCATGTGGTGCTCGGCCAGGCCGCACCACACCGAGGGGGCCACGACCACCGGAACCCGCTCGCCGACCAGCTCCGCCGTCCGCAGGCACACGGAGGTGGCCAGGAAGTCGTCGACGCCTGTCGGCAGGTGCGGGCCGTGCTGCTCGGTCGACCCGATGGGCAGCAGCACCACCGCGTCCCGGGCGGCGAGCTCCCGCAGCTGGGCGGCCGTCAGGCGGTTCCACACGGGTTCGTCGGGCATGTCTCCGACCGTAGGAAGGTGCGCCGCCCCCGTCCACTGTCAGGTGACGCCGTGTGGGTACGTCCGAACAAGGTCAGAACTCGCGCAGGTTGTCCCGGAACCGTGCGTGCGTGTACTCGGTGCGCACCGCGCCGCGTCGCTGCAGCGCGGGGACCAGCCCGTCGGTGATCTCGGTGACATAGCGCCGGTTCAGCTTCTTCTCCGGGCTGGTGATCAGGAAGCCGTCGCCGCCGACCTCCGTCATCAGCGCCACCATCCGGTCGGCGACCGTGTCCGTGGTGCCGACCAGGTCGGCCGTGCCACTCATGCCGTCGTCGATGACCGCCTCGCGCAGCGTCTTGCCCTCCGCCCGGCGGGCGAACGCCTCCAGGAAGCCCCGCTCGCCGTTCGTGGTCACGGGCGGCAGCGGCAGGTCCAGGTCGAACCGGCTGAAGTCCAGCTCGGTGATCGAGGACATCGTGGCCAGCACGAGCTCGATGTAGCGCGGGTCCGACATCCAGCGCAGCTTCTTGGCGTGCGCCTCCTCGACGGTGTCGGCCACCACCGGGGAGATCAGGAAGAGCACCTTGCACTCGTCCGGGTCGCGGCCGTGCGCGGCGAGCTTGGCCCGG
>DATAYB010000548.1:0-8276 GCA_036272795.1 Pseudonocardia sp.
GCTCAGAGATCGTGAGTGGCGAGTGGTCTCAGAGGACCACTCGCCACTCACGGCGGGGAATCCCTACAGGCCGACCTCTGCCTCGAAGGCGCCGGTCTCGATGCGCCGCTTGACCGCGGTCAGGAACCGGCCCGCGTCGGCGCCGTCGACCAGCCGGTGGTCGTAGGTCAGCACCAGCGAGGCGATGGACCGGATGGCGATGCTGTCCTGCCCGAGCTCGTCGGTGATCACGACCGGCCGCTTCACGACCGCGCCGGTGCCGAGGATGCCCACCTGCGGCTGGTTGATGATCGGCGTGTCGATCAGCGAACCGAACGAGCCGATGTTGCTGATGGTGAAGGTGCCACCGGACAGCTCGTCGGGCTTGATCTTGTTGGTGCGGGTGCGCTGCGCGAGGTCGGCGATGCCACGGGCCAGGCCGGCCAGGCTCAGATCGCCGGCGTTGTGCAGCACCGGGACGATCAGGCCCTTCTCGGTGTCCACCGCGATGCCGATGTGCTCGGCGTCGTGGTAGGTGACCTGCTTGGCCCCGACGTCGACCGACGCGTTGAGCTGCGGGAACAGCTTCAGCGCGTCGACGGTCGCCTTGACGAAGAAGGGCAGGAAGGTCAGCTTCGCGCCCTCTCGCGTCTGGAAGGCGACCTTGGCACGCTGGCGCAGCTGGGCCACGCGCGTTACGTCGACCTCGACCACCGCTGTGAGCTGGGCCGACACCTGCAGCGACTCCACCATTCGCTCCGCGATCACGCCGCGCAGCCGGGACAGCTTCTGCGTGGTGCCGCGCAGCTGGGCGGCGGCCTCGGCGCTCGGCTCGCCGGCGGCGGGCGCGGCGCTGGCCACGGCCGCGACCGGCGCGGCGGCGGGTGCTGCCGAGGGGGCGGCGGGCGCCTCGGGCTCGGCGGGCTTCGCGGCGGCCAGCACGTCCTGCTTGCGGATCCGCCCACCGACCCCGGTGCCGTGCACCGAGGTCAGGTCAACGCCGTGCTCGGCGGCCAGCTTGCGGACCAGCGGCGTGACGTACGGGATGCCGTTCGCGTCGCCGTCCGGCGCGGAGCCGTTGGTGTCGGCGGCCGGCTCGGCCTCCGGGGCGGCCACGGCGGCGGCCGGGGCGCTGGCGGCCGGCGCGGAGGAGCGCTGCTCCGGCTCGCGCCACGGCGACCCGCCACCCGAGTCACCGCCGGAGGCGGCGGCGGGCTCGGCCTTCGGTTCCGGCTTCGGCTCGGCGGGGGCCGCGCTGGGCGCTGCACCCGCGGCGCCGATCAGGGCAAGCTGGCCGCCGACCTCGACGGTCTCGTCCTCGCCCGCGCTGATCTCCAGCAGGGTGCCGGCCACCGGGGACGGGATCTCGGTGTCGACCTTGTCGGTGGAGACCTCGAGCAACGGCTCGTCGACGTCCACATGGTCGCCGACCTGCTTGAGCCAGCGGGTCACGGTGCCTTCGGTGACGCTCTCACCGAGCGCCGGCATGGTCACCGCCGTGCCCTCGCCCGAGCCACCCGAGCCTGAGCTCGTCTCGGCGGCGGCGGGCGCCGGGGCCGCCTGCGCGGCGGCCGGCTCGGGCTCGGCGGCCGGTTCGGGCTCCTGGGCGGGGGCGCCGGCCTCGGCGGGCTCCTCGGCCGGTGCGGCGGCGGGCTCGCCACCGGAGCCGCCGCTGGACGCGTCGCCGCTGGCCCCGTCGCTGATCACCGCCAGCTCCGCGCCGACCTCTACGGTCTCGTCCTCGGCCACCACGATGCGTTCGAGTGTGCCGGAGGCCGGGGACGGGATCTCGGTGTCGACCTTGTCGGTGGAGACCTCGAGCAACGGCTCGTCGACGTCGACGTGGTCACCCTCCTGCTTGAGCCAGCGGGTCACGGTGCCCTCGGTCACGCTCTCGCCGAGCGCGGGCATCTGGACGGAGAAGGCCATGGTTGCTTCTGACTCCTCGTTGGTCTGTGCCGCTGTGTGCGCGGTTGCCGGGGTTGGCGGATGCCGGCTACCGGTTAGCCGTGCGTGTGGAGCGGCTTGCCGGCGAGCGCCAGGTGCGCTTCGCCGAGAGCCTCGGTCTGGGTCGGGTGTGCGTGGATCAGGGGTGCGACGTCCTCGGCGTGGGCGTCCCAGTTGTAGATCAGCTGGGCCTCGCCGATCAGTTCGCCGACGCGGGCGCCGACCATGTGCACCCCGACCACCGGGCCCGGGGTGCCCTGCGCGCCCGCCTTGACCAGCTTCACCGCGCCGGAGGTACGCAGGATCTGGCTCTTGCCGTTGCCGGCCAGGTCGTAGGTCAGGGTCTGCACCTCGCCGTAGCGCTCCTTGGCCTGGGCCTCGGTGAGCCCGACCGAGGCGACCTCCGGCTCGCAGTAGGTGACCCTCGGGATGCCCGCGTCCTCGAACACCGCCGGGTTCAGCCCCGCGATGTCCTCGGCGACGAAGATGCCCTGCTGGAAGCCCCGGTGGGCGAGCTGCAGGCCCGGCACGATGTCGCCGACCGCGTAGACGCCCTCGAGGTTGGTGCGCAGCCGGTCGTCGGTGAGCACGAAGCCGCGCTCCATGCGGACCCCGGCCTCCTCGTAGCCGTGCCCCGCCGTGTTCGGCCCCCGCCCGACGGCGACCAGGAGCAGGTCGGCCTCGAGCGACTCGCCGGACTCCAGGGTGACGGTGACCCCGTTGTCGTCCTGCTTGGCGCCGGTGAACTTGACCCCGGTCTTCGCGGTGATCTTGCGGCGGCGGAAGGCGCGCTCCAGCTGCTTGGAGGCGAACTCGTCCTCGTTCGGCACCAGCCGGGGCAGCGCCTCGACCACGGTGACCTGAGCGCCGAAGCTGCGCCACACGCTGGCGAACTCCACGCCGATGACCCCGCCGCCGAGCACGACGACCTTGTCCGGCACCTGGTCCATGGTGAGTGCCTGGTCACTGGTGATGATCCGGCCGCCGATCTCGAGGCCGGGCAGGCTCTTCGCGTAGCTGCCGGTGGCAAGCACCACGTGCCGGCCGGTGTAGCGCTGGCCGTTGACCTCGACCACGTTCGGGCCGACGAAAGTGCCGCTGCCCTCGACGTAGGTGATGCCACGCGAGCTGACCAGCCCCTGCAGGCCCTTGTAGAGCCGGCTGATCACGCCGTCCTTGTAGCTGTTCACGCCGGCCATGTCGATGCCGGCCAGCGAGCTCTTGACACCGATCTGGTCGCCCTCGCGGGCGGCGTCGGCGACCTCGGCGGCGTGCAGCAGCGCCTTGGTCGGGATGCAGCCCCGGTGCAGGCAGGTGCCGCCGAGCTTGTCCTTCTCCACGAGGACCACGGAGAGGCCGAGCTCGGCCGCGCGCAGCGCGCAGGCGTAGCCCCCCGATCCGCCTCCGAGGATCACCAGGTCGGCGGTGCTGTCGGCCACGTCGTACTCCCTGAATCGCGGGCAGGTTCCCAGCCATCTTGTCACCAATGCCGCGCCGGGAGAAAACGGCGCGTCCGGAACGTTGCACCAACATCAGCTCTATCGGACAAGATCGCGGATGGTGCGCGGATGAGCCTGTGGGATCGCATGCGGACCGGCGCGGCCGGCAGCGGAGTTCGGCGGTCCGCCAGCGAGGGGGACAGCGAGCATCTGCGGGCGTGGACACGGGCCCGGGACGGGGTCGAGGCGTTCGTGGAACCCCGCACGATGATGACCGAGACGACCATGCTCCTGGTGGCCAAGGACGGTGAATGGACGCGGCGCAGGGTCGGCGGGCCCGGTGCCGCCCGCAAGCTCGCCCGCTCGATGGGCATCCCGATCTACGACGTGCAGCTGCTCGGCTATCCGGGGCGGATGCGCGACTACGACGCCAGGCAGCGCGCCCTGCGGAACCGGGAGCGCCGCCGCGAGCTGGGCTGAGTCGGTCAGTGGGCTGAGTCGGTCAGACCGTGGAGCCGGCCGCGGCGTGGGTACTCGGCTCGTGGTGCACCGGGAAGTTCACCGACCGGGCGATGAAGCACTGCTGGTGGGCCCGCTCGTGCACGCCGGCCACCGCGTCGACCATCTCGGGCCGCGCGACCGTCACGGCCGGGCGCAGCACCACCTCGGTGAACTCGCCGCCACCTTCGGGGCCCTCGGCCATCGTGCCCTCCGGGTGGTCCGTGTACTCGGTGACCACCACGCCGGAGGTGGCCGCCAGGTGCAGGAACCACAGCATGTGGCACTGCGACAGCGCCGCGACCAGCAGCTCCTCCGGGTTGTACCGGCTCGGGTCACCCCGGAAGGCCGGGTCCGAGGAGCCGGGCAGCGTCGGCTTGCCGGGCGCGGTGACCTCGTGGTCGCGGCTGAAGTCCCGGTAGCCGGACGTGCCGGTGCCGGTGTTGCCGGTCCAGGTGACCTCGACGGTGTAGCGGTGGGTCCGGCCCATGGGGGCGACGCTACGGCGCGCCGCCCCCGCCCGGGAACCCGATTTCGGGGGCTCGGCCGCTCGCTCAGCCGTTCTCGGCGATGTCGGTCAGCACCGCGGCCAGGGTGCGGACCGGCACGCCGGTGCCGCCCTTCGCGGTGTAGCCCCACGGGCCGCCGGTGTTGAAGGACGGGCCGGCGATGTCGATGTGCACCCAGGGCAGCCCCTCGGCGACGAACTCACGCAGGAACAGCCCGGCGGACAGCATGCCGCCCCAGCGGTGCCCGGTGACATTGGCGAGGTCGGCGAGCCGGGAGTCCAGGTCGCCGCGCAGCTCCTCCGGCAGCGGCATCGCCCAGCCGCCCTCGCCGGTGGCCCGCGCGTGCTTCGCCACCCGGTCGCGGAACTCGTCGCTGCCCATCACACCGGCCGTCCGGTTGCCGAGGGCGACCACCTGCGCGCCGGTCAGCGTCGAGGTCTCGATCAGGTAGTCGGGGGAGTCCTCGGCGGCCCGCACGATCGCGTCGGCCAGGATCAGCCGGCCCTCGGCGTCGGTGTTGAGCACCTCGACGGTCTTGCCGCCGTACATGGTCAGCACGTCGCCGGGGCGGTACGAGGTGCCGGACGGCATGTTCTCCGCCATCGGCACCGTGGCGGTCACGGTGATGGGCAGCTTCAGCTCGGCGGCCAGCGCGACCGTGGCGATCACCGCGGCGGCGCCGGACATGTCCGAGGTCATGTGGTCCATGTTGGCAGCCGGCTTGATCGAGATACCGCCGGTGTCGAACGTGATGCCCTTGCCGACCAGCGCCACCGTGGCACGTGGCGCGTCACCCCCTGCCCAGCGCAGTCGGACCAGCCGGGGCGGGCGGGAGGAGCCGTTGCCCACCCCGAGCACACCGCCGTAGCCGCCGTCGGCCAGTTGGCGCTCGTCGAGGACCTCCACCTCCAGCCCGGCGGCCGCACCGATGTCGGCGGCCCGGTCGGCGAAGCTGCCCGGGAACAGGTCGTTCGGCGGCGTGTTGATCAGGTTCCGGGCGGTGGTCACGGCACCGGCGACGGCAACCGCGCGAGCCAGCGTCGCCGTGTCCGCGTCGTCGGCCTTGTCGCTGAGCAGCCCGAACTCGGCCACCGGGGCCTTGCCGCCGCCGTTGCTCTTGTACTGGGTGAACGCGTACGCGCCGAGCAGGCTGCCCTCGGCGGCCGCCGCCAGGTCGAGCCGGGACAGCGTGCTGACCACCCGCCCGGTGCCGGCCAGGGCCCGCGCGGCCGCGCCGGACGCCCGCCGGACCTGCTCGGCGACGGCGTCGCCCTCGGCAACGCCGTTCGTCGCGCCGTTCTTCTTGACGGCGCCCAGGCCGACGCCGACCAGCAGCGGAGCGGCCACCGTGCCCCGGCTCGGCAGCTTCACGACCTCGTCGGCCTTGCCGGAGGCGCCGGCCAGCGCAAGCAGCTCGACCAATGCGCCGTCCTCGCCGAAGGCGGCCGCCACGTCCTCGGCGCCGCCGGCCAGTACCGGCCCGTCGTCGCCGGTGCGCAGCGCGACGACCAGCGCGTCGGCCTCGGCGGTCGCGGCGGATCCGGTGACCAAGCTCAATTCGGGGGCGCTCACGTGACTCCTCTGGATGCTGACTGTGGACTGGACCGGACACGGTTCGGGCGTCGTGCTCCGACCGGCCGTCGGGACGGACCGGGCGGCGATCCGGTGCCTCTGCGCGGATCGACTCCTGTTTGAAATGCTAATGACACCGGCGTGCGTCCGAACGGGCGATGTCCGATGCGACGCTGATGTAATGCCCGCAGACCCGCTGTCCCGACGCGCCTCGGCCGATGCCGTCGTGCTCGGGCTCGCGGCGATCCTGGGCACCGGGGTGTTCATCGCGTTCGCTCCGGCGGCGGCCCTCGCGGGTGGCTGGCTGCCGCTGGCGATCGTGCTGGCCGGGGCCGTCGCCGTGGTGAGCGCGCTCTCCGAGGCCGACCTCGCCGACGCGCACCCGGGCGCCGGCGCGGGCTACCTGTACGGGCGCGAGCGGCTGGGGCCCTTGCCGGGGCGGCTCGCCGGGGTGGCGATACTGCTGGCCAGGACCTCCGCCTCGGCCGCCGCCGGCCTGGTCTTCGGCGACTACGTGCTGCCCGCGAACCCTGTCTGCGTGGCGCTGCCGGTGATCGTGGTGGTCGGTGGCCTCAACGCGGCGGGGCTGCGCTGGACGGTACGCGGGGCCTGGTTCCTGGTACCCGGGGTGCTGGCGGTGCTCGCCGTTGTGGTGGTCGTCGGGTTGACCCGGTACGTGCCGGCGGACTGGTCGGTCACGGGGGTGGCCGAGAACGCGATGGGTGGCGCGGCCCCCGGCGCTCTGACCCCCGGCGGTCTGCCCGGCGGAGCCGTCACGAGCGGCGTGCTGCCGATGCCGGCCGACGATGTGGCCCACGCGAGCTACCCGGTCGGCCCGCTCGGGGTGCTGGGCGCCACCGGGCTGCTCTTCTTCGCCTTCGCCGGGTTCGCCGCCGCCATGCCCGCCAACCGTCCCCGGCCCCGGCGGGCGGGCCGGGCCCGTCGGTCGTCGACGCCGCCCACCTGGCTGCCGGGGTGGTGGCCGAGCTGGCTGAGCGGCGGTTGGGCCGATCGCCCTGCCGCCCCGGCACCGGACGGGCGGACGGCGGCCGCGCCCCGGCGGCGCCGGGAGATCGGCGTGCTGCTGCTCATCTCGCTGCTGCTCTACCTCGTGCTGGCCGCCGCGCTGCTGCACGCCCTCGGCGTCGCCCGGCTCGGC
The DNA here is from genome assembly GCA_036272795.1 of Pseudonocardia sp. Classification (GTDB taxonomy): domain Bacteria; phylum Actinomycetota; class Actinomycetes; order Mycobacteriales; family Pseudonocardiaceae; genus Pseudonocardia. Next base: position 7,104 of record DATAYB010000548.1, read on the forward strand.
ATGGAGACCGCGCCGCTGGCCGCCGCTGTCGGGGGCATCGACGCGGCGGGGGTCGGCGCGCTCGTCCGGGTGTGCGCGGCGGCCGCCACCGCGTGCGCGCTGTTCGGGCTGCTCGCCGGGTTCGGCCGGACCTCGGTCACCATGGCCGGCAACCGTGACCTGCCCCGCTGGCTCGGCCCGGTCGGCGCCCGAGGCCGCCCCTGGTTCGCCGACCTGGCCGCTGTCGTCGTCGCGGCGCTGATCGCCTTCCTGCTCGGCCCGGTCGCCGCCGTCGCGCTCTCGGCCTGCGCCGCGCTCGTGTACTACGCCGTGCTGAACCTGGCCGCGCTGCGGCTGCCCGGCACCGGTCGGCGCTGGCCGGTGTGGCGCGCGGGCGTGGGGGCGGTGGCCTGCCTCGGGCTGGCCGTGCTGCTGCCGCGCACCGAGGTAGTGATCACCGCCGCCGTGCTCGTGGTCGGTTGCCTGGCCAGCACGTTCATCTCCCGCCGCGCCGAGCTCGAGCCGCCGGCCGCGGAACGCTGCGTGGACGCCGCGGAGGCCGCCATCGCCGAGGGCCTCGCGGACGGCTCGGTCGGTGGCCTCGGCGGTGGGGTCGCGGGCAGGCTCGCGGGCGGTGTCGCGGGCGGGGTGGTGTTCGGCCGGCCGAGGCTCGGTGGCCCGCTCACTCCCGACAGCATCGGGGTGGTGCCGGTCGGCGGGGACTGTCCGCCCGGTGACGCGGGCCTGGCCCTGGCCGGTGGGGACGGGGGAGCGGCACCGGCCGGTGGCGACGGCGGCACCGGCGCGGAGGGTGGTGTCGCCGGGATGGCGTCGGACGGGGGCAATGGCGGGTAGCGTGCCGGCGGTGACCTCCTCCGACACGGATCTCCGCCACAGTCCGCTGCACGACAGACACGTCGAGCTGGGCGCGGTGCTCGGCCCGTTCGGCGGCTGGACGATGCCGATCTCGTACCCCGACGGCGGTGTACTCGCCGAGCACGCCGCGGTGCGCGAGGCGGTCGGCGTCTTCGACGTCAGCCACCTGGGCACCGCCACGGTCACCGGCCCCGGCGCCGTGGACTTCGTCAACCGCTGCCTGACCAACGACCTCGGCCGGATCGGCGCAGGCCAGGCCCAGTACACGCTGTGCTGCGCCGAGGACGGCGGCGTGCTCGACGACCTGATCGTCTACCG
>DATAYB010000549.1:0-9895 GCA_036272795.1 Pseudonocardia sp.
CGAGTGGGGCCGATAGCCCCACTCGCCACTCACGGGTACGAGGTCGCGCGCCGGGCACGAAATCGAGCTCCCGAATTTCCAAGACCCCGGGCACGCCACCCTGCGACGCTGCGGTCATGGACAAGGCATTCACGCTCACCAGCACGTACCTGCACCTGCACGGCGGCGAGGCCGAGCGCATGACCGTCGACGAGGCGTTCTGGCCCCGCGTGATCAGCGGGGAGCGTCCGCTGCCTGGCTGGCTGGTGGCCAGCTTCGATCTCGCGGCGACGGACACGGACACGGCAAGTGGCCACAGCGAGGTCCACCCGAACGGCGACGAGATCCACATCTGTGTCGACGGTGCGATGACGGCGATCCTGGAGTACCCGGAAGGTGCGGAGCGGATCGAATTCGTGGCCGGCGAGTCCTGCCTGGTTCCGGCCGGCGTCTGGCACCGCCTGGTCGGCCGCACGCCCAGCCGGGTCGTGAGCCTCACGTTCGGCGAGGGTTCACGCCACCGCCCCGCTGGGGATCATCAGGAGGCTTCGGTGACCGGACACTAGGTTCACCACCGGTCGACGTGCAGGACGTCCTCGATCGGTGCGCGCGGAGCCGGCTTGAAGTTCGTGCCCACCGTGTACGCGGTCGGGATGAGGGGACCCTGCCGGATGTCCTCGGGGAGTCCCAGAATCTCGGCGATCTCCGACTCGTACGTGAGGTGCAGATCGGTCCAGGCGGTGCCCAGCCCGCGCGCCCTCGCCGCGAGCATGTAGCTCCACACCGCGGGAAACAGGGAGCCCCAGAGGGTGACCTGGCCCGCGTTGTCGAGCACGGCAGTGCTGATCGAGCGCACGCAGGCGATCAGCATGACCGGCACCCGGTGCATGTTCTGGGCTAGGTACTCGATGCTGCCCGAGACGCGGGTCTGTACGTCGGTCGAACCCGGGTCACTCGAAAAGGTCTGGCCGGGCCCTGTGGCGGTTCGTCGGTACTCCTCGAATGCAGACAGGTAGAGCCTCGCGATCCGCTGGCGCTGGGCGGCGTCGGTCACCACCACCCAGTGCCAGCCCTGCCTGTTCGAGCCGCTGGGCGCTTGCAGCGCAATCCGTAGGCAGTCTCGGATCACGCCGAGGTCCACCGGCCGGTCGAAGTCGAGCCGGCGCCGCACGGCGCGCGTGGTCGTCAGGAGCTCGTCGGGCGTCAGGTTCAAGGTGTCCGTCACGTCCTGCAGTGTCCGGCTCTTGTTACCGAGCTGCACAACAGGCAGGTGCTGGGCGCGAAAAACCTGCAGGGTGTGCAGTTGGGTAACAACAGGCGCTGCCTCGGCGCGTGCTCGTCACAGGGCGGCCGGCGGGGGGTGGATCATGGCTGTTCGGGCACGGCGCGCCGGCGCCCGGACCGGGGCTCCCGGCCGGGGCCACCCGGGCGGGACGGGCGGAGGTGCGGGTGCGGATGGCGGGGCGTTGGCCGGCGGGGGTGCCGCTGCTGCGCGGGGTGCTGCCGGTGCACCGGGCGCGGGTGCTGCCGGATGTGCTGGCCGGCATCACCCTGGCCGCGCTCGCCATTCCCGAGGTGCTCGGCTACGCCCGGATCGCAGGCATGCCGGTCGTCACCGGGCTGTACACGATGCTGGTACCGCTCGTCGTGTTTGCGCTGCTCGGGGCGTCGCGGCACCTGGTCGTCGGCGCCGACTCGGCCACGGCCGCGATCCTGGCCGCCGGACTGCTCACCCTGGCGGCGCCCGGTTCGCCGCGCTACGTGCAGCTCGCCGGTACCGCGGCGCTGCTGGTCGCCATCCTGCTCCTGCTGGCCCGGGTACTGCGGCTGGGTTTCCTCGCCAACTTCCTGTCGCGCACGGTGCTGGTCGGCTTCCTCACCGGCGTCGGCATCCAGGTCGCCGTCGGGCAGCTCGGCCAGCTGCTCGGGGTGACCGAGGGCGGCGGGTCCACCGTGCGGCAGCTGTGGGAGGTGCTGCGCGGGCTGCCGACCCTGCACGCGAACACCGTGGCGGTGTCGGTCGCGGTGCTCGCCGTGGTGCTCGGCTGCCGGCTCGTGGCACGGCGGATCCCGGGTGCGCTGCTCGCGGTGGTCGGCGCCATCGTGGCCAGCCACCTGCTCGCCTTGCCCGCGCACGGGGTGGCGGTGCTCGGCTCGGTGCCGGCGGGATTGCCGGGGGTGCACGTGCCGGGCCTGACGTCCGCCGATCTCGGCGCCCTGCTGCCCACCGTCATCTCGATGGCCGTGGTGGTGCTGGCGCAGAGCGCGGCCACCTCCCGCGCGTACGCGCTGCGCTACAACGAGCCGATGGACCTCGACGCCGACCTCGTCGGGATGGCCGGCGCGAACCTCGCCGCCTCGCTCACCGGCGCCTTTGTGGTCAACGGCAGCCCGACGAAGACGCAGATGGTGGACAGCGCGGGCGGCCGCACCCAGCTGTCCCAGCTCAGTGCCGCCGTCGTGGTGCTGCTGGTGCTTGTGGTGCTGACCGGGCCGCTGGCCGCACTGCCGCTGGCCGCCCTCGCCTCGGTGGTTTTCCTGATCGGCGCCGAGCTCGTCGACCTGGCCGGCATGCGGCGGATCTACCAGGTGCGCCGGACCGAGTTCGGCGTGGCGCTGCTGACCGCGGCCGCCGTCGTGTTCCTCGGCGTGGAGCAGGGCATCCTGCTGGCCATTGCGGCCTCGGTGGTCGACCACCTGCGGCACAGCTACCACCCGCGCAGCAGCGTGCTCGCCAAGTCGCCGGCCGGGCACTGGCGCTTGCTGCCGGTGGCGGCCGGGGCGCGCAGCACCGCGGGTTTTGTGATCTACCGGTTCGGCACCAGCCTGTACTTCGCGAACGCCTCGCAGCTGGCCCAGGACGTGCGGCTGCTGGTCGGGTCCGGTGCGCCGGTGACGTGGTTCTGCCTGGACGGCGCGGCGATCGGGGACGTGGACTACTCCGCCGCGCTGGTGCTCGACGCCGTGTTCGACGAGCTGCGCACCGGCGGGATCCGGGTGGTCTGCTCCAACATCATCGACCCGGTGCGCGCCGACCTGGGCCGCTACGGGCTGACCGCGAAGCTTGACGCGGACAGCTACTTCGACACCTCCGGCGCGGTCCTTGCCGCCTATCAGAGCTCGGCGGCCCGGGGTCACTGAACTCTGCGCCAGGGGGCGGTGCGAGCGGACCACGCCGGGTGCGGCAGGTTGTGGACTATGGCACCCGTGTCCTGGAAGGCGCAGCCCGACGAGCACGACTACCCGGCCGCCGTCGCGTACCTCTCGCTGCTGGCGCCCTGCTCGCTTGCCGAGGAGCTCGTGCACCGGCTGCGGAGCGCTTCCGTCGAGCACCACCGGCCCATGGGTGTACTGCGGGCCGCCGGGCTGCCGCTGCTCGCCGCCGACGACCCGCACGTGGCCGGCGACCTTGCCAAGGTGCGCGGTGAGGTGCCGCTGTCGCCGGTGCTGCTGGTGCGTGGCGAGCTGCGTACGGGGTTGCCGCTGATCGTGGCCGACGGCTACCACCGGCTGTGTGCCAGCTCCCACGTCGACGAGACGACCGAGATCCCGTGCCGGGTCGTGGACCGCCCGGTCGGCTTCCGCTAGCTGACCAGGGAGCGCCAGATCACATCTCACGAACCGCGCCGCGCGGACGTCTACCCCGTGTGATGGGGCGACCGTTCGAACAGATCGTGTCCGAGCACGGGCCGGCCGTGCTCCGGGTGTGCCGTGCTGTGGTGGGGCCGGTCGACGCCGAGGATGCCTGGTCGGAGACCTTCCTGGCCGCGCTGCGGGCGTACCCGGAGCTACCGGCCGACGCCAACGTGGAAGCCTGGCTGGTCACCATCGCGCACCGCAAGGCCATCGACCTGACCAGGGCAAGGGCCCGGCGGCCGGTGGCGGTCGCGGAGCCGCCCGAGCCCGAGGCCGCGCGGACCGGCGGAGCGGCCGACCCCTCCGGCACGGGGGACACCGACGAGCTGTGGCAGGCACTGCGCGCGCTGCCGGACAAGCAACGCGCCTCGGTCGCCTACCACTACCTGGGCGGCCTGCCCTACCGCGAGATCGCCTCGATCACCGGGGGCAGCGAGGACGCCGCGCGCCGGGCGGCCGCCGACGGCATCAAGAAACTGCGGGCCAGCTACCTGCCCGCCAGGAACACCGAAGGAGCGCGGCGATGAGCGAGTCAGCCGAGCCGACCGGGACGACAGAGCCCGGCACGATCAATGGGGCACAACGGACCGAGCTGTTCGCCGCGCTGCGTGCCGACGAGGACACCGCGATGGCCCGGCTGCGGGGCCGGTTGGCCGTCGAAGCCGAGCGGGAGGGCCTGCTCGACGTCGCCTACCGCACCTTGGACAGCCCCGTCGGCACGCTGCTGCTCGCCGCGACCGGGCGGGGGGTGGTCCGCGTCGCCTACCCGAGCCAGGACCACGACGCCGCGCTGGCGCAGCTGGCCGAGGTGGTCGGGCCGAGGGTGCTGTACGCACCGGCCCGCCTCGACGAGGTCTGCCGGCAGCTGGAGCAGTACTTCGCCGGCCGGCGCACCGCGTTCGACGTGCCGCTCGACCTGCGGCTCTCGAGGGGGTTCCGGCTGGCCGTGCTGACCCACCTCAGCGACATCGGCTACGGCCGCACGGAGAGCTACCGCGAGGTGGCGGTCGCGGCGGGCAGCCCCAAGGCGGTGCGCGCGGTCGGTACCGCGTGCGCGACCAACCCGCTGCCGCTGGTGCTGCCGTGCCACCGGGTGGTCCGCTCGGACGGCTCGTTCGGGCAGTACGCGGGCGGCGCGGAGGCCAAGCAGATCCTGCTGCGGATGGAGGCGGCCGCATGAGCGACGCTTGCGAGCGAATCAACGACGTCATGCGCCAGAAGGAATCGAACACTGTCTCGCGGAGCGAGGCGGCCGCATGAGCACGCACGCCGAGCTCTCTGTCGAGCGGTTCAGCGCGAGGGTGGCCGCGGCCGACTGGGACGGCGTCACCGAGGAGGTCAACGAGCACGGCTGCGCGTTGCTGCCGGAGCTGCTGACCCCGGACGAGTGCGCGGAGCTGGCGGAGCGCTACGACGTACCGGGGCAGTTCCGGGCCACGATCGACATGGCCAGGTACCGGTTCGGCGAGGGCCAGTACCGCTACTTCGACACGCCGTTCCCGGAGCCGGTGCGGCTGCTGCGCGAGGCGCTCTACCCGCGCCTGCTGCCGATCGCCCAGGACTGGTACCGCAAGCTGGGCCGCGACCCGGAGTGGCCGGACACGCTGGCCGAGTGGCTGGAGGTCTGCCACGCCGCCGGGCAGCGCCGGCCCACCCCGATCCTGCTGCGCTACCGGGCGGGGGACTGGAACGCGCTGCACCGCGACCTCTACGGCGAGAAGGTGTTCCCGCTGCAGGTGGTGATCAACCTGAACAACCCGGGCGTCGACCACACCGGCGGCGAGTTCCTACTGGTGGAGCAACGGCCCCGGGCGCAGTCGCGGGGTACCTCGGTGCTCATCTCGCAGGGCCGGGGGCTCGTGTTCACCACGCGCGACCGGCCGGTCCGCTCGGCGCGCGGCTGGTCGGCGGCGCCGATGCGGCACGGCGTCTCGGTGCTGCGCTCCGGCGAACGGCACACCCTCGGCCTGGTGTTCCACGACGCCACCTGAGGGTGGCGGTGGTGGGTCGGCCAGCGCGCCGGGCACGATCGACTGAGAGCGAGCTGAGCCGGGCGATGCCCGGATCGGGCGACGCCAAAGTCTCACCCTGACGACGCCACCTGGGGCTTTGCCGCACGCACCGGTCCAGCTCCGGCCGCCCGGGGGAGCCCGCACCAGGAGGCCGCCGCGTCCATCGGCCACATCGCCGTGCTGGTCGACGCACTGGGCAGCCCGGCCGGGCTCGCTCCGCCGCGGCCGGCCGCTTCACGGGCACCGGGGATCCGCTCCGGGGACGGGATCGTGGAGGGCTGGCGCGGCACGCTGGTGCACCGCGTCGAGCTGGCCGCCGACGGCACGCTGACCAGGGTGAAGATCGTCGACCCCAGCTTCCTGAACTGGCCGGCCCTGCCCGTGGCGTTGGCCGACACGATCGTGCCGGACTTCCCGCTGACGAACAAGAGCTTCAACCTGTCCCACGCGGGCAACGACCTCTGAGCGGGCGTCGCGCTCGCGCGGGAGTCAGGCCTGTTGTTACCGAACTGCACAGGAGGCAGGTTTTTCGGCGCCAGAACCTGCCTGCTGTGCAGCTCGGTAACAGGACGCTGCCTGCGGGCGCCGGCCTGCGGGCGCCGGCCTGCGGGTCCGGGCCGCGGGCTCCAGGTCAGCTCGGTTCCGCCAGGCGTTCCACCAGGCGGGCCAGCGCTGGGAGCGCGGCGCGTACGGCGGCCTGGTCGGCGGTGCCGAGGTCGGCCAGCGCGGCACTGAGCCGCCGGTGGTGCGCGAGCTCCCACTCGTCGAGCTTGGCCAGGCCGGCCGGGGTGAGGGTGACGGCGGCGACCCTGCGGTCGGCGGGCGCGGGACCCCGGCCGACGAACCCCGCCTCGACGAGCTGCTGGACCAGGCCGCTGATGGTGTTCGGCGCGAGCTTGAGCAGGGTGGCCAGCTCGCCGATCCGGGCCGGCTGGCGCTCGCGCAGCGCAAGCAGCAGCTCGACCTGCGCCATCGGCAGCGACTCCCAGGGGTACTCCGTGCGGATGCTCGTGCGCAGCACACGGCGCAGCCGGGTGACGACCTCGGTGAGGGCACCCGCGTCGTTGCTCGGGGAGCGGTCGGAGGAGGCTGCCACCATGGCCGCAGCATACTCTCAGCTACGTCGGTCACCGAATATGTCGGTTACCGATATGATTGGTGACCGGGTCGAGCAACCCCCGAAGGGAGCCCGGAACAAATGAGGTTGGCGTACCTGCCGAGCCCGCCACAGGGGGTCTGGTACCTCGGGTTCGTGCCGATCCGGGCGTACGCGCTGTGCATCCTGCTCGGCATCGTCGTAGCGATCATCTGGACGCGGCGCCGCTGGGTCGCGCGCGGCGGGGTGGCCGACGACGTGCTGGACATCGCCGTGTGGGCGGTGCCGTTCGGCATCGTCGGCGGCCGGCTCTACCACGTGATCACCGACCCGGAGCTGTACTTCGCGCCCGGCCGCGAGCCGATCCGCGCGTTCTACATCTGGGACGGCGGGCTCGGCATCTGGGGAGCCGTCGCGCTCGGTGCGGTCGGCGCCTGGATCGCCTGCCGCCGCAAGGGCATCCGGCTGATCAACTTCGCCGACGCGCTGGCGCCCGGCCTGGTGGTGGCGCAGGCGATCGGCCGCTGGGGCAACTACTTCAACCAGGAGCTATACGGCCGGGCCACCACGCTGCCGTGGGCACTGGAGATCGACCCCGCGCACCGGCCACCGGACACCCCGGACATCGGCCTCTACCACCCGACGTTCCTCTACGAGTGCCTGTGGGACCTCGGGGTCGCGGTGGTGCTGGTGTGGGCGGAGCGGCGCTGGCGGCTGCGGCGGGGCAACCTGTTCGCGCTGTACGTGGCCCTGTACACGGTCGGCCGGGGCTGGATCGAGGCGCTGCGCGTCGACCACGCCAACCACTTCCTCGGGCTGCGGCTGAACGACTGGACGAGTCTGATCGTCTTCGTGGTCGCCGTGGCCGTGCTCGTGCTGCGTCAGCGCGGCGGCCCGCACGAGGCCGCGACGGTCGGCTCGGCCGCTGGCACCGGCGGTGCCGCATCCGGTTCCGACGACGAGGGGGCCGCACAGCGGTGAGCACCGCGCCGGGTTGGTGGAGCGCGCTCGGCAGGGAGCGCGCCCGTCCGGCCCGGCTGCGGGAGTGGCGGCACGCCGGCTGGCTGGCGGTGGGCACGGTCTGCTTCGGCGCGTTCATGGGCCAGCTCGACGCCAGCATCGTGACGCTGACGTACCAGCCGCTGCGGACGCAGTTCCACGTCTCGCTCGCCGAGGTGCAGTGGGTGTCGCTGGCCTACCTGCTGGCGCTCGCCGCGCTGCTCATTCCGGTCGGCCGCCTCGCCGACGCGCACGGCCGCAAGCTGACCTACCTCTACGGCTTCGTCGTGTTCACCGCGGCCTCGGCCGCCTGTGGTCTGGCGCCGTCGCTCAGCGTGCTCGTGGCCTGCCGGGTGCTGCAGGCGCTGGGCGCGGCGATGCTGCAGGCCAACAGCGTCGCGCTGGTCACCACGAGCGCACCGGCGAACCGGATGCGCGCCGCGCTCGGGGTGCAGGCGGCCGCGCAGGCCCTCGGCCTGGCCCTCGGCCCCACGGTCGGCGGCCTGCTCGTCGAGACACTGGGCTGGCGCTGGGTGTTCTGGATCAACGTGCCGATCGGGGTGCTGGCCGTGCTCGGCGGCATCTACCTGCTGCCCCGGACCCGCGAGCGGTCCGGTGCCGGCGGCCGCGACCTACCTGGCGCGCTGCTGCTGGCGACCGCGAGCACCAGCCTGCTGCTGGGCATCTCCGGGGTGTCCGGGCTGCCGTTGCCACGCTGGGCGTCGGTCGGGCTGCTCGCGGTGGCGGCGTTGGCCTCGGTCGGGTTCGTGCTCCGGCTGCGGTGGGCGGCGACGCCACTGATCGACCTTGCGCTGCTGCGCAACCGGGACGTGGCCGCCGGGCTGCTCGGCGCTCTCGGCGGCTACCTGGTGCTGTTCGGGCCGCTGGTGCTGGTCCCGGTCACGTTCGGCGACGCCGGCCGGTCCCAGCTGCAGGCCGGGTTCGTGCTGACCGCGCTGCCCGCCGGGTTCGCGCTGGCCGCCACAGTCGGCGACCGGCTGTTGCCCCGCCACTGGACCGAGCGCACCAGGGCCATCCTGGGGGCCGGGCTGAGCGTGCTCGCGCTCGCCGGCCTGCTCACGGCGCCCCCCGCGACGGACTGGCTGATCGCCCCACTGGCCCTGCTCGGCCTGGCGCTCGGGCTGTTCACCCCCGCCAACAACACACTGATCATGGCCACCGTCCCCGGGCCGGCGGCCGCGACCGGCGGTGGGCTCGTCAACATGGCGCGCAGCCTCGGCACCGCGCTCGGGGTGGCGGTCGTCGCGTTGGCCCTCAGCGTGGCCGCCGGCCGGCACGGCCCGCCGGACGGACCGACGCTCACGGTGCTCGTACTGGCCGCCACCTCGGTCGTCACGCTCTGTTCCGCATGGGCCCAACACGATCATTCAGCCGAACGCGCCGTGTCCTCGGACTGACTCCACCACAACGAGTGACCTATCCGCCGGGCCGACTCGGGCATGCTGCTCCGCAGCACAGCTGATCCACAGAGACTCGGCCGCAGACACGGCGGCGCGTGGCGAAAGGCGGCTCGAGATGGCGGTTCGACGCACCTTGCTGGGGGTGGTGGTCGGAGCGGTGGTCCTGTTCGCCTCGGCGCTGACGACCGCAGGGGTGGCCGACGCGGCGCCGGCGCCGGCCCCACCGCCGCCCGTGGCACCGGGACCGCCCGCCCCGAACGCGACCGCGCCCGCCGGGCAGGTGGACTGGGGTCGGGGCGACAACTGCTGGAGTGGCGACGGGAACCTGGCGGACCGGGGCGACCGCGACCGTGGCTGTGGCCGCGACCGTGGCTGTGACGACCGCTGGCGCGACGACCACGACGACTACGGTGACCGCGGCTGCGACGACCACTGGTGCGACGACGACCACGGCGGCCGCGACTACGGCCGAGGCGGCCGCGACCACGACTGCCGCGACGACTGCAACCACGACAGGGACTACCGGGGCGGCGGCGGGGGTGGGGACGACTGTCGTGACGACGGTGGCCGGCATCGAGGGGAGTTCTCCGGCTACCGCGTGCGCATGCACGCCGGTCCGCACGTGCGTGACCGTGTGGTCGGCTTCGGCAACCGGGGCGACCGCGTCTCCCAGCTGGGCTCGCAGCGTGGCGACCGGGTCAGGTGCCGGGACGGCCAGCCGAGCGACCGCTGGCTGAGGGTGCGGAACCAGC
>DATAYB010000550.1:0-16578 GCA_036272795.1 Pseudonocardia sp.
TCGGAGAACGGCCGGCGCTCGCCGTGCGCCTCCTGGCCGGTCTCGTGGCCCTTGCCGGCGACGACCAGCACGTCGCGCTCCCCCGCGTGGGCCACGGCGGTCGCGATCGCGTCGCGGCGGTCGCCCACCTCGATGACGTCGCCGAGCGGTGGGGCGGCCAGCGCGCCGGCCCGCATCGCCGCCCGGATCAGCGCCGGGTCCTCGGTGCGGGGGTTGTCGTCGGTGATCACCAGCAGCTCCGCGCGGCCGGCCGCCTCGGCTCCCATCAGCGGGCGCTTCGCGGCGTCCCGGTCCCCGCCGCAGCCGAGCACCACGATCAGCCGGCCGCCGTCGTGCTCCGGGGTGCGCAGCCGCTCCCGCAGGGTGTCCAGCAGGGCGGCCACCGCGCCCGGCTTGTGTGCGTAGTCGACGAACGCCAGGTACGGCTGGCCGGCGTCCACCCGCTCCAGCCGGCCCGGCACGACCACCTCGGCCATGCCCTCGGCGGCGGCGGCGGCCGGCACGCCGACCTGGTCGAGACAGGCCAGCGCCAGCAGTGCGTTGGCCACGTTGAACGCGCCGGGCAGCGGCAGCGTGACGGTGGTGCGGGTGCCGGCCGGGTCGACCGCGACGAACCGCTGGCCGCCGTCGCCGGTCGGCCGCAGCGCCTCGGCGCGCCAGCCGGCGTCCTCGCGGCCCTGGGCGGACACCGTCACGGTGTGCGGGCGCAGCAGCCGCCGGCCCCACTCGTCGTCGACGTTGACCACCTCGGTCTCGGCCCGGCCGTCGAACAGCAGCTCCTTCGCGCCGAAGTAGCTCGCCATGTCGTGGTGGTAGTCCAGATGGTCCTGCGACAGGTTGGTGAACGCGCCGACCGCGAACCGGGTGCCGTCGACCCGGTGCTGGATGAGCGCGTGGCTGGACACCTCCATCACGGCGTGCGTGACCCCGCGCTCGGCCATGATCGCGAACATCGCCTGCAGGTCCGGGGCCTCGGGGGTGGTCAGGGAGGCGTTCCAGCGCTGGCCGGCGATGGTGGTCCGGACCGTGCCGACCAGCCCGGTGACCTTGCCGGCGGCGCGCAGCCCGGCCTCGGCCAGGAAGCTCACCGTCGTCTTGCCGCTGGTCCCCGTGATGCCGAGCACGGGAAGGCGGCTGGTCGGGTCGCCGTAGATCCGGGCGGCCAGCGCGCCCAGCACGGCCCTCGGGTCGTCGACCACCAGCGTGGGGACGCCGGCCTTCGCCACCGCGGGCCGCTGTGCCCCGTCGGGGTCGGTGAGCAGCGCCGTCGCGCCCGCGGCGGTCGCGGCGACCGCGAAGTCGGCCCCGTGTGCCCGCGTACCGGGCAGCGCCGCGAAGAGGTCACCGGGCCGCACGTCCAGTGTGCTGAGGGTGACGCCGGTGACCTGGGTGCTGCCGCCATCCGGCTTGGCGCCTGGCTGGCTACCGACCAGGTGGGCTGGTTGTGAGCCTGGCTGGGCACCGACGGGGCGGGCCGGTTGTGCGCCCGGCTGGACGACCGGGCGAGCTGGTTGTGAGCCTGGTTGGGCACCGACCAGCGCGGCCAGTTCGGCCAGCGCGGTGGGCGCGGTCCGCGCTGGTCGCGGGGCGACCGGCGCGGCGGCCGCGATCTGGGTCGGGGGCACGTCGCGGAAGGCTACCGGCGCCATGATCGAGCCCTGGCGGGGCACCGGGTCCCCGACCTGGGACAGGCGGCGCCCCGGGCCGCCCGTCGTGCCGCATCGCCCGCTGGGCGACAACATGCTGTTATCACCCCACGCCGAACCGCGCGCCACACCGCCATCCCCGCTCCCTCCACATGCACAGCGTGTTGTTACCGAACTGCACCACTCTGGCGTCCGTACCCGCGCCGCCCCGCTCGACTTGTCACGGCGATTGCTCACGACAAGTCGCACTTGTCGTGAGCATTTCCCGCGACAAGTCGGACCAGGGGGCGGCGTGGTGGCCGTTCTCGGGGTGGCCGCGGTGCTCGGGATGGCCGCCGTTCTCGGTGGTGACCGCCGTTCTCGGAGGTGGCCGCCGTTCCCGGAGGTGGCCGCCGTTCCCGGGGGCGACCGCTTTGGTCCGCCGGCAGCTGCTCCATGATCACCAGGGCGTGAGGGCTGCGCGCGGCTCGATCGAACAGCCCAGGCGTCCTGATGATCACGGAAGACGGCGTTGCCCGGGCGTGAGCGACACCGGCATCCGCCGCGCGACGAACCGCGTGCCACGTGGCCATGCCAGCACTCCCCACGGCGCGCCGGCCACTCGCGGCGGCACCGCCAGCCAGCTCGGCCAGCCAGCTCGGCCAGCCAGCTCGGCCAGCACCGGCCGTCCAAGGAGCACAGTCCGGCGCGGCACCAAGCACGCCCGCACACCCCTTGCGCCAACCTCCGACTTGTCGCGGCTATTAGCCACGACAAGACCCAGTTGTCGTGCCCATTTCCCGCGACAAGTCGACCCGCGACAAGTCGAACGGACGGCCACCCCACACGGACAGCCACCCCACACGGACGGCTACCCCACACAACCCCGGCCACCCACGCAGCGCCCCGGTCAGCCCCGGCCGGTCAACCCCCGGTCAGCCCGGGCCGCCCGGCCACGAGCCGCGCTGCACCTACGGGACCACCAGGGGGACCATGGGGGCGGGGGCCGGGTCCACCGGGATCTGGTCGCGTTGCGCGAGCGTGGACGCGATCTGGTGGAACAGCCCGGCGGCGTTCTGCCCGTGTGTCGGTGCGTCGAGCATGATCGCCACCACGTAACGAGGCGACTGCGCCGGGAACATACCCGCGAACGTGATCCAGTACTTGTCCGCCGAGTAGCAGCCACACGCCGGGTTGACCTGCTGCGCCGTGCCGGTCTTGCCGGCCACCTCGTAGCCGGGCACCGCCGCGTCCACCCCGGTGCCGCGCTGCACGCCCTTACCGGCCTGCGTCACCGCGACCAGCATCTGGCGCAACTGCTGTGCGATCTGCGGCGTCACCACCCGTACCGGGTCGGGCCGTGCCTCGGGGTGCTTGGTGCCGTCCGCGTCGATCGTGGCCTGCAGGATGCGGGGCGGCACGCGCAGCCCGTCGTTGGCCACCGCCTGGTACATGTCGGCCAGCTGCAGCACGGTCATGGAGAGGCCCTGGCCGATCGGCAGGTTGCCGAACGTGGAGCCGGACCACGTGTCCCGAGGCGGCACCCGCCCGGCGCTCTCGCCGGCCAGCCCGACGTCGGTCCGCCGGCCGAGGCCCATCTTGTTCAGCATCGTCCAGAACCGGTCCGGGCCGATCTGCTGGGCGGTCATCAGGGTGCCCACGTTGGAGGAGCGGGCGAGGATGCCGGTCAGCGTGAACTTCTGCTGCGGGTGCGTCCAGGCGTCGTGGATCGTCCGGTCGGCGATCTTGATGCTGTCCGGCACGTCCTTGACGGTCATCGGGTTGTCGAGCCCGGAGTCCAGCGCGGCGGCCATCGTGATGATCTTGTTGACCGAACCGGGCTCGAACGGTGTGGTCACCGCGGGGTTGCCCAGCTGGTTGGCGCTGGCGGCCGCGAGGTCACGGGGGTCGAACGTGGCGTTGGTGGCCAGCGCCCGGACCTCGCCCGTGTGGGCGTCGAGCACGACCGCGCTGCCGTCCTTCGCCCCGTGCAGGTTCACGTACGCGGCGAGCTGCTGCTGCACCGAGTACTGCAGGTCGGAGTCCAGCGTGAGCTGCAGGCTCGAGCCGGGTACCGCCGCCCGTTCGGCGCGCTCACTGCCGGGGATGACGGTGTCGCCGCCCTCCGCGGTGTCCACCACCCGGAAGCCGTCGGTACCGGCCAGCAGGCTCTCCTGGGACGCCTCGAGGCCGACGACGCCGTGCAGCTTGTGCTGGTCCATGTTCCAGGAGGCGGCGCCGAGGATGTTCGCGGCCAGCGGGCCCCCGGGGTACTGCCGCGACTCCCGGTCCTCCTGGCCGATCTCCGGGAACCGCTCGATGACCGCCCGCGCCACGGCCGGCTCGACCAGCGGAACCAGGATCACGTAGTGCTTGTCGGTGTTCAGGTTCGCGTAGATCGCGTTGGCGTCGGCACCCGTCAGCTGGGCGACACCGATCGCGATCTCGGTCTTGCGGTTGATCGCGTTGGCTCCCTGGTTCCTGGAGATCAGGAACGGGTTCGCGATCAGTGCCTTGGCCTGCACGCTGAACGCCATCGGGGTGCCGGCCCGGTCCAGGATGGAGCCGCGCTCGGCGGGCAGCGGCAGCCGGGTGACCCGCTGCTTGTCGCCGTCGGCGCGCAGCTGCCCGGACTGCACGGTCTGCACGGTGACCAGCTTGAGGCCGGCCAGCGCCAGCAACGTCACCATGATCAGCCGGCCGGCGACCAGCCGCCGGTTGACGTCAGGGCGGGCCGCGCCGGCCCGGGCGCGGGGGCGGCGGATCGGCGGGCTCGACCGGGGTTTCGGACGGCTTCTCGGAGGTGTCGCGGTGCGCATCAGTGCCCGGCACCGGTGGGCTGGGTCGGCGCGACGGCGGTCTGCTGCCGGCTGCCGCTCGGTTGCTGGGCCGGCTGCTGGGCCTGTTGCGCCTGGGCGGACGCGGCGAACTGCTGCGGGGTCTGCTGGGTCGCGGACGACTGCCGGGCTGCCGTCGACTGCTGGGTGACGCCCAGCTGTTGCCCGCCGGACTGCGTGACCGGGCCCTGCTCGGCCGGTACCTGCGGCTGCTCCGGCTGGCCGTCGGCGCCTGCCGGGTTGGCAGGCTGCTCCGTCTGCTGGCCCTGGTCGACCGGCTGACCCTGCGCGGCGGCCTGGGTGGCGGCTTGAGCAGGGTCGACCGGCTGGCCCGGTAGAGGCGCGAGCACGGGCGGCGGCACGTAGGGGGCCACCGCGGCCTTCGGCGTTCCGACGACCTGCACCGAGCCGTCCGGCGCGACGACCAGCCTGGCGACGTCGGACACCTGCACCATGCCCATCTGCTGGGCGGCCTGGGCGAGCGCGGGCGCGGACTGCATCGAGGCGATCTCGGTGCGCAGCGACTCGCTGCGCTCGGACAGGTCGCGGGTGGCCTGGCGGGCCTTGTCGAGCCGGTAGGAGTCGGCGGCCGCCGTGGTGGACAGCCACAGCGACGCGACCAGCCCGACCCCCAGCAGCACCATGATCAGCAGCACGAACTGGGACCGCCCGGCAGCGGCCGCGTTCTCCTCACCGGACCGGCGCCGTTCGCGGACGGCCCGGCGGGCGTAGGCGCGGCCGATCGCCGCGGTGGCGTCGCGGGGCGCGGGCTCCCCCGTGGACCGGCGGGCGATGGGCTGGCGCGCCGCCGGACGGGCGGTACGGGTCCGCTCTACCGCTGGGGCACTCATCGTTCTCCCTCGCCGCGCTCGGTCGCCACGCACTCGGTACGCGCGTCATCAGTGGTCCAGACGTGGTTCATGCCGCGGCCGCGATCCGCTCGCCGGCGCGCAGCCGTACCGAGGCCGCCCTCGGGTTGCTCTCGATCTCCGCATCCGACGCGGTCTCGGCGCCCCGGGTCAGCAGCCGCCAGGTGGGGCCGTGCCCGGGCAGCTCGACGGGCAGCCCGGCCGGCGTACGGGACCGCGCGCCCTCCGCGAACGCCCGCTTGACCAGCCGGTCCTCCAGTGAGTGGTAGGCGAGCACGACCAGCCGGCCGCCGACCCCGATCGCGTCCAGCGCCGCCGGCAACACACCCTCCAGGGACTCCAGCTCGGCGTTGACCTCGATCCGCAGCGCCTGGAACGTCCGCTTCGCCGGGTGCCCGCCGGTACGCCGGGAGGCAGCGGGAACTGCCTCGTAGAGCAGCTCGACGAGCTCCTCGCTGGTGCGGAAGGGCTCCCGCTCGCGGCGGCGCAGCACGGCGGAGACGATCCGCTTGGCGAACCGCTCCTCGCCGTAGTCGCGCAGCACCCTGATCAGCTCACCGGGCGGGTACGTGTTCACCACGTCGGCGGCGGTCTGGCCGGTGGTGGGGTCCATCCGCATGTCGAGCGCGGCGTCGCGGGAGTACGCGAAGCCGCGGTCCACGGCGTCCAGCTGCAGCGACGACACCCCGAGGTCCAGCAGCACGCCCTGTACCTCGGGGATGCCGAGCTCGTCGAGGACCTCGGGCAGCTCGTCGTAGCGGGCGTGCACCAGGTGGGTGCGCTCGGAGTAGGCGGCGAGCCGGCGGCCGGCGAGCTCGAGGGCCTGCGGGTCGCGGTCCAGCCCGACCAGGGTGAGCTCGGGGTGGGCGGCGAGCAGCGCGGCGGAGTGCCCGCCGAGGCCGAGCGTGCAGTCGACCACCACCGAGGGACCGCCGCTCAGCGCGGGGGCGAGCAGCTCGAGGACCCGGTCCAGCAGCACCGGTACGTGCTGGGCGTCCGGTGCCGGCTCCGGAACTGGCTCTGGCACCGGTCGCCCCCTTCCTTGAAGTGCCGTGCGCGTAGAAGTGCACCGGGCGCAGAACCCGGATGTCCCGAGGTCCCCGCTCCCCTCCCGGCGGACCTGGCACCGGGGAAGGTGCGCCAGGGCCACCAGCAGCGGAGTGGAGGCCTCGGGACACCCGGGCCGGCGCCGCGCCACCTCGGCATGTCAGAACATGCCGGGCAGCACCTCCTCCTGCGCCTGTGCGTAGTCGTCCTCGTGCTGTTCCTGATAGGTCTGCCAGGCCTGGGCGTCCCAGATCTCCAGCCGGTTGACCGCGCCGATGACGACACAGTCCTTGCTGAGGCCGGCGTAGCGGCGCAGCTCGGCGGTGATCGGGATCCGGCCCTGCGAGTCGGGGTTCTGCTCATCGGTGCCGGCGAACAGGTAGCGCTGGTAGGCCCGCACCGACTCGTTGGTGAACGGGGCCTCGGCCACCTTGCGGGCGAGCTGCTCGAACACGTCACGGGGGAAGACGTAGAGGCAGCGGTCCTGACCCTTGGTGATCATCATCCCCCCTCGCAGCTCGTCGCGGTACTTCGCCGGCAACGTCAGCCGGCCTTTGTCGTCGAGCCTCGGGGTATGCGTGCCGAGAAACATCGGCATTGCCCTCCCCTTGGCTCCAACGATCACCACATTACCCCACTTTCCACCACAGTCAACGCGCACACCCCTCCCGCTCTCCCCACCAGCCACGGTTTCCCCAGGTCGAAGGCAGTGGGGAAAGGTGGGGGCGATAACCCCGCCGGAGTGCCGATCAAGGTCGGCGAGAGCCGTCCCCCACTGCGGGTCGACCTCA
Source organism: Pseudonocardia sp. (assembly GCA_036272795.1). GTDB lineage: Bacteria > Actinomycetota > Actinomycetes > Mycobacteriales > Pseudonocardiaceae > Pseudonocardia. Next base: position 7,170 of record DATAYB010000550.1, read on the forward strand.
CCGACCTGCGAAAACGTCGACGGCGGGGCGCCCGTGGAGCGAGGTGGGGCTCGGCGTGGGGCGGAGTGGGGCTGGCTCGGGAGCGGCGTGGGGGCCCCGGCGCGCGCCGGGGTGCCGGGTGGGGCGCGGGGTGGCGCGACACGGCGCGCAGGCTCCGGACCAGGCCGGGCACCTGACTGGGTACCGAGTCGGTGACCGTCGGGTCACGGTTTGACAGACTGCTCGCGGGCTGTCGGACAACGGGGAGGTCGAATGACGACGACGAGCAGCCGACCCGCGCCCATGTCACTGCCAGAGCTGGCCACCGTGACGGCGCGGATCACGGAGAACGTCGGGCGGGTGATCGCCGGCAAGCCGGAGGCCATCCGGATCGCACTGGTGACCCTGCTCTCCGAGGGGCACCTGCTGGTGGAGGACGTGCCGGGGGTCGGAAAGACCTCGCTGGCCAAGTCGCTGGCGAAGTCCATCGACTGCGCGGTCAGCCGGATCCAGTTCACTCCGGACCTGATGCCGAGCGACATCACCGGCGTGTCCATCTACAACCGCGAGACCAGCGAGTTCGAGTTCCGGCCAGGGCCGATCTTCGCCAACGTGGTGATCGGTGACGAGATCAACCGGGGCTCACCGAAGACGCAGTCCGCACTGCTGGAGTGCATGGAGGAGCACCAGGTCACCGTCGACGGCATGACGTACCCGCTCGGCAACCCGTTCCTCGTGGTGGCCACGCAGAACCCGGTCGAGATGGAGGGCACCTACGCCCTGCCGGAGGCGCAGCGGGACCGGTTCACCGCCAGGATCAGCATCGGCTACCCGGACCCGGCCGCCGAGCTGGCCATGGTCGACGAGCACTCCGCGCAGGACCCGCTGGCCACCCTCGGCCCGGTGTCCGACGCCGCCGAGATCCAGGCCGTGCTGACCACGGTGCGCGGCGTGCACGTGGCCCCCGAGCTGCGCCGTTACGCCGTCGAGCTGGTCTCGGCCACCCGCCGGATGCCGGAGGTCCGCCTCGGCGCCTCCCCCCGCGCCACGCTGCACCTGGTCCGGGCGGCACGCGCTCAGGCCGCGCTGTCCGGCAGGGAGTACGTGGTGCCCGACGATATGCAGATGGTGGCCGGGCCGGTGCTGTCCCACCGCCTGGTGCTCACCCCCGAGTCACTGACCGCCCGGCGCACCGCCCCCGACCTGGTACGCGGGCTGCTGAGCCGGCTGCCCGTGCCGCACGGCCCGGGCGGCCCCGGCACCTTCCGTGGCTGAGCGGCGGACCGAACCGGGAGCCGACCAGCCCTCCGAGCTGGCCGAGCAGGTGGGTGAGCACGTGGGTGAGCCGCACCAGCACTCGGCCAGCGGGCTCACCACGCTGGGCCGCTGCCTGATCGCCGCCGGCATCTCGGCGTCGGTCTGCTCGGTCGTGCTCAACGAGCGCGACCTGCTGCGGATCGGCGTGCTGGTGATCGTGCTGGCCCTGCTCGCGGCGCTGGTCGCGGCACGGACCCGGCTGGTCGTGCGCGCCGACCGCACCCTGGAACCGGTCCGGCTGTCCGCGGGCTCACCCGCGGGCGCGCGGCTCACCGTGTGCACCTCCGGCCGGCTGCTCGGCGGCGGGCTGGTGCTCACCGACGAGCTGCCGGACGCGCTGGGCGGCTCGGCGCGGTTCGTCACGCGGCCACCGCGCAAGGGTGACGCGGCGCTGGAGCTGAGCTACGAGATCGCGCCGACCGTGCGCGGCATCCACATGGTCGGCCCCCTCACCATGCGCGTCAGCGACCCACTCGGGTTGGCCGAGTACGAGCGCGAGCTGGCCGGGCGCACCCTGCTCACCGTGCTCCCCCGGGTCACCGAGCTCTCCGGGCTGCCGGACGGCTTCGGCCGGGGCGAGGGCGACTCCGGGGCCACCGGGCTGCGCCGCGGCCTCGGCGAGCACGACGCGATGGTGCGGGAGTACCAGCCCGGCGACGCGCTGCGCACCGTGCACTGGCGCTCCACGGCACGCCGGGACACGCTGATGGTTCGCGTCGAGGAACGTCCATGGCACGGCGGCGTCACCGTGCTGCTGGACCGGCGGGGCCACGCGCACCGGGGCCTCGGCGCGCAGGCCAGCCTCGAGTGGTCGATCGAGCTGGTGGCGAGCGTCTGCCGGCACCTGATGAACGCCGGGCGCCGGGTCACCCTGGTCGCCGAGAACGGCACGACGCTCGCCGCCGGGCGCGACCCCGAGGCGCTGCTCGACGTGCTGGCCACGGTCCGCCCGTCCACCCAGCCCGGCCTGGTTCCGCCGCCGGCCGAGGGCGGCGAGCTGTTCGCGGTGCTCGGCGCGGTCGACCCGGCCGCGGTGCAGCCGCTGATCGCCGGCGCCGGCGGGGGTCACGGGCACGCCGTGCTGCTGGACGTGGCCGCCTGGACCGCGCCGCAGGAGACCCGGCCGGTGACCGGCGTCGCCGCGCCGGCCAGGGCGTTCACCGAGGCCGGCTGGAGCGTGCTGGTCGGGCGGCCCGAGCGCGGCCCCGACAAGGTCTGGAACGACTTCTGCAAGCGGCTGCCGGTCCGACTGGGCAGCGGCCGATGACGGCGCCTCCCGCGCCGCCGGAGGCGGCACGCGGCCCCCGGGACGGCGGCTGGTCCTCGGCGCAGCCGGGAGCGATGCCGCCGCCTCGCGGGCCGCACGGGTCCGCGCCACCGGGGTCCTCGGCGGCAGGAGCGCTGGCCTCGGCCCGCTGGGCACCCCGGCTCGTGCCGTGGGCCGCCGGGCTCGCCCTGGCGACGAGCTGCAGCGCGCTCAGCGGCGTGCTGCAGGGGTACCGCTGGCTCGGGTACGTGCTCGCCGCCGTCGGTCTGGTGGTCGTGCTCGGGGTGCTCGCCCGGCAGCTGCGGGCACACCTGGTTGTCGTGCTCGTCGTCCAGCTGGCCGGCCTGTTGCTGCTGCTGACCGCGTTGTTCAGCACGGACGCGGTGCTCTGGGTGCTGCCCGGGCCGGACGCGCTGGCCGAGCTCTGGCACGGGCTGGGCGCCGCCATGCACCAGATCGAGGGCGGCGTGCCCCCGGTGCCGACCTCGACTGCGATGGCGCTGCTCGTGTCCGTCGGCTTCGGGCTGGTGGCCATCGCGGTGGACGCGCTCTCGGTGGCCGGGCACGGACCGGCGGTCTGCGGGCTCGTCGTGCTGGGCGCCTACACCGTGCCGACCGCGCTGGCCCCGCGCGCGCTGCCGGACTGGTCGCTGGCCGTCGGCGCCTTCGGCTACTCGTTGCTGCTGGTCACGGAGCACCGCCGCCGGCAGGCCCGGCGCGGCATCCCGACGGCGCGACCGGTCCGCTCCGGCGGCTCGCCGCCCTCCGGGCTCGGCCTGGTGCTGCACCGGCTCGGCCGCGCGATGCCGACCGGCTCCGGCGCGCCGCTGGCCATCCTGCTCACGGCGATCGCGCTGGCCGTCGCGCTGGGTGTCGGTGTGCTGGCGAAGCCGATCGGGACGCACGGCCGGTTCACCGGCAACGGCAACGGCGAACCCGGCAGCGCGACCGGCGAGTTCGGGCTCAACCCGTTCACCTCGCTGCGCGGCCAGCTCGACAACGACGACCCCAACGAGCTGCTCCGGGTGCGCGGGCTGCCCGACGCCCAGTACCTGCGGTCGCTGACCCTGAACCGGTACGTGCCGCAGGTGGGCTGGCAGCTACCGGACCGGCTCAACGGCGTCTCGCTGGACCAGTCACTGCCGTCCGGGCTGGCCATCCCGGTGAACAACCCGACCGCCACGGTGCGCATCCAGAACGTCGGCCTGCTCGACCAGTGGCTGCCTCTCTACGGCCAGCCGATGGGCGTGACCGGTGTGGTGTCCGGCCGCTGGCACTACGACGTGCTCAGCGGTACGGCCTACACCGAGCTCCCGGTGCACGAGGCCGCCTGGACCGAGCGCGCCGCCATGCCGGACCCCTCGGTGGCCAGCCTGGAGAACATCCCGCCGGCCGTCGACGTCAACCCGACCTACCTGGACACGGGCGGCGTGGACCCCCGGATCTCCCAGATCGCCCGTACGGTGACCAAGCAGGCGCACACCCCGTTCGACCGGGTCGTGGCGCTGAACCGCTACTTCCTGGACCCGGCGTTCGGCTTCAAGTACAGCGTCGAGACCAAGCCCGGCAACTCCGGCGACGCACTGGTCGACTTCCTGACCATCAGCAAGACCGGCTACTGCGAGCAGTTCGCCTCGGCCATGGCGGTCATGCTGCGCACCGTCGGCGTGCCCGCCAGGGTGGCCGTCGGGTTCAGCTCCGGCAAGGCGGTCGGCGACTACCGCTCGATCACCACCGCCGACGCGCACGCCTGGGTGGAGGCGTACTTCGCCGGCCTCGGCTGGCTGCCCTTCGACCCCACCCCGCTCGATGACGGCCGGTCGGTGCTGCCCAGCTACGTGGCGAGCGCCCCCGTCGTGCCGATCAACGTGCCGTCCACCGGCCAGGTCCTCAAGCCCAAGCCCGGCGGCGACGAGACGAACCAGCAGGCCGGTCCCCAGCCGGACGGGCAGGGCTCCCCCGTGCCGAAGGCCGAGCAGCCCGGCGCCGGCCCCGGTGCCGCGCCGAACGAGCCCAAACCCGACCCCTCCGCACCCGACTCGGCCACTCCCTCGGGTGGGTCCGGCCCTGGCGACTCCGGGTCCGCCGGAACCTCGGGCAACTCGGGCAACGCGGGCAACGCGGGCAACGCGGGCAACTCAGCCGGTTCCCAACCCGGCGGTTCGTCCGGGTCGGCGGCGGGCGGTGGCGGCGACCCGGGCGGGTCAGGGGCCGGCGCGGGCAACGGGCCGGGCAGTGGAGCGGGCAACGGGCCGGGTGACGGCTCGGGCGGCCCGAGCTCCGAGGGAGTCGGATCCAGTCTCGGCAAGGAGCTGAGCATCGCCGGCCTGCTGGTCGCGGTGTGGGCGATCCTGCTGGTCATGGTCCTGATGCTCGGCGTCGTCGGACTTCTCCTCCTGCCCCTGGCCGCACGCGGCGCGGCCCGCAGGCGCAGGCTGGCCCTCGCCAGGAGCGGCGGCCCGAACGGCGCCGTGGCGGCGTGGCGCGAGGTGATCGCCGAGTTCCAGGACCGGGGCGGCGAGCCGGGCGAGAACGACACGCTGCGGGCGACCGCGCGCCAGCTCGTCCGGACCTACCGGCTGGACGCCGGGGCGATCGAGAGCATGAAGACGGTGATCGGGGCGGTGGAGCGCGGCTGGTACGCCGAACATCCCGACCCGGGTCCCGGCCAGGCGCTGGTCGCGGCAGTGCACACGGTGCGGCTGAGCCTGGCGCAGAGCGCCCCGATGCCACTGGCCGCGCGGCTGTGGCCACGCTCGGTACTGCCGGGCCGGCGCTGGTGGCGCCGCGTCAGCGGCCGGGTCAACCATCGGACCCGCGTTCTGCTCGGCGGCTGACCGCGTTCAGCGCGAGAGGCGGCCACCCCAACTGGGTGGCCGCCTGGTGCGCTACGGAGATCGGGAGAGGAGTTAGTCCTGCTCGAAACGACGCCGGAACCGCTCTTCCATCTTTCCGCCGAACCGGTTGCGCTCGGGCTCGGCGCTCTTGTTCGACGCCTTCTTCGCAGCGCCGATCGAGGTCACGGCCAGAACCGCCCCGGCCAGCATGACCAGGAACCCGACGACACTGACTACTGGGACGTTCGACAGCCAGATGGAGCGAACCGCCACACCGACGACGAGAAGTACCAGACCAAGGACGAACAGGACCAGGCCTTGCAGGCGTCGCCGCCTGGTAGGCCGTCGCAACCGGCCCGCGCGCACGGTTGACGCGAACTTGGGGTCCTCCGCAATGAGCGCGCGCTCAATTTGCTCGAGCAGCCGCTGCTCGTGCTCGGAGAGGGGCATGTCTTCGCCTCCGGCACAGGGTCTGGTCGTCAGGTGCCGCGCCGTGCCACCGCCACCGAACGAGCGCCCAAGGAGAGGGCGTTACTGACGAGGATACGAGCCTCAGCAAGTTGCGACTACCCGGACTCGTAAAGAGCTTCCGAAGATACGCCATGGGGTGTCAACCGACCCCTACCGGGCAGTACCTCTCGCCCTCCGTGGCGTCCGCTCAGCGGGGTAGCGGGGCGCGGCCAAACCGTGCCAATTGCGCGCCGAGCGGCGTCTGAGGCCAGCTCAACGCACCTCCGAGGGTGACGTAGGCCATTCGGGGTGGGCCACCGGGCCGTGACGTCGGCGGTGGTCAGCCGCTCGTCGCAGGGTCCGAGCCGGTCGATGTGGTTGCGCGAATGTCACTCAATCGGGTGACAGTCATTCGGGTCCGGCAAGTCGCTGAAGTTGATCTTCGGCGAGTCGTCCAGCGGCCACTCGGGTGAACCGTCTGGGTCCGGCCGCCGGCAGGGGGTCGGGCCGCCCGGCAGATCGGCCGGGCGGCAACCCGCCGTCCCCGGGACCGGGCCACCTGGCGCATCAGCCCGGCAGCTCGGATCAGCCAGGCAGCTCCGGGTGGGGCCGGCGGGCCAGCACGTGCAGCTGGGCGGCGAGCACGAGCAGCTCCGGGGTGCTGGCCACGATCCGGCCGAGCTCGTCGGCGCCGCCCGGGTCAGCCTCCAGCACCGCCGCCGGCAGCCAGCCGTCAAAGACACCCTCCCCCTGCACCAGCTCGATGGACAGCTGGGCCGCCGACTCGAGCAGGCCACGCAGGCCGGCCAGGTCGAGCCGGCGCTGCAGCTTGTCCGTCGGCCCTGAGCGCCCGCCGGGGTCGGTGAGCACCGTGCGGGCCTGCGCCAGCCGGCCGGCGTGCGCCAGCGCGAGCGCCGCCCCGTGCCGGCCGGCGACGAGCACCGACACCGCGCCACCCGGCTCGACCGCCTCGGCGAGCTGGCCGACCGAGGCAGCCACGTCATCGACGACCTCGAGCAGCCCGTGCCCGAGCACCAGGTCCGCGCCGCCGGCGGGCACCGAGTCGGCGAGCGCCTGCACATCGCCCTGGGTCGCCGTGACCTGCTCGAGCACGCCGGCGTCCCTGGCCCGCCTGCGGAGCGCGGCCAGCGCGTTCGGACTGGTGTCGACGACGGTCACCTGGCAGCCGGCGACGGCCAGGGGCACCGCCCACACCCCGCTGCCACCGCCGACGTCGAGCACCCGCACCGGCTGCCCGGCGCGCCGCTCACGGGCCCGCTCGACCTCGGCCCGCAGCGCGCTGCGCACGGCGGAGTGCGGGCCGGGCGGGGTCGCCTCCGGCTGCTGGCCGGCCGCCCCGGCGTCCGCCACCCTCATCCGGCCGTCATCCGGCCCAGGCTAAGCACGGCGGCAGCTTAGGGGGTGCCCACGCGATCATCCAGCGGGCGCCCACCCGCCGGGCGCGGTCGCCGCACGGACGGCGGGCGGACGGTGAAGGGTGGCACGGAAGAGCGTTCGGCCCGACTCACCGGCCCCACCGCCCACTGGTTCCACCAAAAGCGCGGTATCCAGCGTGAACGTCGAGCCCCGGACACGGTACGTTGACCACCGTGCAGGTGATCGCCGTGCTCAGCCTCAAGGGCGGAGTGGGCAAGACGACGGTGGTTCTCGGGCTGGCCGGCGCCGCCATGGAGCGCGGGATGCGCACACTGGTCGTCGATCTCGACCCGCAGGCCAACGCCACGGTCGCCCTGGAACCCGGCCCGACGTCGGCCACCATCGCCGAGGTGCTCGACGAGCCGCGCCGCAACGTGCTGAAACGGGCGATCAGCCCCAGCGCCTGGGGCGACGACCTCGACGTGCTGGTCGGCTCGGAGTCGAACGAGCGGCACAACCACCCCGAGCCGTCGATGAAGCAGCTCGGCCGGCTGGACCGGGCGATGGACCGGCTGCGCCACGGCTCCCGCGACGACGAAGCCGACGACTCCGACGGGGCCGAGGACGACTACAGCCTGGTGATCATCGACTGCCCGCCGTCCCTGGGGCAGCTGACCAGGGGCGCACTGGTCGCGGCCGACCGCGCGGTGCTGGTGTCCGACCCGACGATCTTCGCTGTGGCCGGGGTGCAGCGCGCCTTCGAGGCTGTGCAGGCGGAGCGGGTGGAGCACAACCCCCGCCTGCAGCCGCTCGGCGTGCTGATCAACCGGGTCCGCTCCCGGTCCGCCGAGCATGCCTACCGGATCGCCGAGCTGCGTGAGCTGTTCGGCCCGCTGGTGCTCACGGGCACCGTGCCGGACCGGTCGGCGATCCAGCAGGCACAGGGCGCCTGCGTGCCGATCCAGCACTGGGACACGCCCGGCGCGCGCGAGGTCGCCTCCGTGTTCGACGGGCTACTGGGCCGGATCATCCGCAGCTCGGACCGGAACGCGGCGAGCTATCCCGGCGCCCGCCAGATCATGGTCAGCGGCTCACCAGCGAGCGAGTGACCTCGAGGAACTGGCCCACCTGACGGACCAGGTCGTCGGCCGCCCGCTCGGTGACCAACCGGGTGATGCCCGCCTCGGCGGCCGCCCGCGTGGCTGAGCCCGCCGCGAAGAAGGCGGCCCACTCCGTCAGCTCCGGGGCAACCAGCGTGAGCAGCTGCCAGACGCTGCGCGCGCCGCGCCTCGGCTTGGCCGGCTGGGCCCGCACCGCGAGCACCGCAGCGCCGGCCCGCAACGCGGCCAGGTGCGCCGTGGCGTACCGGCGGGACGGGTCGACCAGCTGCTCCGCCTCGGCCAGCCCCTCCTCGGCCTGGCGCAGCAGCCCGAGTGCGGCCGCCGACGGCGGCGGGCCCACCGGCACCGTCCGGCGGGACGGACCGGACGAGCCCGGCACGCCCGACGGGACCGAGGGCCGCGCCGGCGGGTTCCCCGGCCGCCGCGCGGCGGGCACGGTCATCGAGCGAGTCACCGGCCGAGCCCTCGGCAGAGTCATCGGCAACGTCAGCGGCAGGTCCATCGGCAGAGTCGCGGTCATCGCACACCTCCCAGTTCTTCCGGTTCGTCAGTCCTCGGGCCGGATCAGGTCCCATACGCCGGGGCCGGCCCGCATCCGCAGCACGAACTCCTCCGCCGGGCGCTCCAGATCGGCCGACGATCGGGCCAGCACCCGCCAGCAGCGCAACCGGTCACCCCCCACCGGCATCGGGGACGGGAACGGCCACGGCGACTCCTCGATCCATCGCTCCCGCACGTCCATGACGAGGAACCGGGGGCCACGGCGGATCGGGCGCCGCTGGAACTCGACCGGCTCGCCGTCCTGCCAGCGAACCTGGACCGGCGTCGGCTGGCGCGATCCGAACCGGCGGGTCAGCACTCCCACAGCTGCCACACTCCTCAGGCGTCACCGATAACCTGGCCGTGCCGCTGGGCCCGACCCGATCTCGAACAGATGTTCGATGCATCCAGTACAGCGCTTCCTCGGTCACGCGTCAAGTCCACGCGGACAAGTCCACGGAGCCGTCACATGTGGTGTCATGTGGGCATGCCCGCCGCGCCCCCCGCCGCGCCCCCCGGAC
>DATAYB010000551.1:0-8589 GCA_036272795.1 Pseudonocardia sp.
GCCGCCGGCGGACAGGTTTCGTCCACCGGCGGACCGGGTGGGCGGCCACTCGCCGCCGCCGGGCCCCCGCCGGGCCGGGCCGGTTCCCCGGTGCGTTCACTGGCTCCGCCGCCCCCGGGCAACGGCCGTTCGGTGGGCGCCGGGGCCCTCGGCCAGCTGCGGGCCGTGCCACCCGGTGGGCCCGCCAGCCGCGCCGGCGCAGCTGCCGCGATGGGCCAGAGCGGGCCGCCCGGGCCACCTGCCCGGTTATCGCCGCCCGGTGGGGCGGCGCCAGGGGTCTCGGCGCCGGGTGGCGTCGCGGCCTCGGGTGGTCTCGCGCCGTCGGGCGGTCCCGTGCCGCCGGGCGTCTCCGCGTCGGGCGCTGTGGGTTCGGGCGCTGTGGGGTCAGGTGCCGTGCCGGTGGAGCGTGGGCCGAGGGCCCGGCCGCCGGTGAACGGGCTGTCCGGCCCGCTGCCGTACGGCCCTCCGCCCGGGCTGTCTCCGTCCGGTCCGAACCTGACGGGTCCGGGCTCTTCGGGTCCGCAACAGGCTGTGCCGCCGGGTGGGTCCTCGCGCCCCGGATTGGGTTTGCCGGGGTCCGGGCCCGCTGGGCCGTCCGGGTCGGTGCCGGGACGTCCCGACCTGCCGGGCAGTGCCGGTGGCGCCGGCCTGCCGGAGCGTCGTGACCCGGTCCCCTCGGCGGTGGACCCGCTGAACGGACCGATCTCGTCGAGTGGTGAGTTCGGCTACCACCCGCCGCTGGCCAACCCGTTCGGCGGGCCGGACTCGTCGACGTTCGACTCGTCGGCCCTCTGGGCACCCTCCACCGACACCGGCGGCAACAGCGGTTGGCTGCCCGCCACGCCGCTGCCGGCCGGGGCGCCGCTGTTCGGTGCCGGGCCCGGCACCGAACAGGACGAGCAGTCCGTGCGGGAGTGGATGGCCGAGCCCGAGCGGCTCGAGATGCCGGTGGCCTCACTCGGCGGTGACCTGTTCGGCCTCGGCCCCGACGTGCTGCCCATCGGAAACCCGTTCGACGGGCCGCCCGCGTCCCGTGACGACACGCGCAGCGACTCCGAGGGCGCCGGGGCGAACGGCTTCCACGACTCGGGCTCCGGCTCGGGGTCCCGTGACCGGGATGCCGGTTCGTCGGATGGCGGATCGTTCGGGCCCGACGCCCACGAGTCCGCCCTGTCGTTCGAGGGCGGCGCGTTCGGAGACAGAGCGTTCGAGGGTGGCGCGTTCGAGGACGGCGCGTTCGAGGGCAGCTCGGAGGGCGGCGGTTACGCCGACGACTCGGGCTACGGCAACGACGAGTCCGGCCGGGTCGAGGCGGGCACTGAGCGGCGCGACGCGGGCGACTCGGGCGACCTTGCGGGCGCCGACTACCGCGTGGCCGGCAGTGATGCGCACGGTGACGCCCACTATGCCGACGGTGATGCCGGCGGTGACTCCGAGTACGACGACTACGACTCCGAGTACGACGACGCGGCCGCCCCCGAGCCTGAGCATGCCCGCCGGTCGGACGTCCACGCCGATGCCGGCGGCAGTGCCGACGCCGGGGATGACGCCGGGGATGACGCCGACGCCACGGATGACGACGACTCCGGGGACGACGACGGGTTCGGCTGGCCCGAGTTCGACGAACCGGACGCGGCGGCCGACGGGGCGGCCAACGGTGACGCGCCGCCGACCGGCGGGTCCCCGGACGACGGCGGCCCCGGCAAGGGCCAGCGCGACACCCGCCGCCAGCCACGGGAAGCCGCCGCCGGGCACTGACCCGAGGTCCTGCCGCCGCGCCGTCGGTGGCCGCCGATTACCGTCGTGGTCATGACCCCGGGTTCCACCAGCTACCTGCGCTTCCCCCATCTGCGCGGCACGGCGCTGGTTTTCGTCGCAGAGGACGACATCTGGCTCGCATCGACCGACGGCGGCCGGGCCTACCGGCTCTCCGCCGACCAGGCGCCGGTGGCCAACCCCCGGCTGCACCCCGACGGTGAACGTGTCGCCTGGACATCCGCGCGGGATGGCGCCCCGGAGGTGCTGGTCACCGATGTCGAGGGCGGGCTGGCCAGCCGGCTGACCTACTGGGGCGACCGCAAGACGCTGACACTGGGCTGGACCGAGCTCGACGAGGTCCTCGCGATCACCGCCGCCGGCCAGCCGTCCGGACGGCGGACCTGGGCACACGCGGTACCGACCGACGGCGGCCCGGCGCGTCCGCTGCCGTACGGGCCGGTGTCCGGGGTGGCCGTCGGCGAGTCGGGTACCGCGCTGGTCAGCGCCGTGATGTCCCGCGAGCCGGCGTGGTGGAAGCGGTACCGGGGTGGCACCGCGGGCAAGCTGTGGTGGCGGGCGAGCGGCGGCGACGAGTTCACCAGGCTGCTCGCCGAGCTGGACGGCAACATCGAGGCGCCGATGGTGCTGGGCGACCGCGTCGCGTTCCTGTCCGACCACGAGGGCTGGGGCAACGTCTACTCGGCCGCGGTGCACGACGGCGTCGCCACCGACCTACGCCGGCACACCGACCACGGCGCCGACGCCGGGACTGGCGGGGTGCCGCCGTTCTACGCCCGGCACGCCACCACCGACGGCACCCGGATCGTCTACGACTGCGCCGGCGAGCTGTGGCTGCTCGACTCGCTGGACGCCCCGGCGCGCCGGCTGGAGGTGCGCCTCGGCGGCCCGCGCACCGCCCGCGCCCCTTACCAGATCAGCCCGGAGCGGCACCTGTCCTCGGCGGTGCCCGACCGCACCGGCCGCCTGAGCGTCGTCGGCGTCCGTGGCACCGTGCACCGGCTCGTGCACCGCGACGGACCGGCCAGGACGCTGCTCGCCGAGCAGGGCGTGCGCGCGCGGCTGGCCCGTCCGCTCGGTGCCGACCGGGTCGTGTGGATCAGCGACGCGAGCGGCGAGGACGCCATCGAGATCAGCGAGCTGTCCCCGTCGGTGGCCACCCAGGTGGTCGCCGGGGCGGCGGCGTCGGACGCGGCGGCGGGGTCGGACGCGGCGGCGGGGTCGGACCCGGCGAAGGGGTCGGACCCGGCGAAGGCGTCGGACCCGGCTGCCGGGTCGGACGCATCGGCGAAGACCGACGCGGCGCCCCCGGAGGACACCACATCGGCAGGGGCCGTTGCGGCCGACGGCGCGACCGGCACCGCCGTCTCCCCGGACCAGACCGGCGGCCCGAAGCGCTACGGGGCAGGGGAGATCGGCCGCGTCCTCGAGCTGGTCTGCGCGCCGGACGGGTCCCGGGTCGCGCTGGCCTGCCACGACGGGCGGCTGCTGGTGCTGGACACCGCGACCGGCGCGCTCACCGAGCTGGCCAGGGGGGCGGACGGGGAGGTGACCGGGCTCGCGTTCGCCCCGGACAGCGACTGGCTGGCCTGGTCCGACCCGGTGGAGTCCGGGCTGGCCCGGATCCTGATCGCCCGGCTGTCCGACGAGTCCCCGGTGCCGATCGCGGTCACGCCGACGCGGTTCGTCGACACCTCCCCGGTGTTCACCACCGACGGCCGGCACCTGGCCTTCCTGTCCTACCGCAGCTTCGACCCGGTCTACGACGCGCACTCGTTCGACCTGTCGTTCCCGAACGGCTGCCGCCCGTTCCTGGTGCCGTTGGCGGCGCGCACGCCGTCCCCCTTCGGCCCTTCGCCGGACGGCCGGCCGGTGGGCGGCATGGACGCCCCGGTGAGCGGCACGGACGGCCCGGACGGCCTCGACGAGTCGGACGCGGCCGCCCCGGACCCCGACGGCACGGCGGCCGAGCCCGCTGATCCGGCCAAGGACGGCGCGAGGGACGGCACGGAGAGCAAGGACGGCGCCGATGCGGTGCCGAAGGTCGTGGTGGACGTGGAAGGGCTGGCCGACCGCGTCGTCGCCCTGCCCGTCGGCGAGGCGCGCTACTACCGGCTGCGAGCCGCGAAGGACTGCCTGTTGTGGCTGCGCCGCACGCCGACCGGGGTGCTCGGGGACGGGCTCGCCGAGGGCGTCGAGGGTCCCCGCCCGGTGCTGGAGCGCTACGACCTGGCCCGGCGGCGGCACGACCGGATCGCGGACCCGGCCGACAGCTACGAGGTCAGCGGCGACGGCACCCGGCTGGTGGTGCGGGACCGGCGGTCGCTGCGGGTGCTGCGCGCCGACCGGTCCGGGTCGGACAAGCCGAGCGACGACAACGCCGACGAGTTCGACATCGACCTCAGCCGGATCTCGGTCACCGTGGACCCGACGGCCGAGTGGCGGCAGATGTTCGACGAGGCCGGCCGGCTGATGCGCGACCACTTCTGGGTCGCCGACATGGCCGGCGTGGACTGGGCCGGCGAGCTGGCCCGCTACCGGCCACTGGTCGACGCGGTGAGCAGCCACAACGACCTGGTCGACCTGCTGTGGGAGGTCCAGGGTGAGCTCGGCACCTCGCACGCCTACGTGACCCCCTCCGGCTACTCCGGCTCCGGCGCCCGCCCGGGGCTGCTCGGTGCCGACGTGGAGCGCGACGACCAGGGCCACTGGCGGATCGCGCGCGTGCTGCCCGGCGAGTCGTCCGACCCGAGGGCCCGCAGCCCGCTGACCGCGCCCGGCGTGGACGTGCGTGCCGGCGACGTGCTGCTCGCGGTCGCCGGCCGCCCCGTGGACCCGGTGACCGGGCCGGCGCCGCTGCTCGTCGGCACCGCCAACCAGGCCACCGAGCTGACCGTGCTGCCCGCTGGCGGGACCACCGCCCGCCGGGTCGTGGTGCTGCCCCTCGGCGACGACGAACAGCTGCGCTACCAGGACTGGGTGGCCGGCCGCCGCGCCTTCGTCGCCGACCGCTCCGAGGGCCGGCTCGGCTACCTGCACCTGCCGGACATGGTGGCCAGCGGCTGGGCGCAGCTGCACCGTGACCTCGGCCGGGAGACCGCGCGCGAGGGCCTGATCGTCGACGTCCGCGACAACGGCGGCGGGCACCTGTCGCAGCTGGTGATCGAGAAGCTGGCGCGGCGGGTGATCGGCTGGGACGTCATCCGGCACGGCCAGCCGACCACGTACCCGCTCGAGTCGCCGCGCGGGCCGGTGATCGCGGTGGCCAACGAGTTCTCCGGCTCCGACGGCGACGTGGTCACCGCCGCCTTCCAGCGCGTCGGCATCGGGCCGGTGGTCGGCACCCGCACGTGGGGCGGCGTGGTCGGCATCGACAGCCGCTACCGACTGGTCGACGGCACCGCGGTCACCCAACCCCGCTACTCGTTCTGGATGGACAACCTCGGCTGGGACGTGGAGAACCGAGGCGTCAGCCCGGACGTCGAAGTGATCATGACTCCGGCCGACTACGCCGCCGGCCGCGACCCGCAGCTGGCCAAGGCGGTGGACCTGGCACTGACGGCCCTCGAGGAGCACCCCGCGGCAACCCCACCCGAACCCTCCAGCCGCCCCTCCCGCACCCGCCCACCCCTCCCACCCCGCCCCTGACCCCCGCCGCCCCACACCCCACCACCTCCCGCGAGTCGCTAGATTCCGCGGGCCGAGTCGCTAGATTCCGCGGCGGGCCAGGCGGCGGACCGAGGGAACTGAACCGTCCAGTCTCGCCAGACGGATCGGTTCTGCCCGTGGAAACGCCCGGGACGGACCGCGGAATGTCCAACTCGATCTACAGAATGTCCCGACTCACCGTGCAAAATGTCCCGACTCGCGGGAGGTTACGGGGTGCCTCGGTAGGTGCCGAGCGTCCAGAGGTTGCCTTCGGGGTCGCGGACGGTGAAGGTGTGCGAGCCGTAGTCGGTGTCGCCCAGCTCCTGGGTGATCGTGGCGCCGGCGGCCCGGACCTGCTCGTAGATCGCATCGACGCGGTCGCTGACGACGTACACCGACGTGACGCCGGGGCGCATGGCGCTGTGTGCGCTGTCGCAGAGTTTGGTGGAGCCGAGCATCACGGCACCGCCCTCGGGCCAGCGCAGCTCGGCGTGTGCGATGTCACCGGAGTCGTCGGGCACCACGAGCGCCTCGCGGAAGCCGAGCACGTCGACGAGGAAGCGCAGGCCGCCGGGGGCGTCGTCGTAGCGGAGCGCGGGCCAGACGGTGGTCTGAGGTTCGGTCATGGCGGTCAGTCTGGGTAGCCGAACACCTCGACGTCTTGGAGAAACGGGAGCTCCTCGATGATCCAGGTGCGCGGGGTGCAGCCGGCCAGCGCGCGCCACTCGTTGCTCAGGTGGGCCTGGTCGAAGTAGCCGCACCGCTGCGCGACCTCGGCCAGCCCGCCGGGCGGCAGCCGGCGCAGCATCGCGGCGGCCCGCCCGAACCGCACCACCCGGGCGGCCTGTTTCGGCGCCAGCCCGAACTCCCTGGTGAACCGTTCGGAGAAGTGTCGCCGGCTCCAACCGACGTCCTCCGCGAGCCGGGTGACCGGTACCGCGCCGCCCTCGGTGAGGATCCGCCGCCACGCCCAGCGAACCTCGCCTGGCGGCTCGTGCTCAGCCGCCCGGGTGGCCGAGGCCAGCAGCACCTCGTTCAGGATCTCGAACCGGCCGGCCCAGCCCGACGCCTCGACCAGTCGCTCCGGCAGCCTCGCCAGCGCCGGCCGGGGCAGCTCGGCCAGGTCGATCACCCGCCCGGACAGCTCCGAGGCCGGCACCCCGAGCAGCGTGCGCGCCCCCAGCGGACTCAGCTCGACGTGCACGCCCGCCTGCTCAGGGTCCTGCCCGATCAGCGCCGGCCCGGCGTGCAGCCCGCCGACGAAGCCCTGCCAGCACGCCGGCCCCTGGTCCGTGCCGGGCATCTCGAGCAGCCGGACGGGGGCGGCCAGGCTGATGATCAGCGTGATGTGCTCGCTGGGTAGGCCGCGGTGCACCTCCAGCAGCACGCCGTGCTGGCGGTAGCCGATGTAGCGGCCGACCAGCGCGCGCAGCGCCGGGTGCGGACGGCTCACCGCCCAGTCCAGCTCGCACCCAGCCATGGCCACAGGGTAGGTCCGCGGCCCGACACGTGCCCCTGCCTGTAGTTACCGAGCTCCACAGCAGGCAGGTTTTCGCGGCCCAAACCTGCCTGGCGTGCAGCTCGGTAACAAGCCGCGGCGCGCAAACACCTACGCCGGGTCGGTGAGCGCGCGCAGCAGCGTGAGGGCGTCGGCGGCGCGGTCGGCCGGCACGAAGAGGTGGTCGTGGTGGTAGCCGGCAACGACGTTGCAGCTGATGCCGCCCGTGGCGAGCTGGGCGCTGACCGCCGCCGTGAGCCCGACCGCCGCGAGGTCGGAGTGCACGCGCAGCGTGATCCGCGCGGCCACGTAGGCGTAGTCCAGGCCGGCCCCGTCGGCCTCCGACCTGGGCAGCACCAGCGTCAGCCCCTCATCCTCGGCGACCGTGACCACGGGGTGCAGCCCGGGTGGCACCCCCGGCGACGGTGACACCACGAACACGAACTCGCCCGGCGTCCACTCCGGTGCCATCCCGGCCAGCAGCCGCCCCATGTCCCGTTCACCCGTCGAACCCGTGCTACCCATGCGCCGATCATCGTCGACGTCACAACGGAGCCGGACCCGCCGGGCGGAAACCGGTTCGGGTGAAGTCGTAGGCTGGTTGGTGAGGCTCCCGCCGGGCGCTCGTCCCGGGCAGGGGTCTGTCCGCGTTCCCGCGCGCGCCCAGCAGTGAAGGATCTCCACGTGTCCGATGTACCCCCCGCTTCGCCCGGACTGCTCACCGCCGCGCTGGCCGATCCCGGCCTGGCCGGCCTGCTCGAGTCGATCGACACCTCCAGCCTGCGCATCGAGGGTCCGCACGCACTGCGCCCGCTGGTGGCCGCCGCGCTGGCCGGCGCCGCAACACCCACGACGCTGGTCGTCACCGCCACCGAGCGGGAGTCCGAGGACGTCGCGGCCGCGCTCGGCGAGCTGATCGGGCCGGCGTCGGTCACGGTGCTGCCGTCCTGGGAGACGCTGCCGCACGAGCGGCTGTCCCCGCGCAGTGACACGGTCGGCCGGCGGGTCTCCCTGTTCCACCGGTTGGCGCACAAGGACACCGGGCTGCGCGTCGTGGTGGCCGCCGTGCGCAGCCTGATCCAGCCGATCGCGCCCGGGTTGGGGCAGTTGGAGCCGGTCGCGCTGAAGGTCGGCGACACGCACGACTTCGACGACCTGCTGCACCGGCTCGTCGAGCTGGCGTACCTGCGGGTGGACATGGTCACCGGGCGCGGGGAGTTCGCGGTCCGGGGCGGCATCGTGGACATCTTCCCGCCGACCGCGGTGCACCCGGTCCGCGTGGAGCTGTGGGGCGACGAGGTCACCGAGCTGCGGCAGTTCGCGGTGGCCGACCAGCGCACGATCGGCGCGGTGGACCGGCTGGACGCGCCGCCATGCCGGGAGCTGCTGCTCACCGAGCCGGTCCGGGCCAGAGCGGCCGCGCTCGCCGAGGAGCACGCGGGCAACGAGGCACTGGCCGAGCTGTTGAGCAAGCTGGCCGAGGGCATCCCGCAGGAGGGCATGGAGTCGCTCATACCCGTGCTCTGCGAGGGCAGCCTCGACCTGCTCACCGACCTGCTGCCGCCCGCCGCGCACGTGCTGCTGATCGACCCGGAGCGGATCCGGACCCGCGCCCGCGACCTGGTGCGCACGGGGCAGGAGTTCCTGGAGGCGTCCTGGCTGGCGGC
>DATAYB010000552.1:0-4209 GCA_036272795.1 Pseudonocardia sp.
TCGGTCTTGAGGAAGTCACCGGTGTTCTCGCCTGCGATGTTGTACTGGATCGTCGTGCGCGCCGCGTACTGCGACGGCAGTGCCAGCGACGCCCCGTAGCCGAGCACCGCGCCGACCACCGTCAGCAGGAGGGTGAGCATCGCCAGCCTGCTGCGCTGGCCACCGGTCAGGTGACGGCGGGGCGGGGGCTGTGGTGCGAACCGGGGGCCGGCCGCCATCGGGGGGCCGGGCATCCGCGCGCCGGGCGGAGGGCCGGGCAGCGGCTGGCGGCTCCTCGGCGGGCCGGTGGGCAGCCCTGGCGAGATCGGGGGCCGGGAGCCACCGCCGCTCGGCACGAGGCCGCCGGAACCGGGACTGCCCGAGCCGGGACTGCCCGCACCGGGGCTGGCCGAGCCGGGACTGGCCGAGCCGGGACTGCCGCCGGCGGGCGACCCGCCGGTGGGCGAGCTACCTGACGGGCCCTTGCTGGACACCGAACCCTGGTAGCCGGCCGAGGGGCCACCCGAGCCGGGGTTGCCGGACCCACCCGCGCCCGAGCTGCCGGGCCCGGTACCGCTCGAACCCGAGTTGCCGGGCCCTGAGCTGCCGGGGCCGGAGTTGCCGGGGCCCGAGTTGCCCGAGCCCGGCTTGGCGGGTCCCGAGTTGCCCGGGCCCGAGTTTCCTGAGCCCGAGTTGCCGGGGCCTGAGCTGCCAGGGCCCTGGCTACCGGTGCCGGGAGGGCCTGAGCTCGGCCCGTTGCGGGCAGCGTCCGAGGCGCGTGTCATCTGTGCATCAACTCCGCGTCCAACGTCGGGACAGTCCGATCACGACGAGCCCGGCGACCACGATCCCGCACAGTCCGCCGGTGGCGGCGGCGAGCGTCGGGTTCGGGTAGGCGGGCGCGGCGACCGAGTATGCCGGCACCACGATCGAGGAGCGGTTGCCGGTGATGTTCTCGGTGTCCAGCTGGCCCTGCAGCGTGGCGATCCTGGTCTGCAGAGCGGGCTGGTTGGCCGCGGGGGCGGAGGCGAGCTGACGACGGGCGTCGTCGAGCTGGGTCTGGATGTAGTTGGCCGGGCTGTTCGCCTTGACCACGGTGAGGTACTGGGTGGCGATCGCGCCGGCCAGCTTGACGCCGGTGGCACGGTCCGGGTTCAGCACGTCGACCTGGATGATCTCGCTGTTCACGGAGTTGGCGTTCAGCAGCGTGGCGGAGACCCGGTTGGACAGGTCGTCGGCGGAGACGTTGTTCGCGTCGGCCACCGGGCCCAGCACAGCGCGGCTGGTCAGCAGCACGGTCTGGCTGGTCAGGTTGCGGTCGGTGCGCAGGAAGTCACTGGCGTTCTCGACCGAGACGTTGTACTCGATCAGCGTGCGCGCCGCGTACTGCGTCGGCAGTGCCAGCGTCACCGCCAGACCGGCGGCAGCACCGAGCACGATGATCACCAGCGCGTACAGCCCCAGACGCGACCCCTGCGCTCCGGTCAGCCGCCGCCGGGGAGGCGGCGGTGGCGCGAAGCGCGGGCCCGGCGGCCGGAACGGCCCGCCGCCCGGCCCGCCGAGTGGCGGGCCGGGCAGGGGCTGCCGGCTGCTGGGAGCCGAGGTCGCGTCTGGGGGACGCGTCATGCCGTGACACCTCTGAGTACTTCGCAGACCCTGGTGACCTGGCGCTCACTCAGGGTCGGGGACATCGGGAGGGACAGGATCCGGTCGGCGGCGCGCTCGGCCACCGGCAGGCTCTCCTTGAACTCGCCGTACGCGGCGTCCAGGTGGCACGGGGTCTTGTAGTGCAGACCCCAGCCGATGCCGGCCTCGTCCAGCGCCTTGCAGACCTGGTCGCGGTCGTCGACCTGGACCACACCGACGTGGTAGACGGCCTCGGCCTTGGGGTGGCGGGCCACCGGGACCACCGAGGCGGGCAGCTCGTTGACGTACTGCTCCCAGGCGCGCACGCGGCCCTTGTTGCCCTCGTCGAGCAGTCGCAGCTTGAGCGAGAGGGCGCCGGCCTGTACCGAGTCCAGCCGGCTGTTGCGCCCGACCAGGTCGTGGGTGAACCGGCTGTCGGCCGAGCGGCCGTGGTCGGCGAGCCTGCGGATCTTGTCGGCCAGCGCGGCGTCCTGGGTGACCACGGCACCGCCGTCACCGAGCGCGCCGAGGTTCTTGCCCGGGTAGAAGCTGAACCCGGCGGCCACGCCGACGCCGCCGGCGCGCTGGCCGGCGAACCGGGCCCCGTGCGCCTGCGCCGCGTCCTCGATGAACGCCAGCCCGTGCTTGCGGGTGATCTCGAGGATGCTCTCGACGTCGACCATCTGGCCGAACAGGTGCACGCCGATGATCGCCGCTGTGTTCTTGTTCACGGCGGCCTCGGCCGCGGCCGGGTCGAGCAGCAGCGTGTCGGGCAGCACGTCCACGAACCGGGGGCGGGCGCCCACGTAGAGCACCGCCTCGGCGGTCGCGATGAACGTGTTCGCCGGCACGATGACCTCGTCACCGGGGCCGATGCCGAGCCCGGCCAGGATCAGCTCGAGCGCGTCGGTGCCGTTGCCGACCCCGACACAGGCGCTGGCCTGGCAGTACTCCGCGAACTCGGTCTCGAAGCGGCCGACCTCGGGGCCGTTGATGAA
Source organism: Pseudonocardia sp. (assembly GCA_036272795.1). Lineage (GTDB taxonomy): Bacteria > Actinomycetota > Actinomycetes > Mycobacteriales > Pseudonocardiaceae > Pseudonocardia. The sequence goes on from DATAYB010000552.1 coordinate 2,604, forward strand.
CCGGCCGTGCGAGAGGACCTCGGCGTACGCGCGCTCGAAGTCGGCCCGCAGTACGCCGTTCACCCCGGCCAGGTCGAGGAACGGAACCGGCTCGTTGCTCACGGCCGCACCTGCCCGTTGCCGACCGACGCCAGACCCTGTGCGCCGATGATGGCGGCCGGGCCGCCGGTGGAGCTGGCCACGTCGGTGGCCGCGAGGACCCGGACGATGTCCAGCCCGCGCTCGCCGGGCGTGCGGGGCTGCTCGCCGGTGCGGACGCACTCGATGAAGTGGTTGTCCTGGACCATCAGCGGCTCCTGGAACGGCACGAACGGCGACACGATGTCACCGGTGCGGTAGTTCACCGGGAAGTCGGGCGATGCGTCCCCGTCGACCTGCTTGGGGTCGACCCCGGCGTCGTAGATCCGGATCCGGTCGGTGTCCGACATGTCGTTGTAGACGGCCATCTTCTTGTCGCCGACCACGGTGACCCTGCGGATCTTCTCGGGGTGCAGCCAGGACACCTGCACGAACGCCGGCACGCCGGAGCGCTCGAACTCGAGCTTCACGTAGGCCACGTCGGCGTGCTCGGTGGTGATGTTGTGCTGCGCCCACACCGACGTGGAGCTGGGCACCTCGTCGAGCAGGTAGGACACGATGGAGATGTCGTGCGGCGCCAGGTCCCAGATGACGTTGCAGTCGCTCTGGTAGCGGCCGAGGCTGAGCCGGGCGGCGTCGATGTAGAGGATCTTGCCGAGCTCGCCGGAAGCGATGATCTCCTTCAGCTTCCAGACGGCGGGGTTGTACTCGAAGGTGTGGCCGACCATCAGCCGCACGTCGTGGGCCTGTGCGGCGGCGACCAGGGACTCGGCCTCGGCGACGGAGTTGGCCAGCGGCTTCTCCACCAGGGTGTGCAGGCCGGCGTTCAGGGCCATCAGGGCGACCGGGGCGTGCACGCCTGGCGGGGTCGCCACGACCACGGCGTCCAACGCGTCGAGCTCGTCGGCAAGGTCGGTGGCGATGCGTACTGACGGGAAGCTGGACATCGCCTCGCGCAGCCGCTGCTCGTTCTTGTCGATCACGGTGACCTCGACATCGGGCAGGCTGTTCATCACGCGGACGTGCTTGGACCCCCAGTACCCGTAACCGACCACCCCGACGCGCGTGGGTGTGCGACCCATCAAATGACCTCCGTTGCTTTTAGAACCTGCTCGGGCGTGCGGCTGACCCCGGATCGGGCGTTCGGCTGGCACCCGACATCCCCTGAAGCGTCGATGTGCGCTCGCTGGCTGTTACGTGCTCCATCCTCAGCAGGTTGAGAAGCAGCGTCAAAGTCATAGGCGTCATCTGGCCATGAAACCGACGTTTGCCGTGGTAACGGCGCTCCGGACCCTACTTTGGTGTCTAACGGCCCGACTTGTGGATCGTTGCGGTCGACCGAAGACGCGGGCGTGATGTGTGACTCGCCCGCGCACTGTCGCATTCGCCGCGCAACTGTCATCAATCCGTTATCCAGCCGTCCGGGGGACTGCTCTGCCGGGGGTAGGTCACCGCTCTTGCGTCGGGTTCCGGCTGTTCACACCGCAGATAGCCGGGTAGCCGGGGGCCGGCAAGCGGCGGGTGGGCC
>DATAYB010000553.1:0-18175 GCA_036272795.1 Pseudonocardia sp.
GCCCTGGCCCCCGGTACGGACGCCGCGATCCCCGGCGTCGGTGCGGCGGCCACGGCCGACCAGTCGTCCGCCTCGGCGTCCGGCGCCCCGTCGGCCACCCGCCCCGGTGGCACCGCTTTCATGGTGATCAACAACATCAGCACGTTCCAGGTGGTTGTGCCCTTCGAGGAGTCCGACGCGGCGAAGGTCGCGCCGAACCAGAAGGTCCAGGTCACCTTCGACGCGCTGCCCGACCTCACCAGGGACGGCACGGTGCTCTCCGTCGCCCCCGGCGGTGTCGACATCTCGGGTGTGACGAACTACTACGCCACGATCCTGCTCACCGATACGGATCCGAGGCTCAAGACGGGTCAGACCGCCGAGGCCGGCGTGCTGGTCGCCGAGCTGGACAACGTGCTGGTGGTGCCGAACTCGGCGGTCATCAAGCAGGGCGGCCGGTCGTTCGTGAACACCCCGGGTCCGGACGGTAAGCCGGTGCAGGTCCAGTTCCAGCCAGGTCTCGTCGGCGACGACAACACCCAGGTGCTGTCCGGGCTGAACGAAGGCCAGCAGATCCAGCTCCCGCAGGCCCAGGTCTCCGGCAGCCCCGGCAGTGGCGGGGGCGGGGGCGGCGGCGGAGGAGGAGGCGGAGGCGGTCGCGGCGGCGGCTGATCCCCACCCCCTCAGCAGTACCTGATCCGAGCGCTGGCCCGTACCGAGTCGAGAACCTCCGACCGGTGCGGGCCAGCGTTTTTGTGTGCCACCAGCCCGTGCCGCCGACCGGCCCAACCCCCATCAAGCCGGCGTGAAGACGCACCCCGCCGGCGTCAACGAAGCGCAGTGCGACGGCGCCGCGCCCAGTTCTCAGATTTGCTGGATGACGTGGAGAAAGACGTGCGACGAGTGATCGTCGGAGTGAGTGGCTCGCTCGGCAGCCTGCACGCGCTGCGCCGGGCGGTGGCCGAGGCAAGGCTGCGCGACGCGGCACTGTGGGCGGTGATCACTTGGGTGCCGAGGGGCGGCGAGCTGGCCAACCGGCGCGCGCCGTGCCTGCCGCTGCTGCAGCTGTGGCGCGACGAGGCCGCCCGTACCCTGTGCCAGGCCTGGGACGACGCCCTCGGCGGCATCCCGGTGGACCTGCACGTCCGGATGTTCGCGCTGCGGGGTACCGCCGGGCAGCGGCTCGTGGCGACGGCCGACCAGGACAGCGACCTGCTCGTGGTGGGGTCCGGGAGCAGTGGCGCGCTGGGCCGGCTGGTCAACGGGTCGGTGTCCCGGTACTGCGTCAAGCGCGCCGGCTGCGCGGTGCTCACCGTGCCGCCGTCGCCGGTGGAGCGGGAGCTCGCCCACCACCCGCTGGCCCGCCGCCGGCTCCTCCGGGAGCTGACCGAGCCGCACGCCGCCCAGTCCTAGAGCCCTGTCACCCCGAGACCGCGCAGGACCGTGTCGACGAGGTACCCGGGCAGGTCGGGGTCGAGGGGTTCCCGGGTGAGGACGACCTTGAAGTGCAGGGCCGTACCCCGACGCCCTGGCCGGTTCGAGCAACGCCTACCAGGTGTGGGAGACGCCGGATCCGGAGACCTCTACCCGGCCTCGGCACGAATCCGGGTCGCCTCCAGCACCACCGACGCCGACCTGATCCTCACCCTGCGGCTCCAGGACCCCGGCGGGAAGGAGATTTCGCTGGTCTCGGCGATCGACCCGCGCGGGGTGCTCGGCGCCGGGTGGCTGCGCGCCTCCCACCGCGAGCTAGACGAGAAGCGCAGCCTGCCGTACCAGCCGTTCCATCCGCACACCCAGGCCCAGCCGCTCATCCCGGGGCAGGCGGTCGACGTCGACGTCGAGATCTGGCCGACCTCGATCGTCGTGCCGCCCGGCCACCGGCTCGGCGTCACGGTCGCCGGCAGCGACTTCGAGATGCCCGGTGACGGGCCGTGGCCGGTGCTCTACGGCATCGAGAACCGCGGCAACGGGGTGTTCGTGCACGACGACCCCGACGACCGCCCGGCCGGGACCTTCGACGGCACCACCACCGTGTACACCGGCCCGGAGTCCGGCACCTCGCTCCTGCTGCCGGTCATCCCGGCGGGGACCTAGTGTCCAGTCGGCGACAGGACACTAGTGCCCTGTCGCCTCGGGCCCGCGGCGGTCAGGCCGGCGTGGCCGCCCGGATCGTGTCGATCATGGTGTGCATGGCCACCATCAGCGGTTCCGTGTCGCGCTGGGTGCGGGCCAGCACGAACGCACCCTCCAGCGCGAGGATGAAGGCGATGCTCAGGCGGCGCGCGACGTCGGCTGGGTAGCCCCAGCCGAGGAACACTCCGGCACCGGCGGCCGTCCAGCTGGCGAACACCTCGGCGGTGGTCTCGCGCAGCGGCTCGTTGGTGCCGGCCACCTCGAGCGCGACCATCGCGATCGGGCAGGCATCGGCGTAGTCGGTCTCCTCCAGCAGCTGGGCGGCGGCGCCGAACCCGATCCGCATCGCCTCGGCGGCGTCCCCGCCCTGCCCGAGGATGCCCATCACCAGGTCCTCGTACACCTGTCCGGACGTCCTGATGACCTCGGCGGCCAGCTCCTGCTTGCCACCGGGGAAGAAGTGGTAGATCGAACCGAACGGCGCGGCGGCCTCGGTGGCGATCTGCTTGAGCCCGGTGCCCACGTACCCGTGCCGCCGGAACAGCTCGCCGCTCTTGACCACGATCCGCGTCTTCGTGTCGGCCATGCCCACCCCTCGGTAAATCGGCTCGGTAAATCGGCTCGGTAAATCGGCTCGGTAATCGGCCCGTGTCCGGCTCGGAAACAGGCCCGGTGATCGGCCCGGTAAATGCTTGCCCGTACCCGCGCCGGCACTCTAGTCTCGCGCATAGTAGAACGATCTATCAAGACACGCCACCGCAGGCCGTGGCCGACGCCCTCGAGGAGTGAGTCTGGTGCCCGAGATCGAACTGTCCGCCGGGACCATCGAGTACCGCGACACCGGCGGTCCCGGTCCGGTCCTGGTGTTCCTGCACGGGGTTCTGATGAACGGCTCGGCGTGGCGGAACGTGATCGCCGAGCTGGGCCCGGAGTACCGCTGCGTGGCACCGACGCTGCCGCTCGGCGCGCACCGGTACCCGATGCGGCCGGAGGCCGACCTGTCGCTGGCCGGCATGGCCGTGCTGGTCGACGAGTTCCTGGAGCGGCTCGACCTGCACGACGTGACGCTGGTGCAGAACGACTGGGGCGGCGCACAGGTCATGGTGGCGCTGGGGCGCGACGAGCGGCTGTCGCGGCTGGTCCTGGTGGCCTGCGAGGCGTTCGAGAACTACCCGCCGGGGCTGCCGGGGCGGGCGCTCGTGCTCGCCGCGCGGGTGCCGGGCGGGCTGGCCGTGACGATGCGGCTGCTGCGCCGTGGCCGGATGCGCCGGGCGCCCGGTTCCTGGGGCTGGATGAGTAAGCGGCCGGTGCCCGCCGAGGTGATGGACGAGTGGTTCGCGCCGGCCACCGAGCAGCCCGAGGTGCGGGACGACCTCGCCCGCTACGCGCTGAGCGTGCCGCCCCGCGAGGTGCTGCGCGAGTGGGCCGAGCGCAACCGGCGGTTCGACCGGCCGGTGCTGGTGGTGTGGGCCGGCGAGGACCGGATCATGCCGGCCGAGCACGGCGCCCGGCTGGCCGCGAGCTATCCGCGCGGCCGGCTGGTCACCATCGAGGACAGCTACACCCTCGTCGCCGAGGACCAGCCGGCCAAGCTGGTCGCCGCGATCCGCGGCTTCCTCGCCGAGACCGCCGCGCAGCGCACGCCGCACCCGGCCTAGTGTCCTGTCGCCGACAGGACACTAGGCATTGGCTGGCTACGCTCAGCCGTCCACCCCGGCGGTGACATCCCGGATCGTCGCGACGACGAGGTCGGGGTCGTCCCACATCGGCGTGTGCCCGACGCGGGGCAGCACGACGAGCTCCGCGCCGGGCAGCACCGTGCGCAGCGACGCCGCCACCCGATCCCATGGCGTCAGCCGGTCGCATCCACCCCAGGCGACCCGCAGCGGGTAGCTCCCCACCGGGAGCGGCGCCGTCCCCGATCGCGCCGACACGAGCTGCCGGAGCACCCGGCAGCCGCGGGCATCGGCCACCGCCTCGGCGCGCACGACCGAGGTGAGCCGCTCGCCGTGCTCCAGCAGTGGCCACCACAGCCACCGGCGCAGCGGACCGGGGGTCCAGCCGGGGAGCCACCCGTCCACCGCCATGCCGGCCCGGAGCAGCCCGAGCCCGGCCAGCAGCCGCATGCCGTCCGACCGGCCCCGCCGGGCGCAGCCGGGACTGAACGCGACGACCGAACGCGCCCTGCCCCGCCGGCCCAGCTCCACCGCCACGCGGCCGCCGAGCGAGTTGCCGGCCACATGCACGGTGCCGAACCCCGCCGTATCCAGCTCCCGCTCCACCTCGTCGACGAACACCGAGAGCGGCGCCGGCCCCGGTGGCAGCGGCACGCCCGTCCGATGCCCGGCCAGTGTCGGGGCGAACACCTCGTGATGTGCCGCGAGGGCGCCGAGCACGGGCCGCCAGGACCGCCACGAGCCGAACAGCGGGTGCAGCAGCACCAGCGGCGACCCGCTGCCGGACCGGTAGGTGGCCGGCGACGGGTCAGTCGAGCACACCGGACACCGGTGGCGCGAGCAGGTCGAGCAGGTCCCCGAGGTCGTCGGCGAGCTCGAGGCCCAGCACGGCCACCTCGATCGCCCGCTGCCGGGCAGGGGTCACACACGGGCCGGTGAGATGTCGGTACTTGTCGACGATCTCGGTGTTGGTGACCGGGTCGGCCGGGCCGCCGTGGGGCTGGGCGAGGCGACGGTGCAGCACGGTGCCGTCGGTACGGGTGATCCGCAGGTCGGTGCTGAACCGTTCAGCCGCCGGGCCGGTGTCGATCGAGCCGTCGTGCCGGACGTCGATCCGCTCGATCATCGCCCAGATGTCGTCGGCGGCCAGGCGGGCGGGCGCGAACTGCGCCGGCAGCACCTGCCCGTCGAGCAGCGCCACCGCGACCGCGTAGCCGATGTTCATCTGCGCGCCGGTCGGCGTCAGCGGCCGCTCCGGCCGCCACCAGCCGTGGTGGTAGACCGCCTCGCCCACCGCGACGTCCACCCTTGCCACCGAGGCGGGGTCGATGCCGTGCGCGGCGCGCAGCTCCAACGCGGCCTGGATCGGGCCGTGCAGCCCACCCTGCGCCGCATACGACTTGATCATGATGAGCTCGGTGTGCCACAGCTCGCCGAGCCGGGCGGTGACCTGCCCCGGATCGGGGTCGTGGCCCTCCCCGAACACCGCGAGAAAACCGCCGTAGCTCCGGTCGAGTACCGCCTTGATCCCGGTGTAGCCCCCAGCGGCAAGGCCGGCCGCGTAGAAGCCGTTGCGGGCCGCGAAGCCGTGCTGCATCCGCTTGGACATCGCCTCGAACTGGGCCGCCATCAGCCCGCCGGACTGGGTAGCCGCCATGCCGAGCGCGTCCTCCAGGCCCGCGCGGTCGAGCCGCCGCAACTTCCCGCTGGTCATCGCTGCCGGATGGGTTCCGAACACCGCGCCGGAATGCCAACCTCGGGTCAGCATCTGCGCGCCGTGCAGCGCCAGCCCGATGCGCGGACCGACCTCGAAGCCGGCGACGGCGGCGGTCAGCGCGTCCACCCCGGAGATGGTCGTCCCCGGGGTCGCTGTCGCCAGGAGCGCGGGGATCACCAGGGCACAGCTGTGCAGCGGCGCGAGCGGGTGGAAGTCGTCCAGCTCGAACCCCTGCACGAACGTGCTGTTCAGCAGCACCGCCGCCGGGGCGCTCGTGGTCCGCCCGGTGCCGATCAGTACCGAGTCACCGACACCCTCCATCGCCAGCACGGCGTCGGTCGCCACCCGCGACCACGGCAGGCCCGCGCCTACCAGCGCGGCCCCGACGCCGTCCAGCAGCAGGTGCCTCGCCCGCTCCCGGACCTGGTCCGGCACGTCCGCCAGCCGTAGCCCGTGCACCCAGTCGAGCAGCTCCCCGGTGACCGTGGCCTCCCGTGTCGATGTCGCCATGCCCCCACCTCAGACGTGCGCGACGGTTGCCACGCGCTCGGCAGGAGTGAAGCGGCAGCGCCGGGCGAGGCCGCCGAGATGAAGGAAACTTTCATGCTGGGCCGCCGATGCGACGGAAACTACGACGAGATGGGGGCCCAAGGATCGACCGGGATCACCCCGGTGGATCGACCGGCGGTGTCCAGGAGCCGCCCGAAGGACTTGAGCGTGCCCAGCACGAGCCGCCGGTCCGCCACGACACCCGGCGGGGAGCCATCCAGCGGCGAGACGGATCCCGACACGGGGGCGCCGGTCGGCACGGCACCGCCGAGGCGGTCGAACAGTGGCCGGACGTCGTCGAGCCGGTGCAGTTGCAGCTTGACGAACAGGTTGGCCGGACCGAGCGCGGACAGGCAGAGCCGGGTGTCCGGCCACCGCGCGATCTCGGCTCCGACCTCGGCCAGCCGGTCGTCCGGGACCAGCAGCCAGAGCGCGAGCTGCGTCGGCCAGCCCCCTTCGGTGCGGGTGAAGTCGGTCCGGAAGGCCAGCCTGCCGTCCCGGACGAGCGCGTCCATCCGCCGCTTCACCTGCTGTTCGGACGTGTCGAGCAGCGCCGCGAGGTCGCGGTACCTGGCCCGGCCGTCAGCCTGCAGCGCCAGGTAGAGCGACCGGTCGTCGCGGTCGAAGTGGAGCGTGCGGGCCTCCCCGGGCCGGTCCCGCCCGGCCCGGGCCTGGCCGGCGTCGGCGTCGGCGTCGCGGACAGACCGCCACTGGGTGGCACTGATCGCGCCGAGCCGCCAGCGCACGTCGCTGTACCAGCTCGTCACGATGCTGGACCGGACTCGCGCGATGCCCGGCGTGTTCGACAGGTGGTCCAGGAGCAGCGCCGACAGGGTGCCCAGCTCGGGGGCCAGCACGAGGGCGACCAGGTCGTAGCTGCCGGCGGTCAGGTACACGCTGGCCACCTGCGCGACCCCGGCCAGCGCCCGGCCGACCTCCCCGGTGCGCCCGGGCACGCACTCGACCTCGAAGATCGCCGCTGTCACGGCCAGCCGGGGCCCCGGCGTCGAGCAGACCCAGGCCCGCCGCGAACCGGCCAGCCGCCGCCAGCGCCGGGCTGCCGTCACGGCGGACACCCCGAGCGCGGTCCCCAACTGCTGGAAGCTCGCCCTCGGGTTCACGTGCAACGCATCCAGCAGCGCCACGTCGAGCTCGTCGATACCGGTCGCGGACGCATCGCTCGTCACTCGACACATCCTGCTGCACGGCCCGACCAGATCGGGGCCCGGAAGAGAATCGAGCCGGAGCGCTCCGATCGGCGGGCGTGCGCGAGGGCGTCCGCCTCAGCGGGCCGGCGGTGGTGTCTCGCTCCGCAGCTCACCGAGCAGCCCGGTGACCGCCCGCATGATCTCGGCGGTGGCGGCGGTGAGGTTCTGCCTGGTCAGCGGGGCGCCCTCGAACCGGCTCAGGTCCACCGGCGGGCCGGCCAGCACCCGCACGTCCTGTCTCGGCAGCAACCGGGGCCACGTCGACCCCGGCGGCAGCAGGCGCTGGTTGCCCCACTGCGCGACTGGGATCACCGGCCGGCCGCTCTCCAGCGCCACCCTGGCCACGCCGTTCAGCCCGCGCATCGGCCAGCCCTGAGGGTGGCGGGTGTAGGTGCCCTCGGGATAGAACACCACGCACTCGCCACGGCGGACCGCCGCCACCGCGTCCCGGTACGCGTCGGCCGCGTTGGACCCGCCCCGGTACACCGGGATGTGCCCGCCGCCGGCCAGCACGCGGCGCACCACCGGCACCTGCCACAGCTCCGCCTTGGCCAGGTAGCGGGGCACCCGCCGCTGCGCCAGCACGAAGGCGGTGTCGACGATCGGGTCGGCGAAGGACAGGTGGTTGACCGCGAGCAGGCAGCCACCGTCGGGCAGGTGCCCGCCGCCCCGGAAGCCGAGCCGGGTGAACACCGCCAGCCACGGCCAGAGCAGGTCGATCGCCAAGCTGAACCAGAAGCCCCTGCCCCGGCGGGCGAACCGGAAGGTGAGCGCGAGCTTCTCCGCCGCGCGCAGCGGTGGCACCGCGTCGGGGCTCATCGGTGCTCCCTGGTGTGGTCCGGGGGGTCGGCGACTGACCGGGTCAGATAGCCGATGAACATGCCGGAGAGCTCGTCGATGACCTGCTCGCGGGGGATCGGCGGCGGCGCGACCAGGTAGCGGATGGCCAGCTGGGCGGACACCTCCACCATGATCCACACCGCCGCCTGCACGTCGAGGTCCGGGCGGAACTGGTCGCGGTTCGCCACGAGGTAGAGGCGTGTCAGGTCGGCGAGCCGGCGCTGCAGCGCGCCGAGGCTGTCGGTGCCGCCGAGCTGGGGGACCCGCTCGATGATCGTGCGCAGCGGCCCGATGTTCTGCTCGAAGACCTCGAACTGCGCGGCCAGCAGGGCGCGCCCGCCATCCCGCCACGACATGGTCATCGTCGCCGCGAGCTGCGCATCGATCCGGGCGACCAGCTGGTCACTGAACCGCTCGAGCACCGCAGTCACGATCGCGTCCTTGTTCGGGAAGTACTGGTAGAGCGACCCGCTGCTGATCCCGGCGGTCGCGGCGATCCGGTTTGTCGAGGCCCCGTCGTAGCCGTGCTCGGTCAGAACGCGAGCGGCGGCGTCGATGATGCGCGCCACCATCTCCCGGGACCGCTGCTGGCGCGGCGTCTTACGAGGTGAGAGCTCCGGTGGGCGTGGCATCGGCCTGCCTCACGAACACGAGTTGAAAGCGGGTATTTAACCGCGTTTCACTATAGCCATGCGGCCGGTGCCGCGAGAGGCGAGGAGGTCGACGATGACAGCACAGCCTACGGAGCGTGTCGAGCCGGTCGGGGTCGGTCTGGCGGGTTCGGAGCCGCTCGGGACGGGTCTGGCCGGCGCGGAGCCGCTCGGGGCCGGTCCGACCGGCGCGGGGCCGACCGGGTCCGAGCTGACGGTGGGGCAGAAGCCGGAGCTGTTCGGGCCCGGCGACCTGTACTGGTCGCTGACCGGGCACCACCTGTACGCGGCGACCCTCGGCAGCGCATTCATCCTGCAGGTCATGCACCCGTCGATCGGCGAGGTCGTGGATCGGTGGTCGACCTACCGAACCGACCCGTGGGGGCGCGCGGCCCGCAGCTTCGCCTCCACGCAGACCTGGGTCTACGGCGGGCAGACCGCGCTCGACGAGGGCAGCCGGCTGCGGCGGATGCACCGGACGCTGAACACCGTCGACGAGCAGGGCCGCGCCCACCACGCGCTGTCGCCCGAACCGTGGGCCTGGGTGCCGCTGACGGCCTACCACGCGCTGCTGTCGTACTCGCGCTACTTCCTGCCGCGCCCGCTCACCGCCGACCAGGAGGAGCAGGGGTACCGCGAGACGCTGCGGATCTGCCGGATCCTGCAGGTGCCGGAGCGGATGCTGCCGCCGACGCCGGACGCCTACTGGGCGTACTTCGACGACATGATCGACAAGCACCTGGTGAACCACCGCACCGCGCACAACGTGCTGGCGACCGCGGCGAAGTCGCCACCGCTGCCGGGCCTGCCGGGGCCGCTACGCCGGCTGTGGTCGCCGGCCAGCCGGGTGGGCGGCGAGCTGAACCGGCTGGTCACCGTGGGTACGCTGCCGCCGTCCGCGCGCGACAAGCTCGGCCTGACGTGGACCCGCGCCGACGAGCTCGAGCTGCGCGCCGCCGGCAAGGTCGCCGGCCGGGTCAACGCCGCGCTGCCGGAACGCCTGCGCTACATGCCGATCGCGTACCACGCCCGCCGCGCCGCCCGCGCCAACCACGACCTCGAGCACGCCCTCACCACGCGCCCGATGTAACCACCGCGAGCCGGCCGCACGGCCCCCCGCCGCCTGCCAGGCCCGGTGCGTGCCTGCCGCCTGCCAGGCCCGGTGCGTGCCTGCCTGTCGTTACCGAACTCCACAGGAGGCAGGTTTGCGGTGGCCGACTTCCGCGCGTGGTGACCGTCGGGGCCCCGCTCGCGGCGTCACCGGTGGTCCGCACAGACCGTGTACCTACAGCACAGACTGTGCACAGTATGTGCTGTAGGTAGAGGGTCTGTGCGGTCGGCCGTACCGCGTGGTGCCACTCGCGGCGGGGACCGGCTCGCGCTGCGGCCCGCCTGTCGTTACCCAACTCCACAACAGACAGGTTTTGCGGCGCCGCGGCCTGCCTGGTGTGGAGCTCGGTAACCACAGGCAGCGGCGCCGTCCGCCGCGGCGGGGTGACCTCAGCTGCCGGGGTCGGCGGGGAGCCCGGCGGCCTCGATGCCGACGACGGCGCACTCCTCGTCCTGGTCCGGGTGGTGGCCACTGACCCCGACCGCGCCGATAATCCCGCCAGCCCCTGCCTGCCCTGAGGCCGCCACCCGGACGAGCACACCGCCGGGCACGGGTACCAGGTTGCCCTCGGCGAGCGTCGTCACGGCGTTGATGAACTGAGGGTGCGCGGCGGCGCGGGCGGCCAGCGCACGGCTGCCGACGCCCATGTTGAGCGCACCGAGCGCTTTACCCCTGGCGATCCGCTCGCGCAGCAGGCTGGACCCGTCCTCCCTGGCGAATGCCACCAGGTGGCCGCCCGCGTCCAGCACCGCCACGGTCATCGGCGGCAGCTCCAGCTCCCGAGCGTGCCGCAGCGCGTGCTCGACGATGGTCAACGCCTGCCCGAGGTTCAGCCCGGCCACGGTCACCTCCATAACGAAACGATCGTTTTTACATGAAAGCACGCTACCGGCGAACGAGTAACCCGCCCACAAGCACACGACGACGACGCTTGCACGCGCTACATACGATGCATACATGACACGGTCCACCCACACCGGCGCGCACAACCAGGCCGAGCAGGCCTACCGGCGGGTCCGCGAACTGTTGCTCGCCGGCCAGTTCGGGCCTGGCGACCGGCTGCACGAGGTCGACCTCTCCGAGTCGTTGCACATGAGCCGGACCCCGGTGCGCGAGGCGCTGCGCCGGCTGCAGAGCGACGGCCTGGTCACACCGACCGGGCGCGGCGTCGTCGTCGCCTCGCTCTCCCACGACGACCTGCGGCACGCCCTCGACCTGCAGGGTGCGCTCGAGACGCTCGCCGCGGAGCTGGCCGCGACCCGACAACGGGACGGCCAACTGCCCCCGGCCGAGATCGACGCGCTGCGCCGGACCTGCGAGACGGTGGAGGAGCAGGCCACGAACGGTGACGTCCTCGGGGCCTGGCGGGCGAACCTGCGGTTCCACCAGCGCATCGCGGAGCTGAGCGGCAACCCGCTGCTGGTGGAGTCACTCGGCCGGATCTGGGCCAGGTTCGCCGTCGTCAGCCTGCACAACCTGCACCGCCGGGAGCCTCTCGAGTCCGGCCATCCCGAACACCGCGCACTGCTCACCGCCATCGTCGCCGGCAACCCGGAGGCGGCCGCCCTGGCCGCCCGCGAGCACGGCCGGAGCGGCCGCGAGCACTACCTGGCCAGCCTCGCGGACACCGGCGAACCCGGCCCGATCCTGTGAGACCCATCCGGCGGCCGCACACCCACTGGCGCACTTTGCACGCAATGTATACATTGATTCTCGCAGCTAGCTGAGCTGTCCCCGAACTTCCCACCGCCAGGGAGCCGAACATGGACCGGCCGGAGCTGACCGAGCTGTACCGGATCCCGACGTCCGGGGCGAGGGCTATCGAGCCGTTCGAGCTGGGCGGCGCCGCGTACCTGGCCATTCCGCAGCTGGCCACCGATGTGCCCGGCGCGCCCGCGCACATGAACGGCGGCGACAGTGACACCGACCTGCTGGTGCTCCGCGCGACCGGCGAGGGCTACACGGAGTTCCAGCGGCTGGCGGTGCCCGGGGGAGAGGACGCCGAGTTCTTCCGGATCGGGGAGCACTCCTTCCTCGCCGCGGCGGGGATCCGCTCCGGCGCAGGCCCTTACGACTTCCACACCCGGCCCGAGGTGTTCCGCTGGGACGGTGCCCGGTTCGCGCCGTTCCAGTCCTTCCCCGGGTTCGCGGCGAAGCAGTGGACGCACATCCCGGTCGGCGACCGGCACTTCCTCGGCCTGGCGCAGGGCGTGGCGCTGCCCGGTACCGAGGCCGACAACCTGCCCTCGCGGCTCTACGAGTGGGACGGCACCCGGTTCGAGCCGTTCCAGGACATCGCGTCGCGCTGGGCGTACAACTGGCACCCGTGCACCGTCGGCGGGCAGCGCTACCTGGCGCACGCCGACAACGTGGTGCCCTCGCTGCTCTACCGCTGGGACGGAACCAGGTTCGTCGAGCACCAGGAGCTGGCCGACCGGCACGGGCGCGCGTTCGCCGACTTCGAGGTCGACGGTGAGCACTACCTGCTGGTCGGACGCCTGCAGAGTGACTCGGCTCTGCTGCGCTGGGACGGCGAGAGGTTCGTACCCCACCAGCAGCTGCCCGGGCCGGGCGGGCGGGAGTTCGCGGTGCTGCGCGGCGAGCACGGACTGTACGTGGTGCGGGTCAACTTCGTGCTGGGCACCCCCGACAAGCCGACGACCGCGCTGACCTCGGCGATCTACCGCTGGGACGGCTCCGCGCTGCGGACCGTGGTGGAGTTCCCGACCACCGGCGGCACCGACGCGGCGGTGTTCCACGACGCCGGCGGCACCCTGGTCGGCGTCACCAACAGCCTCAGCGCCGACGCCCGGTTCGCCGCCGACACCGTCATCTACCGGTTCACCGGATGACCCAACCCAGGAGGTTCGCGGATGAGCCCGCGGGAGAGCGCCGAACTGGTCGACCTGTTCACGACCTACACCGCGCGCCCGGACAGCATCGGCAGCCATCTGGCCGAAGCGGCCGCCGCCCACACCCAGGACGACCCGCTGATCGTGGCCACCGGGACCGACCTCGCGCTGTACCCCGGGGCTGGCCGGGAACCGCAGGTCGAGGGCTTCCGGATGAACACGCTCGGCTTCAAGGAGCTCGCCGGCATCTCGCACCTCGGCCCGGCCCTGGCCGCCCTGGTGCAGCTGCGGGCGGTAGGCGGCTCCTGGCGCGCCGACGCCGAGCGGCTGCTGACCCAGGTCGAGACCGCCCGCGCCGCCAACAGCGTGCCGCTCTGGCGCGACACCATCGCGGTCGGGGCATACCGAGGCCGCGAGCAGCGGATCACGGACATGATCGACTACACCTGCGCCGTCACCGCCCGCTACCTGCGCACCGCGCTCGCCGACGAGAGCTACCTGACCGGCGAGACACTCCGGGCGGACTACCTGACCCGAGGGCACCCGACAGGTTCGGACAGCGCGGACGGCGTGCCGATGAACCATATGATGATCGCGACGTTCTTCCTGGCCGGCATGGACATCGCGCACCGCGTGCTGGCGTGGTTCGACAGCCCGCGGATCGACTGGCCGCGCGCCATGGTCATCATCGCCGGCAAGCAGGGCCGCGCCACGGCCGGGGTCACCTGGCGGACCAGCAGCGTCGCCGCCATGGTGCTCGGCGCCTCGCGGCAGCGGCTGCCTCTGGAGCGGATGTTCATGGCGCCGCACGCACCCGTGTTCGGTACCCCGGTGAACGGCGACCTCAGCGAGGTCAAGACACTGGAGCCGGCCTTCCGCGCCCTGTGGAACAACGTGCGGGCCACCGTCGAGCTGGGCGCGTTGATGTTCGACGGCTACCCGAGCTTCACCCCGGGCGGCGCCGAGCAGCCCGACCTCGACACCGGGCTGACCGAGGTCGCCGAGATGCCCAAGATCCACTCTGCCGACGACATGCTCGCCATGGTGACCCGGCTGCGGGTGGTGCTGGAGGACCCACGCCAGCTGCTCTCCGGCTGCGTGGTGGACTTCGCCGTCGAGCAGCTGGCGGCCAACGACAACGACCCGAGCAGGGTGACCGTGCCCGGCCTGGACGGTGTCGACTACCCGGTCGGACTGTTCAGAACGTGAACACGATCTTGCCGGCGCGGCGGAACCGGCCCGCCCTGCGAATGGCCTCCGCGTACTCTTCCAGGCCGAAGGTGGCCTCGACGGGTGCGCTCAGGGAGCCGTCGGCGACGAGGCCGGCGAGGTACCGGTAGGCGCTGTCGATCTCGGCCCGGGGCGCCGCGCCCAACCACTGGTTCAGCCAGAACCCGCGCAGCGAGATGTCGCGGAAGATCACCTGCATGAACGGCACGGTGAAAGGCTCGCCGGTCAGCGCAGAGTACGCCACGATGTTGGCGCCCGGGCGGAGCAGGCCGGTGAGCTCGCCGGCCTGGCTGCCACCGAGCGCGTCTACGAAGAGCCCGAGCTTCTCGCCGCCGAGGATCCCCCGGACGTCGTCGGCCAGGTTCGGGCCGGACACGAGCACGTTCGGCACACCGTCGGCCCGCAGTGCCTCGGCGGCCTCCTCGCGGCGCACGATGTTCACGGTGCGCAGGCCGGCCAGCCGGGCGAGATCGACGAGGTAGCGGCCGACGGCGGAGTTAGCCGAGTTCTGCGCCACCCAGGTGTCGGCCTTGAGCTCGGCGTACCCGGTGAGGATGACGTGCGCGGTGATCGGGTTAACGGCGATCATGGACAGCTGCAGCGGGTCGGCCGCGGCGTCCACGGTGATCACGTCGCGCTGGTCGGCGACGGTGCGCTCGACCCAGGTGTGCTGGCGCAGCGTGGGCAGCACGACCACCCGCTCGCCGACGCGCGACTGGTCGACGCCGTCCCCGACACCCACGACCCGGCCAACTCCCTCCGCGCCGAGCTTCGCCGGCAGGTCCGGCCGCACGCCGTACACACCCCGGACCAGCAACAGGTCTGACGGGTTGATCGGCGCCGCCTCCAACGCGATCAGCAGTTGGCCGGCCCCCGGGCTCGGCTCGTCCACCTCCACCAGCTTCACCACGTCGTTGGGCGGGCCGAAACTGTCGATCCGCAGTTCCTTCATCGGGTCTCCTGCTCGCACGAAACGGATAGGCGCACTCACGCTCTCAGCACGGTTCTACTTCGAAACCCAGCTCCTGTAAAGCAGCTGCCTCGTACGAACCGGTGAGACGACGATCCGGTGCACTCCGTGTGTCAGCCCGGGACCGGTGTGTCCACGCCAGACTCGGTGTGCCGGCCGCCCAGCAACTCCGTCAGGGAGCCGTGACCACCGCGGCGTCCACGAGCTCGCGGAGCCGGAAGCGCTGGATCTTGCCGGTGCCGGTCTTCGGCAGTTCGGCGAGCTCGAGTACGGCGCGCGGGCGTTTGAACGCGGCCAGGCCGGCGCGGCAGAAGCTGATCACCTCATCGGGCTCGAGCCGGTGGCCCGCGCGTGGGACGACGAAGGCGACAGGTTTGTCCAGGCCGTCGGCGTCGGGCACCCCGACCACGGCGGCCTCCAGGATGCCGGGGTGCTCGAGCAGCCGCGCCTCGACCTCGGCCGGGCTGACCCAGATCCCGCCGACCTTGAGCACGTCGTCGGCCCGCCCGAGGCACGTATAGCTGCCGTCGGCGTTGCGCACGTACTGGTCACCGGTGCGCATCCACTCGCCCTGGAACACCGCGCGGTTGACCACGGTGCGGCACCAGTAGCCCTCGCACAGCGAGTCGCCGGCCAGGTACAGCATCCCGGGCTCGCCGACCCCTTCGATCACCGTGGCGTCCGGCCGCCGCAGCTCGACCCGGTAACCCGGCACCGGCATCCCCGAGCTGCCCGGCACCACCTGGCCGGCGCGGTTGGAGATGAAGATGTGCAGCGCCTCGGTCGACCCGATGCCGTCGAGGATCTCCACCCCGTACCGCTCGTGGATGCCGTGGTAGAGCCGGGGCGGCAACGTCTCGCCGGCGGACACCCCCTGGCGCACGGTCGCGAGCGCCCCGGGCGGCACCTCCTCCGGCGGCGCCGCCAGCATCGGGCCCCAGAAGCTCGGCCCGCCGAAGAACAGCGTCACCCCGTGCTCGGCCACGCGGTCGGCGAAGAGGCGGGGCGCGGGCCTGCCGGGTTCGAGCACAGTGCTGGCGCCGACCGAGAGCGGAAAGATCATCGAGTTGCCCAGGCCGTAGGCGAAGAAGAGCTTCGCGGCAGAGAGGCAGACGTCGTCGGGCCGGATGCCGAGCACCTGCTGGCCGTAGGTCCGCGCCACGTACCGGACGTCGGCGTGCCGGTGCACGGCCGCCTTCGGCATGCCGGTGGTGCCCGAGGTGTAGAGCCACAGCGCCGGAGAGTCGGCCCAGCTCGAGTACGGCACCGGGTCAGGCCCGCCCGCGGCCAGCAGCTCCGCCCAGGTCAGCCCGCGCGACACCCCGGCCGGCAGCTCGCGGGCGGCCGGGGCAGCGCCGGTGAGCACCACCGTGCCGACCTCGCCGTACGCCACGCCACCGAGGACCGCGGCGCGGAACTCCGTCGAGCCGAGCACCAGCCGGGCCCGCGAGTCGGCGACGAGTTTGCCCAGCTCGGCGGCCGTGAGCATCGTCGAGCAGGGCACCGCGACCGCGCCGACGTACATCGCGGCAAGGATCGCGGTGAACAGCTCCACGTCGTCGGCCATGCAGCACAGCACCCGCTCCTCGGGCCGCACGCCGAGCCCGAGCAGGCCAGCGGCCACCCGGCGGACCTGCGCCAGCAGCTGCCCGTAGCTCAGCTCGCCGCCCGGGTGGCGCACGGCGATGCTGTCGACACGCCCGTCCAGCGCGGGGGCGAGCAGGTACTCCGCCGCGTTGAACAACTCGACCCCGGGCGCCGTCGCCCGGCCGTCGGACCCCTGGTCCATGCTGGTCGCTCCTGTCGTGCCTGTGGTGGTGGCGGCGCGGGTTCGGGAGAGCGGGGGAGAGCGGTCGCGCCTTATTCTACGATGCCTTCGCGATCCGTCAAGAGAATGTAGAACGAGAGCGTCAACCCTCCACCACCGCGCGCAGCGGGTGCTCGACGGCGTCGGCCACGTGCCGCAGGAAGCCGCCGGCGGTCGCGCCGTCGCAGGCCCGGTGGTCGAACACGAGCGAGAGCTGACCGACGTACCGCGCCACCACCTCCCCGTCCACGACCCACGGCCGCTGGATGATCCGGCCGATACCGAGGATCGCAACCTCGGGGTGGTTGATGATCGCCGCGCTGCCGTCCACACCGAAGCCGCCGTAGTTGTTCAGCGTGAACGAGCCCCGGGTCGGGTCGGTGGCGCCGGCCCGCGCCGCCTCGGTGGCCGCCCGGATCGCAGTGTCCATCGCACGCACGCCGAGCCGGTCCGCCGCCGCCACCGCCGGCACCAGCAGGCCCCGGTCGGTCTGCGTGGCGATGCCGAGGTTGACCCCGGCCAGCTGGACGATCTCCTCACGTTCGGTGTCGATTCGCGCATTGAGCTCGGGAAACGCCCCCAGACCCGCCACCGTGAAGCGCGCCAGGAAGGCCAGCAGGCTGGGCGGACGCCGGTCCGGGGTCGCCAGCGAGGCGCGCAGCTCGACCAGCTCGGTGGCGTCGACGTCGACCCAGGTGGTGGCTTCGGGGATCTCGGTGCGGCTGCGCTGCAGTGTCTGGGCGATCGCCTTGCGTACGCCACGCAACGGGATCCGCTCGCGGATCGGCAGGCCCGTGCGCCGGTCGGACGTGGCGGGAGGCTGCTCGTCGGGCACCCTGCTCGGGACGGCGGCAGGAGCGACCTGGCTGGCGCGCTCGACGTCGGCCCGGGTGATCAGGCCGGTCGGGCCCGAGCCCGGCAGCGTGGTCAGGTCGACGCCTGTGCGGCGGGCCAGCTGGCGGACCAGGGGAGACTTCACGCGGGGCCGCTCGGCGCCGGCCCGCTCCGGGGCGCGAACCGGGTTCTCCGCCTGTGCGCAGGCCTGCACGGCCGGCCGGCGGCGACCCCGTCGGCGGCCGGTTGCCGGCAGCTCGGACGTGCCGTAGCCGATCAGCACGTTCCCCGAGCCGGCGCGCTCCTCCTCGACGTAGCTCGCCGCGGCCGCGCTTTCGATGGAGGTGCCGGTTTCGACGGAGGTGCCGGGTCCGGCCGAGCTGCCGGCTTCGAGGGCGGGTTCGCCGCCCGAGTCGACCGAGATGAGCGGGGCGCCGACGTCGAGCGTGCCGCCCTCGGCACCGTGCAGCTCCGCGATCACACCGGCGAACGGGCTCGGCACCTCGACGATCGCCTTGGCCGTCTCGACCTCGGCGACCGGGGCATCCACGGCGATGGTCTCGCCGACACCGACCAGCCAGCGGACCAGCTGGGCCTCGGTCAGGCCCTCGCCGAG
>DATAYB010000554.1:0-25871 GCA_036272795.1 Pseudonocardia sp.
GCCCGCGCCGAGCCAGGACTCGATCAGCTCCAGGACGCGGGCGCCTCCGATGAACGCGAGCCAGACCGGCCGGCCGCCGTGGCGGCGCCCTTCCGGCGAGGGGCGGATGACGACCACGTTGGCGTGCCCGCACGGTCCCAGACAGTCCGAGGTGCGCACCGCCAGCTCAGCCGGCCGGGCTCGTGCCAGGTCACGGAGCCGGACCAGCTGGCCCGTGTGGTCGGTGACAGGGTCCCGATTCTGGTTGCCGCAGCAACAACCTCGGCACACCACAACGCCGGCCTGTCCCCGGGGCGTCGCCGTACCGTCCGACAACTGAGGTCTTGTCATTGCCTCGGAGCGCTCTCAGTATCCCGGCTGAGCCCGGCGACCGGCGCGCACCAAAGTGTTAATGTCACGCCGACATATCACCATCTGATCAGATGTATGAACAGATTTTGAGACGGATATTTCCCTGCTCGCGGCATCGCGGCCGGCTTCGACGGACCTTGCTTACTCACATCGTCAGCCTCTCATTCGGTGCGGAGGTCGGCAGGTCCGGCGGGCTCCGCGTTCGAGAGGACTGATCGTGACGTCACCTTCGTTCACCCAGGCCAAGCCGGCGACCCTGCCGGTGGCCGCGACGCTGCCGTGGTTGCTCGGCGCGCTCGTGTTCGGGCTGTTGCTCTACTACTTCATCGGCATCGACGAGGGCATGACCTCGGTGTTCGGCAACAGCATGGTCGTGCACGAGTTCGTGCACGAGTTCGTGCACGAGTTCGTGCACGACTCGCGGCACTTCCTGGGTTTCCCCTGCCACTGACCGGCAGCTGAGCCACTGACCGGGAGCAGCGTCAGGTACGGATCGGGCAGCGCCGGGTACGGATCGGAGTGACATGGTCGAGCAGGAAGTCGGGACCGGCATGGTGCGGTCGCTGGTCGTGCGTGGGATGGGGGTCGGCGCGCTGGCGGGGCTGCTGGCGTTCGTCTTCGCCCGGATCTTCGCCGAGCCGGTGATCCAGTCGGCGATCGACTACGAGAGCGCCCGCGACGACGCGAAGGCCGCGCTCGCGGCGGCCGCCGGGCAGGCGCCCGAGGCGCCGGGGCCGGACATTTTCAGCCGGGCCGTGCAGGCGAATGTCGGGATCGGCACCGGCATGATCCTTTTCGGGGTCGCCATCGGCTGTTTCTTCGCGGTGGCGTTCTGCCTGACCTACGGCCGGACCGGGAACCTGCGCCCACGCCAGCTGACGCTGGCGGTGGCCGGTGCCGGGTTCGTCACGCTGTACCTGGTGCCGTTCCTGAAGTACCCGGCCAACCCGCCCTCGATCGGGAACCCTGACACGATCAAGGAGCGGGGCGGGCTCTACCTGATCATGGTGCTGGGTTCGGTGGTGGTCGGGATCGCGGCCGTGTGGGCCGGTCAGCGGTTGAAGGCCCGGTTCGGCAACTGGAACGCCACCCTGATCGCCGGGGCCGGGTTCATCGTGGTCATGTCGATCGTGATGGCGATCCTGCCGCCGCTCGGGGCGCTGACCGCGAACACGATCGCGAACGGCCACGTGCTGACCGAGACGCCGCTGCCGCTGAAGAACCCGGCGGGCCTCCTCGTCTTCCCCGGCTTCGACGCCGACACCCTGTTCCGCTTCCGGCTCTACTCCGTGCTGGCCCAGGTCATCTACTGGACCGTGCTCGCACTCGGCTTCGCGCCACTGGCCGACAAGGTCTTCGAGCGCCACTCCAGGCCCACCCAGCAGGAAATGGCCGCCCAAGCCTGACCGCGGCTCACCTCGCGCCGCACCTGGCGGGCTACGGTCCATGGGGAGGGAACCGGCGAGGAGATGGTGTGGCGGAGTTCTTCAAGTACGCGGTGGACAAGCGGCTCGCACCGTTCTGGCTCCCGTTCGGTCTCAACCCGTTCACCGATGGCATCACCATCACCGACGACGGGAAGTTCGTGGCGCGGTACGGCTTCGTGAAGCTGGAGACGCCGGTGACCAACATCGACGGGGCGCACATCACCCGCGGCTACCGATGGTGGACCGCCGTCGGGGCGCGGCTGTCGTTCGCCGACGACGGCCTGACACTCGGCACGAATGCCGACGCCGGGGTGTGCGTGCACTTCGGCACACCGGTCCCCTCGCCACTGCGGCGGAAGGGCCACTCCGCGCTCACCGTCACCGTCGCGGACCTCGACGGACTGGTCGCGAAGCTGGACCCGCCCGACTGAGCGGCTCGCTAGTTGAGGTGTGCGCGCAGTGACCGGGCCGCGTTCTCCAACCGTTGCGCGAGCTCCGGCGGTGCCTGCGGGACCTGCGCCTCCAGGATCCGGGCACCCTCGACCCACCGAGCCTGGCTGCCCAGGGCGTCGGCGAGCTCGAGGTGTTCGGCGAACCCCGCGCCGGGCAGGGCCAGCCGCATCCGCAGCACCCACTCGGTGCCGGCCGGGCGGCGCAGCGCGCGGAACACGGCGCGCAGGTTCTCCAGCATCCGTGTCAGGATCGCTCGGGGCGGCGTGGGCACGAGCAGGTGAGGGCCGAACGGGCCGGTGCCGCCCAGCTCCCGGAACCGGGCCTCGCAGGCCGCCGGTGACAGCTCGGTTCCGCCGTCGAACGCGTCGAGCAGCACGTCGCTCCCGACCGGGCGGACCAGGAAGTGCCCCGGCATACCGACGCCCTCCAGCCGCACGCCGGCCCGGCGCCCCACCTCGATGCAGACCACGGCCAGGGTGATCGGGATACCGAGCCGGCGGGTCAGGACGTGGGGCAGCAGCGAATTGCGCGGGTCGTAGTAGTTGGCGGAGTTGCCGGTGAACCGCTCCTCGACGAACAGCCGGTGCAGCAGGCCGGCCAGGTCGGTGACGCCCTCGGCGAGCCGGTCGAGCTCCGCCAGCCAGTGCTCGATGTCCACAGCGGGGTCGGCGCCCTCGGCCATGGTGAGCGCGGCGCGGTCCAGCGGCGGGTCGGGCTGACCGACCAGCTCGGCGAACCGCCGCACGGCGTCCATCCGCACATCTTCGGCCCACCGGGGCGCTGCGCCAACCGATCGGACTCCTCCCGATAGGGCGGTGGTAGTACTCCCCCTGTCCGATCGGACGGTTCTCGCGGGCGCCGCGATCCTGTTGACTCAGGTGGTCACCCACTCGTCGAGAGGACGCCGATGACCGCAGCGGACGTGGCCGCCGTGATCGACATCGACCGCTACCCGCTCGCGGACCCGGCCCTGGTGGCCCGTGTCCGTGCCGACCTGGCGAGCAGCGGCTGCTGCGTGCTCCCCGACTTCGTGCGCCCGGACCTGCGGGAGACGCTGCGGCGCGAGGGCGCCGAGCTGGCGCCGGGCGCGTACTACGACGTCGAGACCGTGAACGTCTACAACACGGACCCGGATCCGCGCCTGCCGGACGGGCACCCCGCCCGCATCCCGATGCAACGCGGCAACGCGTTCGTGGCGCGCGACCTCGTGCCGGGGGACGCCTTGATCCACCGGCTGTACGTGGACCCGGCCTTCCAGCGGTTCGCGGCGGCCTGTTTCGGCCTCGACGCCGTGTACGAGCTGGCCGATCCGCTCTCCGGGCTGACGCTCAACGTCGTCACGCCCGGGCGGTCGCACCCGTGGCATTTCGACACGAACGAGTTCACCGTGAGCATGCTCACGCAGGCCCCCGACGGCGGTGGGACCTTCGAGTTCTGCCCGGGGATCCGCTCCGCCGCCTCGGAGAACCTCGACGACGTCTGGGCGGTGCTGGACGGCCGGGGCGGGCACCTCGTCCGGCGCCTCACGCTGCGGCCGGGCGACCTGCAGCTGTTCAAGGGCCGCTACGCGCTGCACCGTGTGAGCGCTGTGACAGGCGGCCGGGACCGGCACTCGGCGATCTTCGCCTACAGCGAGCGGCCCGGCGTGATCGGCTCGCCTGTGCGGACCCGCCAGCTGTTCGGCCGTGTCACACCCGCCCATCTGGCGGTCGCGGGCCGTACGGTCCGGGTCGACCAGTTGATGGACTGACGCGAGAGATCAAGGTCGATATGACTATCAGTCAGAACCAGTCCCTGCGCACCTTCGGCAGCGAGGACGGCCTCGCGCGCATCCCGCTGCCCAGCCTGGACGACACCTGTGCGCGGTTCCTCGAGTGGTGCGCGCCGCTGCTGAGCGCCGAGCAGCTGGCGGCCACCGAGGCCACCGTGACCTCGTTCCTGGCGCCCGGCGGGCCGGGTCGGACCCTGCACGCGGAGCTCGCCGCCTACGACCGGCAGGACGGCGTGGTGAGCTGGCTCGACGCGTTCTGGGCGTACCGCTACCTCGGCCGCCGCGACCGCATCGCGCTCAACGCCAACTTCTTCTTCCTCTTCGAGGACTCCCCGCTCGGGCAGATCGAGCGCGCCGCCCGCCTGATCGCGCGGTCGCTGGACTACAAGCTCCGCATCGACGACGAGACGCTGCCGCCGGCCATGCAGCGTGGGCAGGCACTGTCGATGGTGCAGAACAAGTACCTGTTCTCGGCGACCCGGATCCCCGGCGAGGTGCAGGACACCGCCCGTACGCCGTACACCGAGGCGTGGCAGGGGCCGTCGCGAGAACGCCACATTGTCGTGTTCTTCCGGGGCAACATGGTGCGACTCGACGTCATGGACGAGGCCGGCCAGCCGTACACGGTGGACGAGATCGAGGCCGGGCTCCGTGCCGCGATGACGTCCGGTGCGACGCCCGCCGCCCCCGGCACGTCCGTCGGGCACCTCACCACCAAGGCCCGCGCCGAGTGGGCCGCGAGCCGCCACGCCCTGCTGGGCGCCGGCAACGCCGACGTGCTCGACGTGCTCGAGCGGGCGCTGTTCTGCGTCTGCCTGGAGGACTTCACACCCGCGACCCAGCTCGAGGCGTCCGACAACCTCCTGCACGGCAACAGCGCAAACCGCTGGTTCGACAAGGCCGTCTCACTGATCGTCTTCGCCGACGGGACCGCCGGCTACAACGGCGAGCACTGCAACCTCGACGGCACCACCGTGATCAGCTACCTGGACACGGTCCTGGAGGCGCCCGAGTCCCCGGCCGGCGGCGATCGTGTGCCGGACTGTGCGCTGCTCGAGTTCACGCTCGACGAGGCGCTGCGTACCGACGTGCAGGCCGCGGCCGACGCCTTCGCCGCGTACGCCGCCGACACCGCCACGATGACGCTGTCGGTCGACTTCGGCAGCGAGCGTGCCAAGGCACTGAAGTGCTCGCCGGACGCGTTCGCGCAGCTGGCGTTCCAGCTCGCCCACCAGAGGGCGAAGGGCCACGTCGGCGCCACGTACGAGTCGATCTCGACCCGCCAGTTCCGAGGCGGCCGTACCGAGGCGATGCGGGTCGTCACCCCGGAGATCGTGGCGTTCGCGGCCGCGATGGATGACCCGGCCGCCGACCCGGACACGCGGCGCCAGGCGTTCCGGGCGGCCGCCGACAAGCACGTGGCCCGCGCCAGGGAGTGCCAGGCCGGGCTCGCCCCCGAGCAACACCTGTGGGAGCTGCAGCTGATCCAGAAGCGGGCGGGTGGCACCACACCGCTGCCGCTCTTCGACTCGCCGGGCTGGCTGATCATGCGCGACGACTACCTCAGCACCAGCTCCGTGCCGTCGCCGCACGTGACGTACTGGGGGTTCGGCTCGACGAGCCAGAAGTGCATCGGCGTCGGCTACGCCATGATGCCGGGCCGCTTCGACCTCTACCTGAGCACTCCCCGGGCGGTCAGCGCACAGCTCGGCGTGTTCGCGAACGCCCTCACCGCCGCCGTCCGTGAGCTGGAGGAACTGCTCGGATGACCGACGAGGCGCTGACCGTCACCAACAAGGCGGACTTCAGCGCGATCTACGGCCAACCCGATCCACGCGCCTACTTCCGGGCACTCGTGCCGCTGGACTACCAGGTCCCGCAGCGGGCGTTGCCGATCTTCGAGGCGGTGCTGGCGGAGTCCGGGAGCCGGACAGTGCTCGACGTCTGCTGCTCCTACGGCATCAACGGCGCGCTGCTGCGCTACGACGTCGACCTCGCCGGGATCGGGGCGCGCGCCGCCGACCCCGCCCGGGCCGGCCTCGCTCCCGATGCGGTGATCCGCGACGACGCGGCGTTCTACGCGCCACGCCTGCGCCGTCCCGACCTGAGCGTGGTCGGGCTGGATGCGTCGGCGCCCGCGATCGGCTACGGCGTGCGCACCGGGCTGTTGGCCGGTGGCTGGGCGGAGGACCTGGAGGCGGCCGACCCGTCCCCGGCACTTGTCGCCGGCCTGCGCGAGGTCGACCTCGTCGTGTGCACGGGGGGCGTCGGTTACATCGGGGAGCGGACGTTCGACCGGATCCTCGGCGCCGTACCCGTGCCCGCGCGGCTGTGGCTGGCGACGTTCGTGCTGCGGGTGTTCGACTTCGCCCCGATCGCCGACACGCTGGGTCGGTACGGGCTGGTCACCGAGCGGGTACCGGGCGTGACGTTCCGGCAGCGGCGGTTCGCCGACCGGGACGAGGCCGACGCGGCGCGCTACGACGTGCTGGCTCGTGGACTGGATCCGGCGGGCAAGGAGGCCGACGGCTGGTTCCACGCCGACTGCTACCTCACCCGGCCGGCTGCGACGGCTGCGGCGACCCCGATCAGTACGTTGCTGCGCGGGGTGCTCCCGGCGCGGTGATCGGTGCTGGCCGGACCTCGGGTCAGACGGCGCAGCTGCCGTCGGCGCAGGCGTCGCCGTCGTCGGGCCGCGCGCCGGACGGGGTGAGCAGCGTCAGCGGGTTCGCCTCGGCCCAGGCGGTGTCGAGCACCTGGCGCATCGCCTCGGCGGGCTGCGCGCCGGACACGCCGTACTTCTCGTCGATCACGTAGAATGGCACGCCGCTGATGCCGTAGCGGCTGGCCTGCAGCTCGTCGGCGCGCACCGCGTCGGCGTACCGGTCACTCGCCAGCACCTCGCGGGACTCGTCGGCGTCCAGGCCGACCTCGGCGGCCACCCGCACCAGCGCCTCCGGGTCGCCGATCGGCTCGCCGTCGGTCAGGTAGGCGCGGAAGAACCGCTCCTTCAGCGTGTCCTGCAGCTGCTCGCCGCCGGTCTCCAGGGCGTGGTGCAGCAGCCGGTGGGCGTCGAACGTGTTGCCGGACCGCGCGCGCTCGAAGTGGAAGTCGAGCCCGTCGTCGGCGGCGGTGTCGGTCATCTTCCGGTGCATGCCCTCGGCCTGCTCGACGGTCACGCCGTACTTCGCCGCCAGGTGCTCGGTGAGCGACTCGGGCAGCTCGCGGGGCGCCTGGGGGTCGAGCTCGAAGCTGTGCCACCGCACCTGCACGTCGTCCCGGTGTGGGAACTCGGCCAGCGCGGCGGTGAACCGCGCCCTGCCGATGGCACACCACGGGCACACGACGTCTGACCAGATATCCACCTTCACGTGAATGACAACGCGGGGACCGGGACGGTCATTCCGGCCCCCGCGCGGTCGTCGGCGCCGTCGTCGGCGCCGTCGTCAGAACGTGCGGATCGCGATCCCGGCCGGCTCGCCGAGCAGCCCGTCGATCTCGTCGTCCAGGCGTACCAGCGTGATCGAGGCGCCGGCCACCAGCGACGTGCAGTACTCGCCGACGTAGCTGCGGCGCACCTGGATCCCCCGCTCGGCGAGCTGGGAGTGCGCGCGGCGGTAGAGCAGGTAGAGCTCGCTGATCGGCGTGCCGCCCAGCCCGTTGACCATGAGCGCCACGCCGTCGCCGGACGCGAACGGCAGGTCGCTGACCACGGCCTCGAGCAGCTCGTCGACGATCGCGTCCGCGGGCAGGGTCGAACAGCGGCGAGCGGCCGGGATATACGAGGTCAGCCGGGCGCCGTCGAGGTCGGGCATGTGCAGGTCGGTCGCGGGAAGCCGCCGTCCGACTTGTCGCGGGCGAACGTGCCGTTCGACTTGTCGCTGGAAATTGGCACGACAAGTCGACTTGTCACGTCAACTAGACACGACAAGTCCGACCTGTCACGTCAACTGGACACGACAAGTCGGACGGGGGCGGACGCGGACCGGGGCGGGGGGCTTAGGCGCTCGTCTTGGTTGGTGCCACGGCGGCGGGGAGGTCGGCCAGGGACGGGAGGGTGATGTCCGGTTGGCCGCCCAGGGTGTCGAAGTGGGTCCCCGAGCGGTTGATCCACGCCGTGCGCATGCCGGCCGAGGCGGCGCCGACGATGTCGAACGGGTTGCAGGACACCAGGCGGACCTCGTCGATCGGGCGGTTCAGGGTCGCGGCTGCCAGCCGGTACGTGGCGGGGTGAGGCTTGTAAACGCGGACGGCGTCGACGCTGATCACCTGGGGCAGGTGGGCCGCGAGCCCGCTGTTCGCCAGGCAGGCGTCGAGCATCGTGGGGCTGCCGTTCGAGAACAGGGCCATCCGCACCCCCGCCTCACCCAGCGCCCGCAGTGCCGGCTCGACGTCGGGGAACGGCTGCAGCGTGTCGTAGCGGGCCAGCAGTGCGGCCTGTTCCGACGGCGCCAGAGACCGGTCGTGCTGGAGCAGGGCGAACTCGAGTGCACGTGCGGTGACCTGGGCGAAATCCTCGTAACGGTTCATGGCGGTCAGCCGGAACGAGTACTCGAGCTGGGTGCGCCGCCAGGTGGCGGCCACCAGCCGCGCCGGGTCGCCCGGTATCAGGCGCTCCAGGTCGGCCGCGATCGCGAGCGGGTCGACCAGCGTGCCGTACAGGTCGAAGACGAGCGCCTCGCCACGCGCACCGGGCTCCTCGGCGGCGGGTTGCGCGGGTGGCGGGGAGGCGGCCGGGATGCGGTAGATGCGGCCGGTGGTGGTGAGCGCGTCGGCGGCCCACTCGCCGCCGACCCCGCTGACCAGCCACTGCAGGATGGCCCAGAGGTCGCGGTCGGCCGTGTCCTCGTCGAGCGGTTCGAGGCCGGGGACCAGCGCGTTGACCTCCACCCCCGACGGGAACGGCCGCCCCGAGCGCCCGAGGAACACCAGCTCGTAGTGTCGCCCGTCGACCCGGAGCAGGCCGGACGGCCCCACCCGCGTCTCGTCGAGCCCGAACGAGTCCACCACGAACCGGCGGAACTCCGGGTAGTGGTCCAGCGTGGGTTCGGTCAACAGGGGGACGGCCCGGTGGCCGGCCGGCCGGTTCGCGGGCGGCTCGATGATCGGGTGCGCGGTCACCGGGCGGCTCCCTTTCCGTGCTGGCGGGTGGCGAAGTCGGCCAGCAGGTGACCGATGTCGGTGCCGGAGTCCTCCTGCAGGAAGTGCCGGCCGGTGACCAGGTGCGTGCCTTCGGCGTGCGGCCAGACCTCGTGCCAGCGGGCGGCGAAGACCTCGGGCGTGAACACGTCGTCCTCACGGCCCCAGATGACCGTCGCCGGTAGCCGCAGCGCCCGGACCCCTGCCTCCAGCCACGCGAACCGTGCAGTTGTCGTATCGCTCGGGCGTCCGAGGGGGATCGACCGGGGCCAGGTCCAGGTCAGCTCCCGCTCGTCGGGGTCGCCGAGGACGTCCTCGTAGGCAGCTTGCGAGCGCTGCGCGAACCGCGCCCGGTCGACGACCGACAGGTACATCCCCCGCCCTGGCATGGCGGCGTGCCTGCCGAGCAGGTATGGGCCGATGAGCGGTGCGTGCATGAGCCGCCAGGGGAGCACGCCCTGGTGGAAGTCGGAGGACGGGCTGGCCCACGCCCACGTCGACATGACCGCCACCGCCACCGCGCGCTCCGGGCGGGTCAGCAGCGCGCCGAGGCCGGTCGGTCCGCCCCAGTCGTGGCAGACGAACGTGACGCCGCGCAGGTCGAGCCGGTCGAGCAGCGCGACCAGGTTGGCGGTGTGGTTGTCGAGCGTGTGTACGGCGTGGGAGTGCGGCTTCTCGGACAGCCCGAACCCGATCTGGTCGGGCACGATCACACGCAGGCCGGCCGCCAGCAGCGGCGGGATTGCGCCGCGCCAGAGGTAGCCCCACGCGGGGTTGCCGTGCAGCAGCAACACCGGCGGCGCGTCGGCGGGGCCCTCGTCGATGTAGTGCATCCGCCAGCCGTTCACCGAGGTGAACCTCGACCGGTACGGGTAGGTCGTGCGTACCTCGGGAGGCAGCTGCTCGATGGTGGCGGTCACCGGTGTCCGGCCGATCCGCCGCGTGCCGCGGTCACGTCGATCACCTCAGCTGACCTCAGTTCCGGAGTGTTGGTTCCGTTCGTATCGCCCGGCGGGTAGATCGTCAATCGTGGGCGGGGCTTATCTTTGGTGCCCCGGCCGAGCGAGGAGTCGAAGGGTGCGGACGCTGAATGGCTCCTGAGGGGCCGCTGTACGTGACCGTGGCGCGGGCACTGCGCGAGGGGATCACCCGCGGCGACTACCGGACGGGCGGGCAGCTGCCGTCGGAGAGCGAGCTCTCCGAGCTGCACGGGGTGTCGCGGGGCACGGTGCGGCAGGCGTTCGCGGCGCTGCGGTCCGAGGGGTTGATCACCTCCCGGCGGGGGGCCCGCCGGGTGGTGCTCGGTGGGGAGCGGGTACAGGGGTTCTCGGAGCTGATCAGCTTCTCCGCCTGGGCGCGCTCGATCGGCGAGGTGCCGACCGGGCGGGTGGTCGAGCTGGCGCACCGGGCGGCGACCGAGGCCGAGGCCGCCCAGCTGGACCTGGCTGACGGGGCGAGGATCTACCACCTCACCAGGGTGCGGCTGCTGTCCGGCCGGCCGGTGATGGTCGAGCGCACGGCCTATGTCGAGCGGGTCGGGGCGCTGTTGCCCGGTATCGACATGGCGACGCAGTCGATCACCGAACGCCTCGCCGAGCTGGGCATCGTGTTCGCCGATGCCGACCATGCGATCGATGCGGTGGCCGCCGGCCCGGACGATGCCGCCCTGCTCGAGGTACCCGAGGGCGCTCCGTTGATCCGGACCAGACGGCGCACCACCGACCCGGCAGGTGACCCGCTGGAGTGGTCGACCGACAGCTACCGAGGCGATGCGATGGTGTTCCGGGTGCACAACTCGGTCGCGGCGACGGCGCTCGCCCGGCACTCCGGCGAGGCCTGAGCTCGAACCCTCGGCGGTCGCGCCGAACCCTCGGCCGTCGCGCCGAGCCGGTCCGGGTTACGCCGGGCCAGGTCGGGTCAGGCCGGCGAGCAGGTCGCGGAACTCGGCGAACGGTGGGGTGGGCCGGTCGGGGTCCTTGGCCGCATCGTCGCAGCGCCGCAGTAGCACCGCGTCCTCCGCGTACGGGTGGGCCGCGAACTGCGCGACCTCGGCGTCGTCCATCGGGCCGCCCTGTACGGAGAGGGTGTAGACCGAGGCCGGTGACAGCTCGTCGAAGTAGTCGGGCTGCACCGCGCACAGGTAGCGCTTGGCGGCCACGTGCAGCCGCACGGGCTCGGCGACGTCGGGGCCGAAGTGCGCCGCGAGGAACGCCGCGCCCTGCTCGTCGTGGTGGTTGTCGGTGCCGGCCATCAGCTCGGCGCCGCTGACGAGCCCGGTGAAGTGGCCGACGTCGTGCAGCAGAGCGGCGGCCACGAGCGCAGGAGCCGCGCCTGCCTCGCGGGCCCGGTCGGCGGCCTGCAGCATGTGGGTGGCCACGCTGACGGACTCGCCGAGGTAGTCGCGGGCACCCTGGCCGGCGAAGAGCTCTTCGAGCCGGTCGAGCACCTCGGCGCTCATGCGTTCACCTGCCGCCGCAGCACGGCCTCGGCGCTGTAGAGGGAGTCCAGGTCCGCGTAGCAGCCCTGCAGGTGCCGGCCGCCGGTGTCGCTGTAGGCGGTCCTGGCGTGCAGCAGCCGGACGTTGTCGAACACCAGGCAGTCCCCCGGCTCCAGCCGGAACTCCAGTTGCAGCTCGGGCCGTGTGATGACCTCGGCGAAGCGCCGGTAGGCGGAGTAGAAGTCGGCCAGCTGGTCGGGGGGCAGCGTGACGGGCCGCATCGAGCGGTTGTTGAACCGCACCTCGCGGATCCGGCCGGCGGGGTCGACGTCGATCATCGGCCGGTCCGCGCGCAGCACCGTCGTCGAGTCGGCGAACTGGAACGGCACCGGCGTGCGGATCAGCACGTCGAAGGCATCGGGTGCCTCGTCGCGCAGCAGTGCCGCCGCCGTGAAGCCGTCCACCAGTCCGCTGTCACCGCCCTCGGCGGAGTTCTGCAGGCAGTGCAACACCTGCGCCGTCGGGACCGGGTCCCGGTACGGGTTGTCGGTGTGCGGCGTGATCACCTGGCTGGTGAAGGCGAGGTTGTTCGGCTCGGCGACCACGTGCACGTCGAAGATCTCGCCGTAGTTGGTGCGGCGCACGTACCCGAAGGACTCGACGACCTCCAGCACCGTGTTCTCGACCGCCGGCACGCCCCGCAGCAGCACAAATCCCAGCTCCCGCACGGCGGCCAGGCAGCGCAGCCGCTCGGCCGGGCTGGCCAGGTAGTCGGCCCAGCTGGCGTTCGGTGGGCCGTCCGCGAAGTCCGCCGCCCGCCAGAGCCGCTTGCCGGCTTCGGACCGGTCGTCGCCGGGGTGACCAGCGGTCTCGGCCGTCTCGATCGAGCGGAGCCATGCGAGTGGGTACACGCCACGATGGCGAGGCTCGAACTCGACGAACGCGAGCGTGCCATCGGTGCTGATGTCGAGCACGGACGGCTGTATCGGCAGGTCGGTGATGCCGAACAGCTTCTGGTCGTTGCGTGGGTCCCGGCACTGTGGGCACTGGCAGTTGTCGCGCAGCCAGATCGCAGGCCACCGCGACAGCCGCTCACGCACGTCCGGCGCGGTCTCTGTGGCAGTCATGTCCACCCTCTCGAAGATGTACATACAAGTTACAGGGTATCTGTACACCCGGTCGAGACGGTGAGGCGGCTGTGTTGAACGTTTGCGCGCGGTTCACGCGCTGGATTTCCCTCGGTGCGCTGTGCGTCCCTCCCCGTACTGACGCTGGGCCAGGTTGCTCGAGCCTGCCTGGAGAGGACGCCCGTTCGATGAGGTTCCGCGGAAGTGCGCTGGGTGCCCTGGCCGTGATCTCGGCGGCGTGCCTGGTGCTGGCCGGGTGTGGCGGCGGCGCGAGCCCCGGGGCCGGCGGCGGCCAGACCGTGACCCTGTACGTCAGCGGAGACACCAACGTCAAGAACCTCTGGCAGAACACGCTGATCCCGGGCTTCCAGCGGGCGGAGCCCCAGTACACCGTGACGATGGCGTTCTCCGAGCACGGCGAGAACGACGTGACGACGCTGGCCAGGCTCGGCGCGGCCGTGAAGAACAACTCCGACCCGGGTGAGGACCTGATCGACGGCGCCTTCACCCAGGCGGCGACCAGCGGCTGGACCGAGAAGGTGTCGGCCGCCAACGTGGCCAACCTGAAGAACGTCGACCCGAAGCTGCTCGTGCCGGTGGACGGCGGTTCGGTGCCGTACCGGGCGTCGGCAGTGGTGCTGGCCTACGACTCGAAGTCCGTGCCCGCCCCGCCGACCACGCTGGACGGCCTGCTCACCTGGATCAAGGCCAACCCGGGCCGGTTCACCTACAACTCGCCGGCCACGGGCGGCTCCGGGATGGCGTTCGTGACGACCGTGCTCGACAAGACCGTCCCGCCGGCGGACGGGACAAGATGGTCAACGGGTACAACCCGGCGCTGAACGCCGACTGGGACACCGGCCTGCGCACGCTGAAGGACCTCGGGCCGTCGATCTACCAGCACGTCTACCCGAACGGCAACCAGAACGTGCTGGACCTGCTTGCCAAGGGACAGATCTCGGTCGCGCCGGTGTGGTCGGACCAGGCGCTGTCGTCGCTGTCCACGGGCCTGCTGCCACCTACGATCAAGCTGACCCAGATCAGTGACCCGTCGTTCACCGGCGGCCCGGCGTACCTGACCATCCCGAAGACGGCTGCCAACAAGGCGGGCGCGCTGGCACTGGCGAACTGGATCCTGGAGCCCGCCCAGCAGGCCGCCATCGCCACGGCGATGTCGAGCGGGTGCTGCCGCGGGGCCACTTCGCCGAGCTGGTGCTGCGGCTGGGCGACACCGAGCTGTGGGCATTCGCCCCGGAGCCGCCCGCCGGGGTGGCCGCCCGGGTGCGGGTCAGCGCGGCGCGGGCCCTGTGTTACCTCGACGACCAGCTGTGCGAGCCGGCGCCGATCGCGGAGGTGGCCAGTTGACCGGGCACCGGGTGACCTCGATCGCGCACCGCGGCGACCCGCGCGCACACCGGGAGAACACCATCCCCGCCATGCTCGCCGGCATCGCGCAGGGCGCCGACCTGGTGGAGATCGACCTCGAGGTCACCGCCGACGACCAGCTGATCCTGCTGCACGACGCCGACCTGGTCAGGCTGTGGGGCCATCCCGCCCGGGCCGCCGAGCTGACCCTCGCCGAGATCCACACTGCCTGCCCCGGCGAGTACCGGGTGCCCACCTTCGCCGAGCTGCTCGACCTGCAGGCCGCCACGGGCGCGGGGGTGATGGTCGACGTCGACGAGCCGCCGCTGGCCACCCGGGCGCTGGCCGAGGTAGTGCGGCGCGGGCTGCTCGGGACGACCCTGTTCGCCGGTGCGTACGGCGCGATGCGCGCGATCCGGGACGCCAGTGCGGGCGCGCGCATCGCGCTGAGCCTGGACACGCTCGCCGAGCTGCCCGCCGCCGGTGAGCTGCGCGCGCTGGCGCCCGAGTACCTCAACCCGCACTGGCCGGTGCTGGACGCCGCTTTGGTCCAGCGTTGGCATGGCGAGGGCTACGGGTTGTCCTGCTGGACCGTCGACAGCCCCAGCACCATGGCGTACCTCATGGACCTCGGCGTCGACGTCATCATCAGCAACCGGATCGGCCAGCTGGTGGAGCTGATCGCGGCCAGCGGTGCGACGGTGCCGACCGGAGCGGCCCGACAGGTCGCGGGGGTGCCGGCGGGAACCGCCGGAAGGGTCACCGGAGGGGTCGCCGGATGCTGAGCGAGCGCGAGTCGCGGTACTGGCTCGCCGTCGCCGAGGAGCTGGCCCTCTGGGCGGTCGACCGCATCCGAGGGGCGCGGCCGATCGCCGTGGACACCAAGGCCGACCCCGCCGACCTGGTCACCGACGTCGACCGGGAGATCGAGCGACACGTGCTCGACCGCCTCGCCACCGTCCCCGGACACCGGGTGCGAGGCGAGGAGTACGGCACCTCGCCCGGCGAGCCCGGCGACCTGCTCTGGTACGTCGACGCGGTGGACGGCACCAGCAACTACGCCCACGACCTCGGCTGGTCGTCGTTCAGCCTGGCGCTGGCCGACGACGCCGGACTCGTGGTGGCCGCCATCGGGGACCCGTACCGGGGCGAGGTGACCGGTGCGGCCCGCGGCCTCGGCGCCCGCCGCAACGGCCACCCGGTGCACTGCTCCCCGGCCGGCACGCTGGCCGGCCAGCTCGTGCTGACCGAGCTCTCCGGCCACCGGCCATGGCCGGGGATGGCCACCCTGGTCGAGGGCCTCGCCGACCGGCACGCCACCACCCGCATCATGGGCTCGTCGGCGCTGTCCGTGCTGGCCGCGGGGACGGGTCGGGCGGCCGCGACCGTACTTGGCCACGCCGGAGCGGTGGACGTGGCCGCCGCCGTACTGATCGCCAGGGAGGCGGGGGCGGTGGTGCGCACGCCGTCCGGCGCGGAGCCGGCGGTACCGGACGGCGGCCCGCTGCTCGCCGCGGCGCCCGGGGTGTTCGCCGAGCTCACCGCGCTGTACCCGCGCTGACGCGGCCTCCGCGCCGGCGCGGGTCCCTACAGCAGGGCGACCAGGTCCGAGATCGCCACCAGCGGCATACCCCAGCGCAGGGCGGCCAGCTCGACCGACTGGGCGCCGGCCATGGTGCCGTCCGGGTCCATGATCTCGCAGCACACCCCGACCGGCGGGAGGCCCGCGGCCACACACAGCGCCACCGTCGCCTCCGTGTGGCCACGCCGCTCCCCGAGCAGGCCGGGTTTCGCGGCCAGCGGGGAGACGTGGCCGGGGCGCAGGAAGTCGCCGGCCAGGGCCTCGGGGTTGGCCATCCGCCGGATGGTGGCCGCGCGCTCGGGCGCCGAGACGCCGGTGCCGGGGCTCGCGGCCAGGTCGACCGGCACGCAGAACGCCGTGCCGTGGCGGTCCCCGGCACCGGGGATCGGGTGGATCTCCAGGCGCTCGAGCACCTCGGGCGCGCACGGCACGGCCGGCATGCCGCACACCTGCCGCACCAGGAACGTGACCGACTCGGGCTTCAGCCGGGCGCCCGCGAAGATCACGTCGCCCTCGCCCTCCGTGTCGGGGTCCCACACGACCACACCACCACCGGCCGCGAGCTGGCGTACGACCTTGTCGACCCCGGACCGCCCGCTGACGTGCCCCGCCCATGGCAGGTGGGTGAGCACGGCGTCGAGGTCGGAGCGCGGCGAGCCGGCGCGGTGGGTGGCCAGCCGTCCGACGATGTCGAGCTCGAGGTTCGTCCTGGTACCGGGCGCGAGCGCATGCAGCGTCGTCGCGGAGGCCGTGGTGGGCAGCACGACGATGGAGAACCGGTCGCGCAGCACCTCGGCGATCGTCACGCTGACGCCGTCGAGCGCGATCGGGGCCTTCGCCACGAGCTGGGCGAGCACCCGCTCCGGCGGCCGGATCCACACCCGGCGACCCGCGCCCTCGTCGTCGACCCGCACGACCTTGCCGACCGCGTCGACGTAGCCCTGCACGAGGTGGCCGTCGAGCGGGTCGCCCAACGCCAGTGGACACTCGAGGTTGACCGCCGCCCCCACAGCCACCGCGTCGAACGTCGAGCGCCGCCTGGTCTCGGCGGTGAGCGTTGCGGCGAAGCCCACCTCGCTGACCTCGCGCAACGTCAACCGCACGCCGTTGACGGCGACCGAACCGCCCTGGCGCAGTACCGCTGCGCTCTTCGGCGCCCGGATGAGGAGGTTCTGGGCGTCGGCACCCTCGACGGTGCCGACCTCGCTGATTCGACCGGTGAACATGTTGCTACCCCTGACCGCGTCGCAGTCCCGTGCCGGCCCGGGCGTCGCGGACCTGGGGGCAGGGTCTGACCGCATGGCCCCGGAGTCGCACCGGGTCGTTCCACCACCTCGGCGGAACCGGCCGGCTGTACGGCCACACCGTGGAATCGCACCACTGCCAGCAGCTAACCACATGGTGGCGCTCGAGGGGATGCCTTACTCAGGTGACGATCGGCTGCTCGATGAGTGCACGAGTTGACAGGTGCTCTCCGCAACACCACGCAGCCGGCCGCGGTCCGCTGTCACTTCGCACGGCGTGCCTTCACCTCGCACGGCGTGCCTTCACTTCGCACAGTCTGCGGAGTATGCGAAGTGACAGGACGGCATGCGAAGTGGAGGTGGGCGTGGTGACCGGGACGGCCTCGAGTTGGCGCTTCGTCTAGTCGGTTGGCGGTAGTAGCTCGAGCCGGAAGGTGACCATTGCGGCGCAGGGGCCGTCGTAGCCCGGCCGGGGGGCGCTCGCGGTGAACCCGAGTGCACGTAGCCGACCGTGGGCTGGCCCGGCGAGAGGAAGCCGACCAGGAAGCCGGCGAGGCCCTGCTCGTCCTCGGCGACGCTGCTGGTCGGGTAGAAGTGGCGAGCCTGGGCCACCGGCACGTCGAGCCTCAGGCGGTCGAGCAGGTCCATCCGTGCTCCAGGGGCTGGTCGGCGGAGTGTTGATCGTCCTACTCTGGCCCACCGATCATGCTCGCCGGCCACGTCGGCAGGGCCTCAGGACTGGAGTGTGCCGTGCCTCGTGTCCCGCGCGTCTCCCGGCGCGCGGCGCTGTGGTCGCTGGCCGGTCTGGGTGGCGTGGCCGCCGCGGTGGCTGCCTGCGGCGAGCCTGAGCAGCCCACCTCCGGTCCGGCCGCCGAACCGGAGGTGGCGCGTCGGTTCGGGGCGGAGTGGGAGCCGCAGGCCAGGACGTTCATGTCGTGGCCGACCGAGGACATCTGGGGCGAGCAGATCGAGGCGGTCCAGGGGGACATCGCGGGGCTGGCCCGCGCCGTCGCCGGCCACCAGGCCGTGGTGTTGCTGGCCCGGCCCGAGCTGGCCGACTCGGCGCGCGGCGCGTGCGGCGGTGGCGTCGAGGTCGTGCCGATCCCGGTGAACGACCTGTGGGCGCGTGACACGCTGCCGGTGTTCGTCGAGCAGGCGGGCCAGGTCTCGGGCGTCGACCTCAACTTCAACGGCTGGGGCAACAAGCAGAAGCCGCACGACGCGGACAGCGCGGCCGCCGCGGCACTGCTGGCCAGGTACCAGCTCCCGCGCATCTCGACCACGCTCGTCGCCGAGGGCGGCGCGCTGGAGACCGACGGCCTCGGCACCCTGCTCGCGACCGAGAGCTCGATCGTCAACGACAACCGCAACCCGGGGCTGACCCGCGACCAGATCGAGGGCGAGCTCAAGGCGCTGCTGGGCGTCCGGAAGGTGATCTGGTTCGCCGGCGTGCGCGGCCAGGACATCACCGACGCGCACGTGGACTGCCTGGTCCGCTTCGCCGCGCCCGGGGTCATCCTGCTCGACAGGTCCTTCCCCGGCGCCGCGCCCGACGTGTGGTCGCGCTCCTCCGACCAGGCCCGCACCGTGCTGCAGAGCGCCACGGACGCGCGGGGCAAGCCCCTCGAGGTCGTCGAGCTGACCCAGCCCGACCCCGACCGGATCACGGGCCGAGGCCACGAGTTCGTGTCGTCCTACCTCAACTTCTACGTCGCCAACACGGCGGTCTTCCTGCCGAGGTTCGGCGACCCGGCCGCCGACGACCAGGCAGCCCAGATCATGCGCGAGCACTTCCCGGGCCGCGAGGTCGTCCAGGTCGGGATCGACGCCATCGCGGCCGGCGGGGGCGGCATCCACTGCTCCACCCACGACCAGCCCGGCCCTCGGCCTTCCTGATAGCCCCGAGGCCCACCCCCGCGACAACCCGTCCGTGCGGTGTCCATCGGGCACGTCTCGTGGTACGAACCAGCCGTGCCTCCGCTGCCGCCCCCGCTCCAGGACTACCTGCTCGAGGCACGGCAGATGCAGGCCCTGTCGTTCGCCGTGCACATCCCGCTGGTGTGCTTCGGCATCGCCTTCCCCGCGATCATCCTGTTCGTGGAGTGGCTGTGGCTGCGGACCGGTGACGAGCTGTACCGGACGCTGGCGCGGCGGTGGAGCCGGGTGCTCGTCGCGCTGTTCGCCGTCGGGGTGGTCACCGGCACGATCCTCAGCTTCGAGATGGGCCTGCTGTGGCCGGGGTTCACCGCCACGTTCGGCTCGGTGTTCGGGCTGGGGTTCGCGATCGAGGGCTTCTCGTTCTTCGCCGAGGCGATCTTCGCGGGGATCTACGTGTACGGCTGGGGTCGGCTCTCGCCACGCGCGCACTTCGCGGCGGGGATCCCGATCGCGCTGGCCGGGGTCACCGGGTCGCTCACGGTGATCTCGGTGAACGGCTGGATGAACCACCCCACCGGCTTCACCATGCACGACGGCCAGGTCACCAGCGTGGACCCGGTGGAGGCGCTGTTCGTGAACAGCTACTTCTGGCACGAGCTCGTGCACATGTATCTCGCCGGGTACATGGTCACCGGGTTCCTGCTGGCCGGGGCGTACGCGGTGGGGCGGCTGCGCGGGCGGTGGGGCCGCTACGAGCGAACCGCGCTGGCCATCCCGTTGACCGTCGCCGCGCTCGCCGCGCCGGTGCAGATCCTGGTCGGCGACTGGGCCGCCCGTGCCGTGGCGACCACGCAGCCGGTCAAGCTCGCCGCGTTGGAGGGCCTCGGCAGCACGACGGCGGGCGCCCCGGTGCACCTGCTCGGCTGGTACAGCGGCGGCGAGGTGCACTACGGGATCGCCATTCCCCGGCTGCTCTCGCTGCTGGCGTTCCACAACCCGGGCGCAGTGGTCGCGGGCCTGGACTCGGTGCCGCCCGACGCGATCCCGCCGGTGAACGTGGTGCGGATCGCGTTCCAGGTCATGGTCGGCATCGGCACGCTGCTCGCGGCGCTCGGGGTGCTCTACCTGGCGTTCCAGGCCCGTCGGCGCAGGCTCCCCGACACGGCGTGGTTCTACCGTGCGCTCGTCGTCGCCGGCCCGCTGTCGGTGCTGGCGCTGCTGGCCGGCTGGACGACGACCGAGGTCGGGCGCCAGCCGTGGGTGGTCTACGGCGTGATGCGCACCGCGGAGGCGGTCACCGGCGCCGGCGGCATCCCGATCGGCTACGCCACGCTGGCGCTGGTCTACGTCGGGGTGGGGGTCGCGGTGGTGTGGATCCTGCGCCGGCTCGCCGCCGCGCCACTCGCGCCGCTGGACGCCACGCCGGCTCCGACGATCACCGGGCAGCGGTGAGCCGTGGCGCTGACCGAGGTCCCACTGGCGTTCGCCCTGATCGGGCTGGCGCTCTACACGGTGCTGGGCGGGGCGGACTTCGGCGCCGGGTTCTGGCAGCTCACCGCCGGTCGGGGCTCCCTCGCCGACCGGATCCGGGAGCACGCGCACCACGCGATCGCCCCCGTCTGGGAGGCCAACCACGTGTGGCTGATCTTTGTGCTCACCGTGGTCTGGACCGCCTACCCGGTCGCGTTCGGCTCGATCGCGTCGACCCTGTCCGTGCCGTTCTTCCTCGCCGCCATCGGGATCATCCTGCGTGGCACGGCGTACGCGCTGTCCTCGGGCGCAAGCACGGCCGGCGAGGGGCGGCGGATCGACTCCCTGTTCGCGCTGTCCTCGGTCCTGACCCCGTTCGCGCTGGGCACCATGGTCGGCGGCATCGCCTCGTACCGTGTGCCGGTCGGCAACGCCAAGGGCGACCTGCTCACCAGCTGGCTGAACCCGACGTCGATCCTGCTGGGAGTGCTGGCCGTCGCCGTCGCCGCGTTCCTGGCCGCCGCATTCCTCGCGGCCGACGCCAACCGGCAGGGCGAGGCCGATCTGGAGCGGCAGTTCCGCCTGCGGGCCATCACCGCCGGGGTCGTGAGCGGAGTGGTGGCCCTCGCAGGGTTGGTCGTCGTGCGGATCGACGCCCCGTCGCTGTTCCACGGCCTGACCAGCGGCCTCGGGCTGCTCGCCGTGATCTGCTCCGCGCTGGCCGCCTTCGCCACCCTGGTGCTGGTCGGGCTGGACCGGTTCGGGCCCGCCCGCTACACCGCACCGCTCGCCGTCGCGGCGGTCATCGCCGGCTGGGCCTTCGCGCAGCGACCTGTGCTGCTGCCCGGCCTCACGATCGCCCAGGCCGCCGCGCCCACCGCCACCCTGGTCGCCGTCACGGTCGCGGTCCTCGTCGGCGCGATGGTGCTGCTGCCGTCGCTGGCGCTGCTGTTCCGGCTCGTGCTGCGCGGGCACTTCGACCCGCACCTGTCGCCCGCGCCGGGCGCGCACGCCGCCGGTCCGCGCCCGCCCCGACGCGGCCGTACCCGGCTGCTCGCCGTCGCCGCCGGCGGCTGCCTGCTCGCCGGGTTTGTGCTGCTCACCGTTGCCGAGGCCGGCTGGGCGCACGCGGTGGGAGCTACGTGCCTGCTCGCGGCCATTGTGCTGGGGGTAGCCGTGGTGGCCCCCGCCGACGTCGCAGATGAGGTCGCCGCCGAGCGGGACCCGTCGGGGTCGCCCTCCGACTGAGTGTCGGCCGGTGACCGACCCAGCCCGACCATCGATCGTGCCTTCCGAGGT
This sequence comes from Pseudonocardia sp., assembly GCA_036272795.1. Taxonomy (GTDB): domain Bacteria; phylum Actinomycetota; class Actinomycetes; order Mycobacteriales; family Pseudonocardiaceae; genus Pseudonocardia. The sequence continues at coordinate 21,544 of DATAYB010000554.1, forward strand.
CGACCTGGGGTACTCCCCGTTCTTCGACCACCTCTACTGGGCCGGGATGGGCCTACCCCGGCTCGAAGGCTTCCCCGACCGGACCGGCTGGATCACCGGACACCGCTGACCCGGCAACAACTCGGCGGGCCGTCAACAACTCGGCGGGCCGTGTCAGGAACTCGCTAGTGCGCCGTGACGGAACGGGGTGTGGCGCGCACACTGGGCGACGGTGTTGTCGTCGGATGTTCTCAACGGGTGAGGGCGTAGTGAGCGATCTCGCTTACACGGTGATGGTCATCGCGGTGTTCCTCGGGCTGGTGCTGGCGTTGCGCACCGTCCAGTGGTGGCTTGACACGCGGCATGAGCGGCACCCGCCCGCGCGCGACACGGCACACCTGGATGCGGCGAGGATGTACCGGGGCTGGTAGTCCCAGCGGCGGTGCGGGTGGTCACGACAGCCCGGTGAGCCGGTCGCTGACGAGCCTGAGCCGGGCGCGGGCCCGGCTGTCCTCGACGGCGGTCGCGACCTGGCCGGGCAGCAGACCCTCGTAGAAGGCCCCGTTGCGCACGAGCATGGCGGGCGTGCTGAGCTGCATGATGATGTCGCTGCTGTGCTCGACGGGTGTGGTCGCCCACCGGTGCATGCGGACCACGTCCGGGTCGTCGCTACCGGGGTCGACGCTGATCGCGGTCAGCTCGTCGGGCTGCTGCTCGGCGAGGGCGCGGCTGAACATGGTGAGCGCGAGCGCCGCCTGCGCGTAGGCGGAGAGCGGGGTGTAGCCGCGTGCCCGGGTCAGGTCGCTCCAGGCGAGGTTGGCGCCCCGGTGCAGGGTCGAGGACACCGAAACTACCCGACCCCGTGCATTGCGCAGTGCGCCCGTGAGGAGCCGCGTCAGCAGGTACGGCGCGAGGTAGTTGACCTGGAACGTCCGTTCGTGGCCGTTCGCGGTCAGCACCCGCCGCTCGCTCGGGCCGGCGTGCGCGGTGTGCAGGAGCAGATCGAGGGCCGGGTGCCGCTGTTCGATGTGCCGCGCCATCCAGGCCACCTCGTCGAGGTCCGTGAAACTGGCGCTGACCGCCTCGAGGCGCAGCGGCTCGGCGCCCGCCTTGACCAGCCGCTCTACCACCTCGGCACTGCGCGCCGGGGTCGCCGCATGCGCCAGTACCAGCCACCCCTGCGCGGCGAGCCGGCTGGCGAGTGCATGGCCGACCCCGCCGTCGGCGCCGGCGACCAGCGCGGCCGGCGGTGCCAGCGGGGCGGACAGGGACGAGGGGGACGGCAGGGTCGACGAGTGTGCAGACATGGTCCATCCATCGGAGAGGCCAGCAAGGGGAACTCGCGCGCGGCGCGCGGTGCAGGGGGCGCGAGTCGGCGGGGGGCCGACCTCTCAGCGAGAGAGCTCGCGCGGCCCGGTATCAGGTGGCCGGCTCAACAGCCGAGCCACGGCGAGCGCACCCGGACCCGCTGCCGGCACGGCACCGGCGTCCGGCATGGCCGAGTGCCGTACGCGGCGCACCGCGCCGCCGACCTCGAGGCCACCGCCCATACCGAGGATCACAGCGAACCCTGCCCCGCCCGGGCAAGCCCCCTTGACGTCTTCCTACCGCCGCCTGCCGCACTCCTAGCGCCGGCTGATCCCCGGTCGGCGCGACGGCCGCCCACATACGGTGATCATCAGGACGTGAGGGCTACGTGGGTCGTGATCAAACAGCCTCGGTGTCCTGATGATCACGGGGAGCGGTGGCGCGCACGTTGCGGGATGCCATCGCGCACCTGGTGGGGTTGCCGCGCACGTTGGGAGTAGCGCGGCAACCGCGGAAGGTGCGCGGCGTGAACCGGCAGCGGATGAGGCCCGGTCCGCGCGGGTCGATGCGTGCACGGCGGCTGCTCGATCCTGTGTGGACCACACGTCCTGTGAGCCCTCGAGTGCCCGTTCCGGTGATCACCAGGACGGCAGGGCTGCGCAGGCCTTGATCGAACAGCCCTGTGGTCCTGATGATCACCGAAGGGCGGCGGCGAGTCGGTGGCCCGTCAGCGGTCGGTGCTCAGTGCGCGCTCGATGCCGTCGAGGATGAACTCGAGGCCCTCGGCGAACTCCTCGTCCAGCGACACCGCGGTCAGGGCGTCCGAGGCGGCGACCGTGTAGGGGTAGGTCACCGGATCGAGCGCACGGTAGAAGTCGCCGAGGACCGCCGCGTCCTCGGGGCCGGGGGCGCCCGGTGCGTGCTGCTGCACCGCGAAGCCGACGACGTAGTGCGCGATCGTCGTGTAGGCGCGGGCGGCCAGGCGCGGCTCGAAGCCGCACGCGACCAGCGTGGCGATCATCCGCTCGCGCGCCACCAGCCCGTTCGGGCCGATCGGGACCTGGGAGACCAGCAGTGGCAGCACGTTCGGATGCCGCGACAGCAGCCCGCGGAACCCGAACGAGGCCCGGCGCGCGGTGTCCTGCCACGTCTGAGGCGGATCCCCGGCAGACCCTCCAGCCCCGGCCGGCCGGTCGCCCGCGCCCGCGAACAGCCGGTCGACGACGAACACCATGAGCTCGTCCTTGCCGGCGAAGTGCCGGTAGAGCGTCGCGGTGCTCGTGCTGAGCCGCTCGGCGAGCAGCCGCATGCTGAACGTGCCCGTGCCGACCTCGTCGACGAGGTCGGCCGCCGCCGCCACGATCCGCTCGAACGAGCGCGGCGGCCGGCCCCGCCTCGGCTGGCTGGGCGGGGCCGGCCGCGCGCGCCACCACCCCGGCGTCCCCGGGGCGGGGTCATCGCTACCGGCCTGCGCCACGGCGTCGACCTTAGGGCGCGCCGCCTGTCCGGCCATGTGCCCCGCCGCCGTCACGCTCGCGCCGGGTCCTCCGCCCGCCACGCGACCGTGCCCGACACCCAGTGGGTGAGCTGCTCGACCTGGTCGTTGGTGTGCAGGTGGCGGGGCGGCGATGCGAACGTCTCGTAGGGCCGGCAGCGGATCACGACCCGCTCCTCCTCGTCGCACCGCGCCGCGATGTACGGCCGCGCCTCCTCGCCGAGTGCCTGGCCCGACATCCGGCCGGCGACGGCCATCATGACGTCGATCGCGAGCTCCCGGTCGCGGTCGATCACCGCGTCGGCGTAGACCTGCAGGTAGGTGAAGGGCCAGCGCTCGTCGAGCACGCAGAGGCCGACCTTGCCGTCCCGGGAGATCACACGAGCCTTGCCGCGCCCGGCCATGGTCGACACGAGCAGCTCATCGGTGTCGGTCGGGATGTAGTACACGACCGACATGCCCGGGCCGTCCTGCTTGCGGCGGTGGCCGAAGACGCACGTGCGGTGGGTGAGCACGAAGTCGCGTCGCTCCGAGGGGAGCATGTCGCGGTCGGTGGGCGCCGTGAACGGTTCCGGCGCGAGCGGTAGCAGCTCCATGGTGGCCCGTCCTCTCAAGTTTGTGCAGCAATTACGGCTACACTGTAGCCGATAAAAGCCGCGACAGCCGATGAAGACTGAGACTTATCCGCTCTCGACATCGGGCGTGAATTTGGTCAGATGGTCCTGGTAGCCGGATCGCCCCGGGTGGGGCTGGGAGGAGTCGTCGGTGTTGCAGGCGTTCGTGTTCGACGAGGTCGCGGTACTGGTCCGGCACTGGTTCGAGATCGACCTGGCGGACAGCCACCTGGAGCACGGGTCGCGCGTCGAGCTGCGGTTGCTGGGCGAGGAGCCGCGCCGGGGCACCGAGTCGGCGTCGCAGCGGTTCGTGATCGACCAGCCGGTGTGGCGCGCGGACCTCTTCGACCGGCTGGACGCGCCCATCGGCGGGTTCGACGCCGCCCACTTCCACCCGCGTTTCGACGGCGTCGAGCCGAGCGAGCGGCACTGGGCGAACCCGGTGCGCGAGGCGCCGTGGATCTGGCTGGGCGAGCAGCTGTCCAATGTGGAGCGACTGGTCGAGGCCGCCGGGCTGACGCTGCGCCGCCCCGGGATGGACAACGTGCAGGTGCGCGTGGCCGCCCCGCAGATCGTGGCGGCGGCGCAGCGGCAGGCGCCGGCGGAGTGCCGCTCGGCCCGGCAGTGCTACGCCCTGACCAGAGACGCCGCCGCGTCGGTTCACCTGATGCTGGACTCGTTGGCCCGACCCGAGCTGCTCGACCAGGAGCGGGTGGGGCCCTGGGTGCGGTCGCGCGCCGCGCGCTGAGCGTCCTGCCGGGGGTACACCGCTGTTCCCCCGGCGCGGCGGAAAGATCGCCGACGCGGTTAGCTGTCGACCGAGAGTGCCGGCACCGCGCCGGCCGACCGGACTCCGACCGAACGAGGATCGCTCATGCAGGCACGTCGTCGCGTCCTGATGGTGGCCGGGCTGGTCGGGCTGGCCGTTGTCC
>DATAYB010000555.1:0-3479 GCA_036272795.1 Pseudonocardia sp.
TGCTTGGACGTGCCCGGTTGGCTCAGCCCGAGGGACTCGGTGAGCTCGCCGACCAGCCGGGGGCGGACCAGCAGCAGGTCCAGGATCCGCCGCCGCGTCGGCTCGGCGAGCACCTCGAACGAACTGACCACCAGCACAACATAACCCAGTCAGAATATAGCTACAACGGCATCAACCGGGCGGTCAGCGGTGCAGCAGGTCCAGGGCCGCCTTCTCGATGTCGCGCTCGGACAGCAGCACGTGATGGGCCGCCGGGCCGAGCGGGATGAAGCTGTCCGCGCTGGTCACCCGGGCGGCGTGGCCGTCGAACCGGGCGTCGACCAGTGCCGTGAGCACCTGCTCGGACACGCCGCCGGTCTCCCGGGTCTCGTCCACGACCAGGACGCGCCCGGTCACGTTGGACTCGCGCAGGATGTCGTCCACCGGCAGCGGGGCGAGCCAGCGTAGGTCGAGCACCCGGGCGCCGATGCCCCGCTCAGCCAGCCGCCGGGCCACCCGCAGGCTCATCCGCAGCCCGTTGGCGAAGCTGACCAGGGTCAGGTCGGCGCCGTCCCCGTAGGTCCGCCCGCGCCCGAGCGGCACGTGCGTAGCGGCCCAGGACGCAGGGTCGGGATACCGCGCCAGCCAGCCGTCGTCACCGGGTTCGTGCAGGTCACGGGTGTGGTACAGGGCAATCGGCTCGAGCCACACGCAGACGCGGCCGTCCTCGCGGGCCGCCGCCGCACAGGTCCGCAGCATGGCGGCCGCGTCGTCGGGGCGGGCCGGCGAGGCGACCACCAGCCCGGGGATGTCCCGCAGCGCGGCCACCCCGTTGTCGTTGTGGAAGTGGCCGCCGAAGCCCCGCTGGTAGGCGTAGCCGGCGATCCGCACGAGCAGCGGGTTGCGGTACTGCCCCTGGGAGAAGAAGCGCAGCGTGGCGGCCTCACCGCGCAGCTGGTCAGCGGCGTTGTGCAGGTAGGCCAGGTACTGGATCTCGACGATCGGCAGGAAGCCGGCGAGCCCCATCCCGAGCCCGGTACCGAGGATGCTCTGCTCGTCGAGCGGCGAGTCGAACACCCGCGCCGCGCCGAACCGCTTCCGCAGCCCCCGTGTGACCCCGTACACGCCGCCCTTGACCGCCACGTCCTCGCCGAACACCACCGCGCCGGGGTCCTTGGCCAGTACATCGGCCAGCCCGTGGTTGATCGCCTGCGCCAGGGTGAGAGCGGCACCCCGCTCCGGCAGTTGGCCGCCGGAGCCGGAAGCGCCGAACACCCGCAGCCGGGTCGCCGGGTCAGCGACCGACGCGGCCGACGCGGCGACCCGGTCGAGGCGGGACGGGGCGAGCGCGGCGGTCACCTCACCCGCCGAGGCCAGCCGGCGCCGCCCGACCGCGTCCTCCGCGATCCGCCGCACCTCGTCACGCTTGTCCTCGTAGCGCCGCGTCGCCTGCTCGCGGGTGAGCACGCCGGCGTCGATGAGCAGCCGGGCGGTCCGGGTCACCGGGTCGCGCGCATAGTCGGCGGTGATCTCCCCGGCGGCCCGGTACGCCAGCTCCACGTCCGAGCCGGCGTGCCCCATCAGCCGCACGGTGCGCAGCCGCAGGAACACCGGCGCCCGCCGCTCCCGCACCCAGCGCACGGCGTCCTCGGCGGCGGCCAGCGTGGCGGCCAGGTCGGAGCCGTCCGCGTCGACGTAGCGCAGTCCCGGCCGGCCGGAGTACGCCGTCTCGATCCAGCCGTCCGGGGTCCGCACGCTGATCCCGATGCCGTTGTCCTCGCAGACGAACAGCAGCGGCAGCGGCAGCCCCCGGTAGCCGAGCTGCAGCGCCGTGTTGATCGCACCGACCGCCGTCGAGTGGTTGGCCGAGGCGTCCCCGAAGCTGCACACCACCACCGAGTCGGCCGGCCACTCCGGCGTCGCCCCGAGCTTCGCGGCCCGCTCCAGCGCGAATGCCAGGCCGACCGCCCTCGGCAGGTGCGAGGCGATCGTCGACGTCTGCGGGATGACCGCCAGGTCCTTGTTGCCGAACACCTTGTGCCGGCCGCCCGAGATCGGCTCGTCGACCGCGCCGGTGATGCCCAGCAGCACGTCCCGCAGCGGGGTCTGCCCCGGTAGCTGCGCGGCCCTGGCCAGGTAGAACCCGCCGGAGCGGTAGTGCAGCAGGGCCGGGTCGGTCGGGCGCAGCGCGGCGGCAACCGCGGCGTTGCCCTCGTGCCCGGACGAGCCGATGCTGTAGAAACCGTCGCCCCGCGAACCGAGGACGCGGGCCGCCAGGTCCAGGTGCCGGCTGCCCAGCTGGGCGTCGAACAGCGCCAGCGCCCGCGCGGGCGTCAACCCGTCGGGCAGCGCTCCATCGGCCGGGGGCGCCAGCACCTCGGACCTGAAGTAGTCGTCGATCGGCTCGCTCATCACTACGCAGCTTCGTCGGTGCGAGCCCGCGCGCCAAGGGCCCCAGCCCCATGGTCGGTCCCGCTGAGGCCCAGCGCCCCTGATCCTGACCTGTCGAGGAGCCGTGAGTGGCGAGCGGGGCCATAGCCACACCCGCCACTCACCGGGGCTAGTGACGGAACCGGGTCCAGAGGAACAGGGCCAGCGCCTTCGGGCGCCACGCGTTGGCCAGGAGCAGCGGCAACGGGTCGAAGTTGGCGGTGCGGTGCCGGACCTTGCCGGCCTCGAGGTGGATCCGGTCCAGCGTGGTCCACCCGACCGGCCGGCCCGCCAGGGTGCCGGACATCCGCAGCTCGACGTAGACGACGCCGTTGCGGTGCCCCCAGCTGATGATCTCGCCACGCAGGTCCGGTACCAGCCGGAACAGCCTCCCCCAGAACGCGGCGGCCTCGGTTTGCCCGTGCACCTCCGGCTCGACCGGCTGGACGAACACCACGTCCGGGTGCACCAGGGTGTTCAGCCGCTCCGGCGTCGGCGCGGCCCAGACCTCGCCGAAGCGCCGCACGAACCCCTCGACCTCGGAAACGTCGGACGCCCCGGCCCTGAGGGCTCCCCCGTCACGCACTCCCGCGCTCACAGCGGCCGCGCCCCGGCCCGGCGCTGCTCGCGCAGCAGGATGCCGGTCCTCGGGTAGGCGAGCGCGAACCGGCAGTGCTCCAGCGCGCCGTCAGTGATCATCACCGAGTCCGCGTCCTGCGCGAACAGCGCGGCAGCGGCGGCCGCGTCCCGGTCGTTCGTCATCCTCGCCGCCGCCACCACGAAGGCGGCGGGGTCGGCGGGCATCGCGGCCCTGGCGGGCCCGTGCACCGGGGTTGGTCTGGTCGCCATGTCTGGATCCCTTCGTCGGGCCGCGCCGGAACGTGTGCAACATACATACCAGCAGTATGTATGTTTGAGCAAGAGGCGGCGCCCGCTACGATTTCGCGCGGTGAGGAACCGTCGGACGCAAGCGGAGCGCTCGGAGTCGACCCAGCAGCTGCTGATCAGCACGGGTCGGCGACTGTTCACCGAGCGCGGCTACGAGGCCACGTCGACCGAGGAGCTGGCGC
>DATAYB010000556.1:0-11775 GCA_036272795.1 Pseudonocardia sp.
GCGCCGAGCTCGGGTACCTCGGCGCCGGCGCGCACCGGGCCACCGGAGAGGCGGAACGGCGCGTTGGGCACCAGGAAGCTGCCGGCCGAGTCGCGGACGGTGGCCAGCGCGCCGCGGTGCGCCAGCTGCGGGTCGGTCAGCAGCTCGGCCACCCGTACGTAGCGCGAGCAGGCGACCCCGGCGGCCAGCAGGGTGCGCTCGCAGTCCAGCGCGGTGCGGTGGACCGTCCACTGCTCGAGGAGTCCCAGCAGCGCGTCCCAGTGGTGCTCGCGGTCGCTCTGCGTGGTGAACCGGGGGTCGTCGGCCCATGCAGGGCGGCCGAGCGCGGTGATCAGGTGCTCGAAGTTGCGCTGGCTGACCGGCGCCACGACCACGTGGCCGTCCGAGGTACGCAGTGGCCGGTACAGCGGCCGGCGCCGGTCGCCGGGGAACTGCGCCTGCTGGACCTCGAAGACCTGCAACGCGAGCATCGTCTCCAGCAGCGACACGTCGACGGCCTGTCCGGTGCCGGTGCGCGCGCGGTGCAACAGCGCCGCCTGGATGGCGCCGAACGCGTACACCCCGCCGAACACGTCGGCGATGAAGACGCCGGTGCTCGGCGGCGTGTCGACGCCGTCCTGATACCCCAGGTTCGTCAGGTCGTAGCCGCTGGCGGCGTGGATGATCGGCGCGTAGGCCGGCCGCTCCGACGCGGGCCCGGTCTGGCCGTACCCGGAGATCGAGCAGTACACCAGCCCCGGGTGCCGGGCGGCGAGTGTCGGGTAGTCCAGGCCGAGCCGGTCCATCACCCCCGGGCGGAAGTTCTCCACCAGCACGTCGGCGGCCCCGGCCATGCGCAGCGCGGTGGCGCGGTCTTCCGGTTGTTTGAGGTTCAGCACCACCGACCGCTTGCCGCAGTTGAGCTGGCCGAAGTAGCTGCTGCGCGGACCGTGTGGGCCGGTGCGAAGCGGGGGCCGGACGCGGATGTGGTCGCCGTCCGGGGACTCCACCTTGATCACGTCGGCACCGAGGTCGGCGAGCAGCCGGGTGCAGAACGGCCCGGCCATCACGGTGGTGAAGTCGAGTACGCGTAGCCCGGTCAGTGCCTGGTCGGCCCGCGTGTCGCCGTGCTGGGCCGCGGCCGTGTCGTCGCGCGTCTCCGTCATCGCGGGCCCCTCAGCGGCCGGTGAACTCGGGCCGGCGCTTGTCCAGGAACGCCTGGACGGCCTCGCGGTGGTCGTCGGTGTGGAAGGTGGCCATCTCCAGCGCCATCGACGTGTCGAAGATGAGGTTGACCTGTTGTTTCAGCCACTTGTTGACCGACAGCTTGGTCCACCGGATCGCCCAGGTCGGCCCGTCGGCGAGCTCGCGGGCGATCGCCCGTGCCGTGTCGAGCACCTCCTCGGCCGGCACGGCGTGGTTGACCAACCCGATCCGCTCCGCCTCCGCGCCGTCCAGCAGGAGGCCGCGCATCAGCAGCTCCTTCGCCCGGGACGGCCCGACCAGCAGGGGCCACAGCGCGGCGCCGCCGTCCCCGGCGACCAGTCCGACCTTGACGTGCGTGTCCGCGATCTTCGCCGTCGTCGCGGCCACCGTCACGTCGCTGAGCAGCGCGATCGTCGCACCGAGCCCGATGGCGTGCCCGTGCAGCGCGCAGACCACGGGCTTGTCCAGGTCCAGCAGGTTGTAGACGATGCGCCGCGCGGACCCGGGTTCGAACATCTCGCCCTCGGCGGCCACGTCACCCCCGGGCCGTGCCAGCATGCCGCGCACGTTGCCGCCGACGCTGAACGCCGGGCCGGCGCCGGTCAGCAGCACGGCGTACACCTCGGTGTCCTCGGCCAGGTCCACCCAGATCCGGGCCAGCTCGCGGTGCATGACGTAGTCGATGGCGTTGCGCTGCTCCGGGCGGTTCAGCGTGACGGTGGCCAGCCGGTCCGTCACGTCCACCAGTAGGCGCTGGTAGTGGCTGTAGTCGGTCATCGGCGCGCTCCGCATCGTCGGGGATGGCTCAGCCGGGGTCGCTCCACCCGAGATAACTCAATGGTTGGACCATAGGTGTCGCGATCCGCGGCTGTCCAGGGCCGGTCGCTATATTGGTCCAACCATAGAGAGGGGGTGCAGGATGCCCGATGAGCTGGCGTTTCGCCCCGCGCGGCCGAGGCGCGCGTTCGACGAGATCGTCACGCAGGTCCGGGGCATGCTGCGGGACGGCTCGCTGCGCCCCGGTGACCGGCTCCCGTCGGAACGGCTGCTGGCCGAGCAGTTCGGGGTCAGCCGCAACACCGTGCGCGAGGCGATCCGCATGATGGAGATCAGCGGCCTGGTGCGGCTCAAGCTGGGGGCCGCAGGGGGAGCGTTCATCGCCGAGCCCGACCCGGGGATCGCGGCGCGCGGCCTGGCCGACGCGCTGCAGCTGACCACCCTGTCGCTCTCGGACATCACCGAGGCGCGGCTGTGGGTCGAGTCGATCGTGGTCCGGGTGGCCTGCGAGCGGATGACCGAGGAGCAGCTGCGGGCCCTGCACGACAATGTGGACGAGGTGTCGAAGCTGTCCGCCGAGGGCAACTGGGAGCGCAAGGCGATCGTGCACGTGGAGTTCCACAACCTGCTCGCCGACGCCACGGGCAACCCGGTGATGGCGGTGCTGATGCGCTCGATGGCGGACCTGCTGCGCGAGCTGGCCCTCGCGGTCGGGCCGTCCACCGACGACATCATCGTGCGGTCCCGGCGCCGGCTGCTGCGGCACCTGCGCAACCGCGACGCCGACAAGGCCGTGCTCGAGATGCAGCGCCACCTCAAGCGGCTCCACCGGATGTGGCTGACCGGCGCCTACCAGGGGTCGCGCACATCCCGGTCGGGGTGACGCCCGCTGTCCTTTCGGGCAGACTTACCACGGATTCGGACATCGAGCGGAGGTCGTAGTGGCGGGTGGGGTGCACCGGGTCGGTCTGCTGGTGTTCCCCGGTGTCACGCTGCTGGACGTCGCCGGGCCGGCGGAGGTGCTCAGTGAGGCCAACCGCGCGGGCGCCAGCTACGAGGTGGCGACGTACTCGCTGGACGGCGGCCCGGTGCGCTCGTCGACCGGCATCCAGCTCGCCGTGGACGGCCGGGTGTCCGAGGCGTTCGACGGCGCGGCCGGCCCCGACACGGTGCTGCTGCCGGGCTCCGAGGGGCTGGTGGCGTTCCTCGAGCCGGAGCTGGTGGCGGCCGCCGTCGGGCTGACCGGGGGCGCCGGCCGGATCGCCTCCATCTGTACCGGCGCGTTCCTGCTCGCCGCCACTGGACTGCTGGACGGGCGGCGGGCCACCACGCACTGGCGGCACGGCGCGACGCTGGCCCGGCGCTACCCACGGATCACCGTCGAGCTCGACGCCATCTTCGTCACCGACGGCCCGATCGCCACGTCAGCCGGCGTGACCGCGGGCATCGACCTCACGCTGGCGCTCGTGGAGGACGACCACGGCTCCGACCTGACCCGCGAGGTGGCCCGGTCCCTGGTCGTGTTCCTGCAGCGGCCCGGCGGCCAGTCGCAGTTCTCGGTGCCCTCGCGCACGCCCCGCCCGAAGAACCGGCCGCTCCGCGAGCTGCTGGACACCGTGGCCGCCGACCCCGCCGGCAGTTACTCGGTACCGGAGCTCGCCGCCGCCGCCGGCACGAGTACCCGCCAGCTCACGCGGCTGTTCCAGCAGGAGCTCGGCACCACGCCGGCGCGCCACGTCGAGCGGCTGCGGTTGGAGGCGGCGCAGACCTTGCTCGAGGCCGGCCACACGGTCGGCTCGGCGGCCGCGCGCAGCGGCTTCGGCAGTGACGAGAGCCTGCGCCGGGCCTTCCTGCACCACCTGGGAGTGCCGCCGACCGTGTACCGCCGCCGGTTCACCAGCACCACCCTGAAGCGGCGGAGCACCGGCGGTGGGGCTGACGGAACCCGCGACTCGCGCTGACGAATCCGCGACTCGCGCTAGGGGTGGCCCGTGGGTCGGGTTAGTCGACGGGTTGCCGCAGGGCCTCGACCAGCGCCTCCGCCGGGCGGGGCAGGTAGCCGTGCCGGCGGCGGTACATGGCGAAGTGGCGGGGGTGAGCCGTACCTCGCACGGCAATGGTGTCGATCGTGCCGGCGGCGCGCTCCGGGCCGATCAGCGTGCGTGGCAGGTACGAGAGGTAGCCGACCTGCGCCACGAGTGCTTTGAGCGTGAGGACCGAGCGGCTGGTGATGCCGATCCGGGGTGGGTGGAGCCCGGCGTCGCGGAAGATCGTGAACAGGGCGTCGTGCGGCGCGGTGCCCGGTGGCGTCAGTGCCCAGGGTGCGTCGCGCAGGTCGGCCAGCGCGAGCCCGGGCCGGTCCCGCAGCGGGTGGTCCGGCGCGGCGACCACCATCGTGCGGTCCTGCCAGCGCAGCCGGCCGGCCAGTGCGATCCCGTCGTCCTCCTCGATCGTGGAGCCGATGGCCAGGTCGATGTCGTAGCTGGTCAGCGCGGCGACCAGGCGGTCCTCGACGGCCTCGGTGAGCTCCACCCGCAGGTCGGGGTACCGGCCGAGCAACCGTCCGAGGACAGCGGGCAGGGGGTAGATCAGCACGGATGCGACGGCGCCGAGGCGCAGTGTGCCGGCGCTGAGCCCGCGCAGACCACGGACGTCCTCGACGGCGCGGTGGGACTCGGCGGCGATCAGCCGGGCCCTCGGCAGCAGGGTCGCGCCGTACTCGGTGAGCACCATGCCGGTGGTGTGCCGTTCGAACAGGGGCGCCCCGAGGTCGGTCTCGAGCTTGCGCAGGGTCCGGCTGAGGGCGGGCTGGGTCAGGCCGAACGCGGCGGCGGCCCGTCCCACACTGCCGTGCTCGACGATCGCCAGGAACGCCGTGAGGTGGCGCGAGTCGAGGCTCATGCCGAAAAGTTATGGCTTGGGTCGCTGACGCGCATGTCGGTTCTGGGGTGCGCGGCCGAGACTGGGACCCGACCAGTCGCCGCGCGACAGCCGAATGGAGAGGTGGCCGAGATGTCCCGCACCGTCCGGGATACTGTGCTCGACCAGCTGCGCTCGTTCGGGATGACCCGGATATTCGGCAACCCGGGCTCGACCGAGCTCCCGATGTTCCGCGACTTCCCGGACGACTTCCGCTACGTGCTCGGGCTGCAGGAGGCCGTCGTGGTCGGCATGGCCGACGGCTACGCCCAGGCCACCCGCAACGCGGCCATGGTCAACCTGCACTCGGCGGCGGGCGTCGGCAACGCGATGGGCAACATCTTCACGGCCTGGCGCAACCGGACGCCGCTGGTCATCACGGCCGGCCAGCAGGCGCGGTCGATGCTGGTCGGCGAGCCGTTCCTGTTCGCGGAGCAGGCTACCGAGCTTCCGAAGCCCTACGTGAAGTGGAGCTGTGAGCCGGCGAGGGCGCAGGACGTGCCAGCCGCGCTGGCCAGGGCGTACCACCTGGCTCTCGCGCCGCCGGCGGGCCCGGTGTTCCTGTCGGTGCCGGTCGATGACTGGGACGAGCCGATGGACCCGGCGCAGCCGCTGCCGCCGCGCTCGGTCAGTACCGCGGTGCGCGCCGACCCGGCCCTGCTCGACCGCGTTGCAGGGGCGCTGGCCCGCTCGGCCCGTCCGGCGCTGGTCGTGGGAGCCGGTGTGGACAGGGACGGTGCGTTCGACGAGGCCGTGGCGTTGGCCGAGTGGCACCGGGCCCGGGTGTGGGTTGCGCCGCTGTCCGCGCGCTGCGGCTTTCCCGAGTCCCACCCGCTCTTCGCCGGCTTCCTGCCCGCCGACCGCGACGGCATCCGGGCCCGGCTGGCGGACCACGACGTGGTCGTGGTCCTCGGCGCCCCCGTGTTCTCCTACCACGTGGAGGGCGACGGGCCGCACCTCGCGGGCGGCACCGAACTGTTCCAGCTGGTCGACGACCCCGCGACAGCGGCGTGGACCCCGCTCGGTACCTCGGTCGTGACCAGCATCCGGCTCGGGCTGCGCGACCTGCTCGCCGGCCCGGCACCGGCGTCCCGGCCGAGCCCGCCGCCCCGGGAGCGGCCGGCCAGGATCGTGGACCCGCCGACGATCACCGAGGCGCTGCTGATGCAGACGCTCGCCGAGCTGCGGCCGGAGTCGAGCATCGTGGTGGAGGAGGCACCGGGCAGCCGGCCGGTGATACACGAGCACCTGCCGTTCGACCGCGCCGAGAGCTTCTTCACCTGCGCCAGCGGCGGCCTCGGGCACAGCATGCCGGCGGCCGTCGGAGTGGCGCTGGCCAGGCCGGAGCAGCAGGTGATCGCGCTGCTCGGCGACGGCTCCAGCATGTACTCGATCCAGGCGCTCTGGTCGGCGGCGCGGGAGTCGCTGCCGATCGTGTTCGTCGTGGTGAACAACGGCGGCTACGCGGCCCTGGACGGGTTCGCCCGGCACTTCGGGATCAGCAAGCCGGTCGGTACCGCGCTGCCCGGGATCGACTTCGCCGGCCTGGCCAGGGACATGGGCTGCGCCGGGGTCACCGTCCGACAGCCTGACCAGCTGCGCGGCGCGCTGTGCGACGCTCTCGCCTCGGGCACCCCGTACCTGGTGGACGTGCACATCGGCTGACTGTGCGGCGTCCCGGGTCCTGGTCGGCGCTCAGTCGCCGTGGTGCAGACTGCGGGGGTGGCTGGAGAAGATCAGGTGACCCGCCGCCGTGCGTATCGCGGCTCGGTGCGGGTGGCGGCGGTACTGGGTGTGGTCGTGGCGCTCGCGTGCGCGTGCTCGCGTACCCCGGAGCCGCAGCAGCCGCCGGCGGCGGCACCCGGGGTGAAGCAGCTGACCATCTGGCTGACCGGTTACTCGTGGCAGGACAACACGCCCCCCGGCTCGTCGACGGTGGGGGAGCCGGTGCTGCACAAGGAGGCCGGTGGGCAGGGCACGTTCGCGGACCCGATCACGGTCGCGGTACCCGGCCACCAGGGTGACATGGCGTGGCAGCCCGGCACGAAGTTCTACCTGCCGTCGGTGCAGCGCTACGTGATCGTGGAGGACTCCGGCGCCGCGAAGCAGCCGTCCGGTACCGACACGCACCTGGACATGTGGATCGACGGTCAGGACGGCACGAAGCAGGCTACCGACGACTGCGAGAACCTGTTCACGGGCCGGGTGCCGGCGCAGGTCAACCCGCCGGACAGCCTGCCGGTGATGGCCGGCCCGATCTTCGCGAACCAGAAGTGCAACGTGCCGCCGCAGGCCGCCGACCAGGGGACCTACCAGGACTCCGACAGCGGGGGCGGCTCCGACAGCAGTGGGGACAGCGGCAGTGACGGTGATGGCGGCGGCCACCATCACCACCACCACAGCGACTCCGGCAGCGGAGACCACTGACCGAGGCCCCGGACGGCTCCTTTCCACCCGCGCTCCGCGCCCTCGGCGGCGCGCTCGCGGTAGTGGGGTTTACCCCCGGCGGGGCGTAGGGCAGCGCCCGCCCCGGACGGGGGGACGGCTCGATCGCTGACCGGCCGGCGTTGACAGAGGCTCTTGTCATGCCAGTCGACGGGATCCAACCGGGCTCCCCGGCCGCGAAAGGAGCCTGATGATGTCCTCGCAGGAGCTGGAGAGGGCGAGTGTGCGCGATGCCTCGGAGATTCTCGAACTGACCATGGCCGAGGCCGACGAGGCCCGGCGGGCGGATCTCCTCGCGCGACTCTCCGACGCTCGCGGGCTGCTGGAGGACTCGACGGTTCGGGTGCTGGTTGTCGGCGGCCAGAAGCAGGGCAGGTCCGCCCTGATCGAGGCACTGATGGTGTCCCGGCGGGACGTGACCGGCGAGGGACCCTCGGCGATCTCCCGGCTGATGATGGCCGAGCCGAACCCACCGGCAGGCGGAGTGTCCTCGCCATCGGCGCTGGTACAGGTGTGGAACCCGGCCCAGGCGCACGCGGTGTTGTTCGTCTCGGACGCCTCGGCGGTGTTGACCGGCGTCGAGCTCGAGCAGCTGCGCCGGATCCAGGACGTCTGCCCGACGATCATGTTCGTGCTGACCAAGATCGACAACTCGCCGCACTGGTACCGCGTGCTCGAGCAGGACCAGGCGCTGCTGCGGGACGCCGGCATCGGGGTGGAGACATGGGCGGTGTCGTCGGTGACCCGGCTGCGCGGGGAGTACTCGGGTGACGAGAACCTGATCGAGTCGTCCGGGATCCCCGCGCTGCGCGGTCACCTGGAGCGGCTGTGCATCGACGGCGAGCGCACCAAGCTGCGGGCCGTTGCCCACCACACGTTGGCCGTGCTGGCGCAGCTGCGGCAGATGCTGCACCAGCGCCGCGCGACACTCGGGCGGCCGGGTTCGGTGGAGAACGCCCGGGCTCAGGCGCAGGCGCTGGAGCAGCGGCTGAACGTCCTGCGGGACCGCACGGTCCGCTGGCCGGTGATGCTCGCCAACGCCTTCGCCAGCGCGCACGCCGATACCGACCTCGACCTGCGCCGCCGGATCCAGACCGTGCGCACCGACGTCGAGAAGGCCATCGCCGAACGGCGACCGAGCGAGGAGTGGGAGGTCGTGACGCAGTGGCTGCGTCAGCGGCTGACGCGGGAGGCACAGGAGAACCGCGAGTTCGCCGTGCAGGCCGCCTGGAACTTCTCCGGTCGCGCCGGGCGGCATTTCGTCCTGGCCAAGCCGTTCCCGCTGGACCCGAACCGGGCCTGCCCGCCCACCGAGCTGGCGACCGCGCCCACAGCCGAGCGGGCCCTGCCGGCCGAGCCGGTGCTGACCCTGTCGTCCTCGATGAACATCCTGATGCGGGCCTGGGTCGGGTTCATCATGTACTACCTGATCGCGGGCATCGCGCACCTCGCCCTGCCGCCGTGGATCGGCGCCGGACCAGCTGCGCTGATGGCGCTGACCGCGGTGCTCGAGGAGCGCAAGAACCGGCTCAGCCGCCGCCGCTCCCAGGCCAACTCCGCGCTGCACCGCTACATCGACGATGCCTCCGTCAAGTGTGGCAACGACGTGAGCGAGGTGCTGCGGCAACTGGAGCAGCAGCTGCGCGAGTCCTACGGCATCTACCTCGACCGGGAACAGGGTGCCCTCGACACCGCCGAACACAAGATCCAGGACACGCTCGGGGAGTTCGAAGCCGCCCCCGGCATCGTCGCCGAGATCGACAGCGGGCTGCGCTACTACGACGAGCTCAGCCACCGGGCCAGCGGGATGGTGGCCAGCCAGATGATGATCAACGCCGCGCCGGCGGCGGACACGATCGGCCAGCCGGGCACGGTCTCGCCGCGATAGCCGACGGCCCCGTACACGGCTGAGGCCGGGTCCCGAGCAGCTCGGGACCCGGCCTCGGGCTTCGGTGGGTCAGCTGGTTGCGCGGAGGTGGGTGCGGGCGCGCAGGTCCAGTTCGATCTGCTCCAGGCTGCGGCCCTTGGTCTCCGGCACGAGCCACTTGGTCAGACCGAACAGGACCACGTTGATCGCGGCGAAGATGAACATCGAGTAGCCGATGCCCAGGGCCTTCGGGTCGGAGATGATCGGGAAGACCGCGCTGACGATGCCGGTCGCGGCCCACAGCACCACACTGCCGACGCCCATGCCCGCCGCGCGCACCCGCAGCGGGAACACCTCGGCCATCATCACCCAGACGACCGCGCCCCAGCCAAGCTCGTAGCCGACCAGATAGAAGATCATCATGGTCAGCATCAGGATGCCCCGGGTTCCGGTGTCGTGCACGTTCAGCACGATGATCCCGGCCGCCGCGAGGGTGACCACCATGATCACGTTGCCGATCAGCAGCAGTGGCTTGCGGCCCCAGCGGTCCACGACGAACACCACCCACGCGGTGAACAGGAACTTCGTCACGCCGAGCAGCACACCGGCCAGCAGCGCGGCCTGGGTGGCGAAACCGAGGCTGATCAGCATCGTCGGGAAGTAGGCGTTGATCGCGTTGACGCCGCTGAACTGCTGGCCGACCGCGAGCAGCAGCGCGACGATCAGCATCGGCCGGACCCACGGCGCGAACAGGTCACGTAGGCGGGCGGGCTGCTCGGTGTCCAGCCGGATGACCTCGCGGATCGTGGCGATCTCCGCATCGAGGTCGGCGGTGCCACCGTGCGAGCTGATCAGGACCGAACGGGCTTCCTCCTCCCGCCCGTTCTTGACCAGCCACCTCGGGGTCTCCGGCAGGACGATCAGGCCGAACAGCAGGATCGCCGCCGGTACGATCGCGCCGGCGAACATCGCGCGCCAGTTCGCCGACGGGCCGAGGCCGTAGCTGACCAGGAACGCGATCAGGATGCCGAGCACGATGAAGATCTGGTTCAGCGCGCCCATCGCACCGCGTAGCCGCGCGGGCGCGAGCTCGGACAGGTACGTAGGCACCGTCGACGACGACAGCCCGATACCCAGCCCGATGATCAGCCTGGAGACGACCAGCAGGAAGAACGACGGCGAGAACGTGGCCGCGATCGTGCCGATGATGACGATCACGGCCGCGACCATGATCGTGCGCCGCCGGCCGAGCCGCTCGTTCGTCCGGCTGGAGTACAGCGCCCCCACGATGGCGCCGACCGACAGGCTGGCCGTGATGATGCCCTTGTCCCAGCTGGTCAGGTCCCAAGCCTTGCCGATGAACGGCAGTACCCCGGAGATCACCCCGAGGTCGTAGCCGAACAGGATGCCGCCGAGCGCGCCGAAGAAGTACAACGTGGTCCGACTGATGTGCCGCCGCTCGGGCGAGGTCTGCGTCATAGCGGAGTCGCCTCGTTCCTTCGTCCAGGGCCAACTGTGGCCGCAACCACACTCACACGCGAAAAACGGGCCGACAAGCCAGATCCCGATAACAATTCAGAAATCTGATCGCTATTCACATATGTGAATTGTCGCGAGCGCTTGTTGCGGGAAATAGGCGTAGGTGGCGGGGGTGGATGTACCTATTTCTTGTGGCACGCGGGGGGCGAGGGGATGGCGTGGGTGGTCGTGCCCGTGGTGTTCTCGGTGGTGATGGGGTCGATGGGGTTTGAAGCAGCCTGCCCTGGTTCGACCTGTCGTGGGAAGTAGACACGACAGGTGGCTCTTGTCGTGACTAATAGCAGCGACAAGTGGGGTTTTTGGTGTCGATGGGACGATGGACAGTTAGCTGGGTTGGTGTGACTGTTGAGGTTGGTGATTGTCCGCGTGACATTCCGGCATGGGTGCGTGCATCGGATTGGGTGCCGGGTGTCAGCGGGGTCGGCGCTGTTGCGGTGGGTGTTGTGGTGGGTGCTGTTGTGATGGGCGCGGTGGTGCGTTGGCGTGCCCTCCGGCCTGACTTGTCGTTGGAAATAGACACGACAGGTGGGTCTTGTCGTGGGAAGTAGCCGCGACAAGTCCGACTGGTCGTTGGAAATGGGCACGACAAGTGGGACTCGTCGTGGGTATTAGCCGCGACAAGTGGCGGGATGTCGGATGGGCCGAGCGCGCGTGTCGGTGTTGCGCGTAGCGCTCGGGGGGTGCCCGGGGCGGTGTGGATGATCACTCGCGCGCGAGTGGTGTTGCCCATGGCGACTCGCGCGCGAGCGGCGATGGATAGCGGCTCGCTCGGGTGTGAGGTGGTGTCCCGGCGGCGGTTCATGTGCCGGCGCGGTGGTGGAGGCGGCTCGACTTGTCGCTGGAATTAGGTGCGCCAGGTTCGACTGGTGGTGAGAAGAGCTCGACTCGTCACGGCAAGAAGTAACGACAAGTGCCACATGTCGTGACAAGAAGACGCGACAAGTCCACCAGGTCAGTCCGCTAAGCCACTTGTTGCTGAGAGTGACTTGTCGAGGTGTGACTAGTCGGTGTGGGTGATGACCTCGGGTGAGGTGTCGGAGGTC
>DATAYB010000557.1:0-1897 GCA_036272795.1 Pseudonocardia sp.
ATCGGCTGCGCCACGGTCGGCCTCGTCACCTACTTCGCCGTCCAGGGAGCGCTGTCGCGCGAGCTCAAGGGCGAGCTGCAGACCGCGACGGGCCTGGCCTACAAGTGCTGGGAACAGCAGTACAACGGCAGCGGTGACAACGGAGACGGCCAGGGACATGGCACCAGCGGGCAGCCTGGCGCGAACGACCCGGACGCCGCGCCGAGCGCGTCGGCGGCCCCCTCGCCGTCGCCTTCGTCCAGTCCGAACGGCGGCGGCACCATGCCCTTCGCTGACTCGATCTACGAGTCGTGCCCGGGGCTCGCGGAGGGCACCTTCGTCGCGGTCCTGTCGGGTGGCCAGTGGCAGAGCGCGCTCGTGGGTGAAAGGCCGTTCTCGCTGACGGCCGCCGAGCAAGAGAGCATGAGCGACATCCAGCCGTGGCAGGCACCCTCGCTGAGCAGCCACCAGTGCACCAGCGCAGGTCCGCCCAACGCGGACTTCCCGACCCAGGCCCGCTACGTGAGCCAGGCCCGCGGCACGTTCCTGATCACCGCGATCCTCGACCCCGACTGCGACTCGTCCGTGTACTACACCGGCCTGCCGCTGTCCGCGCTGCACGACCAGCTGCGCGACGTCGCGTTCGCCGAAGTCTCGGTGTTCGCCGTCGTCGTGCTGCTCGCCGGGGTCCTCGGCACCCTCTGGGTGCGGTTCTCGCTGCGCCCACTGCGCCGGGTGGCCACCACCGCGTCGCAGGTGGCGGAGCTGCCACTCGAGTCCGGCGAGGTGTCGCTGCCTGCCGGGGTGCCGGATACCGACCCGAACACCGAGACGGGCCAGGTGGGGATCGCGTTCAACCGGATGCTCGGTCACGTGGAGACCGCGCTGCGGCGCCGCGCGTCGAGCGAGTCACGGCTGCGCCGGTTCGCCGCGGACGCCAGCCACGAGCTGCGTACTCCCCTGGCCGCCATCCGCGGCTACGCCGAGCTTGCCCTGCGCCATCCCGGCGACTCACCCGAGCCGGTAACGCACGCCCTCGGCCGGGTGCTCTCCGAGTCCACCCGGATGAGCGTGCTCGTCGACGACCTGCTGCTGCTCGCCCGGCTCGACGCCGGGCGGCCGCTGAGCAGCGAGCCCGTCGACATGACGCGGCTGGCCATCGACGCCACGAGCGACGCCCAGGTGGCGCGACCGGGCCACCGGTGGGTGCTCGAACTGCCGGACGACCCGGAGCTTGTCCTTGGCGACGAGCACCGGCTGCGGCAGGTGCTCGGTAACCTGCTGTCCAACGCCGGGCGGCACACGCCTGACGGCACGACGGTCACCGTGCGGGTCAGCGGCGCGCTGCCCGACGACGGGCCCGGCGGTGCCGAGTCGGTATCGCAGGGGACGCTGCCGCCCGAGCCCCGGCTGGTGGTCTCGGTGACCGACGACGGCCCCGGCATCCCACCCGACCTGCTGCCCGACCTGTTCGAGCGGTTCACCAGGGCCGACAGCTCCCGCTCGCACGCCACCAACGCCTCGTCGACGGGCCTCGGGCTCGCGATCGTCTACGCCGTGGTCACCGCCCACCACGGCGCGGTGATGGTGACCAGCCGGCCAGGCATGTCCCGCTTCACGATCGTGCTCGGCCGGATCGCGGAGGCGTCCGCGCCGGCCGAGCCGGCGCGGACGGGCGGAAGGTAGCTCACTCCGGGGTGGTGACCGGGTCCGTCGCCTCGGTGTCGGCCGGCGCAGCCGCGGGGGCCGTGGCAGCCGGGGCCGAGCGGCCCTGCAGGGGGCCGCTGCGCATCAGCGAGCCGCAGAGGACCGCCCCGGCCAGGAAGATCCCGGCGCACCACCAGAACGCGGTCGTGTAGCCGTGAACGAGCGCAAGTTGCGTCAGCGCCGTGGTCGGCTTGCCGCGGGCGTGGGTGGT
>DATAYB010000558.1:0-8452 GCA_036272795.1 Pseudonocardia sp.
CCCTCCGCCACGGCGGCGTCGACGCTGCGCCGCAGGTGCGGGCAGCCTTCGCGGACCGTGTACGCCGCGCAGCGCCTGGTCGCGTCGGCGGTCCACTGGATGCTGGTGTGCGCGAGGCTGTGCTTCTTCACCCGGACCAGCCCGCCGCAGTGCCCGCAGTCCACGCCGGACAGCCCGTCCTCCAGCTGCGCGCGCCGGTCGGCCTCCGTGCCGGCGGCGAGCTCCTCGGCGGAGCGCACCGGCCCGGTCATGGCGCGCTGGGCTCCTTGGCCTGGGACTCCTGAGCGGCCTCGAGCCGTTCACGTTCCTCGCTCTGCCGATGCTCGTTCCGCTCGCGCTCCTCTCGGGCGACGAGGTTCGCGGCGACCTCCGCCTCCCAAGCCTCGACCGCACGCGTGGTGTCGACCTCGAACTCGAAGCGCTGCGTCATCTCGTCGGTGACGTCCTCGACGTCGGTGTAGAACTGGTCGTACCAGCGGCGCAGCTGGTAGACGGGCCCGTCCTCCTCGCACAGCAGCGGGTTGTCGATCCGGGACTTGTTCTTCCAGATCTCCACGTCCTGCAGGAAGCCGACGCCGGTGCCCTTCGCGAACCGCTCGGCCAGCTTGTTGCCCTGCTCATGGGTCAGCCCCGGCGGCTTGTGCACGATCACGCCCCACTGCAGCACGAACGACGTCGGGCTGATCGGGTAGTGGGTGTTGATCAGGACGGTGTCGATCGTGAAGCCGTTGAAGTCGTGCCACAGGTAGTCGATCATGTATGACGGGCCGAAGTAGGACGCCTCGGAGCGCAGCAGGCTGTTCTCCGTGTATGCGGACTTCTTGCCGACGTCCGGGCGGGCCTTGGTGTGCAGGTACTGGGTGGCGACGTGGCCCTCGAAGACGTTCTTGAAGAACGTCGGGAACGCGAAGTGCACGTAGAAGAAGTGCGCCATGTCGACGACGTTGTCGATGATCTCGCGGCAGTTGGACCCCTCGATCACGAGCGTGTCCCAGGTCCAGTCGCTCCACTCGTCGGAGAACGCGCCCTCGATGCGGGGGATGGCCAGCTCAGGGCCCGGCGGGCGGCCCTGCGGGTCGTGCCAGACGAAGAGTTGTCTGTTCTGCTCGCACGTCTGCCAGGTCCGGGTACGGGCCCGAGGCGGTACCCGCTTGGCGTAGGGGATGCCCACGCAGCGGCCGTTGCCGGCCCACCGCCAGTCGTGGAACGGGCAGGCGACGGTGTCGCCCTTGACGGCGCCCTGGGTGAGATCGCCGCCCATGTGCCGGCAGTAGCCGTCCAATACCTTCAGCTCACCGGCACTGTCCGCGAACACCACCAGCTTCGTGCCGAACGCCTGCACCGCGTGCGGCTTGCCGTCGCGGAACGGCTCGGCCATCCCGAGGCAGTGCCAGCCCCTCGCGAACCGGGTCGGCGGCACGCCTACATCGATCGTGCGGACCCCGTCGTCGTTCATCCCGCACCTCCACTCGCCCGGTCGGCGGGCGAGGCCTCGGCGGCAGCCACCTCGACCGGCGCCGGTTCCACCGAGCCCAGGCCCGTCGAGCCCAGCACCGCCGAATCCAGCGCCGCCGAATCCATTACCGCCGGGTCGAGCGCGGCCAGGTCCAGCGCGGCCAGGTAGCCACCGGTCATGGCAGGCCCGATGGTGGCGCCCGCGCCGGCGTAGGTGTTGCCCATGACCGCGGAGCTCACGTTGCCCGCCGCATAGAGGCCGGCGATCACCGAGCCGTCCGCGCGCAGCACCCGGGAGCGCTCGTCGACACACAGGCCGCCCTTGGTGCCCAGGTCGCCGGGCACGATCCGGACGGCGTGGAACGGGCCCACCTCGAGCGGCCCGAGGCACGGGTTCGGCTTCTGCCTGGGGTCGCCGTAGTACCGGTCGTAGGCGCTGTCACCCCGGTGGAACCGGTCGTCGCGGCCGGCCCTGGCAGCGGTGTTGAACGCGTTCACGGTGCCGCGCAGCCCGTCGGCGGGTACCTCGATCTTGGCGGCCAGCTCGTCGAGCGACGGGGCCGTGTGCACCGCGCCGGCCTTGTACCAGCGGCCGGGGAACGGCTGCCCGGGGCGCAGCCCGGCGAACGGGTACCGCTTGCGGTAGCGCTGGTCGAAGATCAGCCAGGACGGTACGTGGGAGACCCCGGTGGCATGGCCGTCGTACATCGCGTGCACCGCGTCGACGTACGGGGCGGCCTCGTTGACGAACCGCTCGCCGGCGGAGTTGACCAGGATGCAGCCGGGCAGCGTGCGCTCGTTGAGGCAGAAGTACGGGCCGCCGGTGAGCGGGATGGAGGGTCCCCACCAGGCGTCGTCCATCAGGCCGACCGCCGCCCCGGCCCGCTGACCGGCCTCGATGCCGTCACCGGTGTTCTCCGCGGCGCCAGTGGTCCACTCCGTGCCGATGGGCGCCCGCTGGTAGCGCGCCCGCATCGCCGCGTTGTGCTCGAAGCCGCCACTGGCCAGCACGACACCGCGCCGCGCCCGCAGCTCCTCCTCGCCGCGCCCGTGCCGCACGATCAGGCCGGTGACCCGGTCGCCGTCGCGGCAGAGCTCGACCAGCGGGGTGTCCAGCCAGACCGGCACGTCGAGCCTGGTCAGCCCCGCGCGCAGCCCCGCGATCAGTGCCTGGCCCATCACCAGGGTGTGCTGCCGGCGGACCTTGCCCAGCACCCAGCGGCCGAACACCCGCCCCGCCTTCAGCGCGCCCCTCGGGTGCCGCGCGATCAGGCTGAGCCAGCGGTAGTCGGCGGCGGTGACGGTGATCCCGCCGGGGCTGCGGATGTACGGCGGGTTGAGCCGGGCCAGGTCGTCACCGAGGATGTTGCCGTCCAGCGGCTTCGGCTCGATGTTGCGGCCCTGGGGCATGCCGCCGGGCAGCTCCGGGTAGTAGTCGGCGTAGCCGGGCACCCAGGCGAAGTCCAGCGGGGTGAGCGAGCGGACCAGGTCCAGCATCGCCGGGCCGTGGTCGACCAGCGCCTGGCGGCGGGGTGCTGACACCGAGTCGCCGAGCAGGTGCTCGAGGTAGGTCGCGGCCCGGGACGGCGAGTCGGGCACCCCGGCCTTGCGCAGGACCGAGTTGTTGGGCACCCAGACGCCGCCGCCGGAGCGGGCGGTGGAGCCGCCGAACCGCTGGGCCTTCTCCACCAGCACGACGTCGAGCCCTCGGTGCGCGGCGGTCAGGGCCGCGGTCATCCCGGCCGCGCCGCTGCCCACCACGACCACGTCACACTCGCGCATGTCACCTCCCGGTCGACCAGACTGAAACATGTTATAGAAACGTTTCGCGGTGCAGCCACGTCAGGTTCGAGACTTGGCGGACCGGAGTCTACTAGAACGTGTTCCATTTTGTGGAGGTGTCGAGTGGACGCGGACGAGCTGACCGCCGATGTGGTCATCGTCGGGTTCGGGGCGGCGGGCGCCTGCGCGGCGATCGAGGCGGCGCGGGCCGGCGCCGAGGTCGTCGTGCTGGACCGGTTCGACGGCGGCGGGGCGACGGCCCTGTCCGGCGGCGTGGTGTACGCCGGCGGTGGCACGAGCGTGCAGCGGGCGGCCGGCATCACCGACACCCCGGAGGCGATGTACGAGTACCTGCGACGGGAGGTCGGCGACGTCGTGTCCGCCGAGACCCTGCGCCGGTTCTGCGCGGAGAGCCCCGGGATGATCGACTGGCTTGCCGAGCTGGGTGTGCCGTTCCAGGCCAGCCTCTGCCCGTACAAGACGTCCTACCCGAGCAACCGGCACTACCTGTACTACTCCGGCAGCGAGGCCGCGGGAGGGTTCCGGGACGCCGCGCCGCCGGCGCCCCGGGGACACCGCGCGCACGGCTCCGGCATCTCCGGCGGCGTGCTGTTCGACCGACTGGCCAGCACGGCAAGGTCACTCGGCGTGCGGGTGCTCACCCAGACCTCCGCGGCCGAGCTGGTTACCGGGGACGACGGTCGGGTGGTCGGCGTGGCCGCGCGGCAGCTCACCGGGCGCCCGGCCACTACCCACCGCTGGCTGTCCCGGTACGCCGCCAAGCCCGGCCTCTACTACCCGCCGCTGCGCCGCGCGCTGCACCCCCGGGCGGCGGCCCTGGAACAGCGCCACGCCCGGCCGGTGCGGATCTGGGCGCGCCGGGGCGTGGTGCTGGCCGCCGGCGGCTTCATCCAGAACCGCGACATGCTGCGCGAGCATGCGCCGGCGTACCGCGGTGGCCTGGCACTGGGTACCCCGGGCGACGACGGCAGCGGCATCCGCCTCGGCCTCGCGGCCGGGGCGGCCACGGCGGAGCTCGGCTCGGTGTCGGTGTGGCGGTTCATCAGCCCGCCGAGTGCGTTCCTCGGTTCCGTGCTGGTGGACGTCGCCGGGCAGCGGGTCTGCGACGAGTCCCGCTACGGCGCGGCGCTCGGTCACGCCCTGGTCAGCGAGCACGGCGGGCGAGGCTGGCTGCTGGTGGACGCCGGCCTGGTCCGCGACGCCCGCCGCCAGCTGCGCGGCCAGACCGTGTGGTTCCAGCGCCTTCAGACCGAGTACCTGCTGCGCGCAGGCCGGGTGTCCGGCGACACGCTGGACGAGGTGGCCGCGAAGGCCGGCGTGGACGCCGACGGGCTGCGCGCCACCCTCAAGGCGCACAACGACGCCGCGGGCGCCGGCCTGCCCGACCCGGCCGGCAAGCCCTCGGAGTTCGTGCGCGCCGTGACTGAGCCGCCGTACTCGCTGCTCGACATCTCGATCCGCCCGAGCATGTACTACCCGTGCCCGATGCTCACCCTGGGCGGTCTGGTCGTCGACGAGCGGACCGGCGCCACGCTGCGCCCCGACAGCACGCCGGTCGGCGGCCTGTACGCCGCCGGCCGGACCGCCGTCGGGATCTGCTCGCGGTCCTACGTCAGCGGGCTGTCCCTGGCCGACTGCATCTTCTCCGGCCGCCGCGCCGGCCGGCACGCCCTGCGCTGAGCCAGGCTGGCCCGCGCGGAGCCGGCCGGGCTGTCGCGAACCGGCCCGGCCGGACTCGACACAAACGAGAACGTGTTCTAGTCTCGCCGTCGGGGCGGCACGCATGTCGGCGGCGCCCGGCGGGCGAACGGAGCAGCGCATGGGCGAGAAGGTCATCGAGGCCGTGCGGGACCTGC
The DNA here is from genome assembly GCA_036272795.1 of Pseudonocardia sp. GTDB lineage: Bacteria > Actinomycetota > Actinomycetes > Mycobacteriales > Pseudonocardiaceae > Pseudonocardia. The sequence continues at coordinate 5,115 of DATAYB010000558.1, forward strand.
TGCCGGTGTTCCGGGAGCGGGCCCAGGAGGTCGAGGACGCTCGCAGGCTGCCCGAGGCGTCGATGAAGGCGCTGCAGGAGGCGGGCGTGTTCCGGCTGCTGCAGCCGGCCCGGTTCGGCGGTTACGAGGCTGACCCGGTGACCTTCTACACGGCGATCCGGCTGATCGGGAGCGCATGCGGGTCCACCGGCTGGGTGGCCTCGGTGGTCGGCGTGCACCCCTGGCAGCTGGCACTGTTCCCCGCGCAGGCGCAGGACGACGTGTGGGGCGAGGACCCGCACACCCGGATGTCGTCCTCGTACGCGCCGACCGGCAAGGCCGTGCTCGTGGACGGCGGTTACCGGCTGTCCGGGCGGTGGAGCTTCTCGTCCGGCTGTGACCACGCCAGCTGGGTGCTGCTCGGCGGCATCGTGACTGACGGCGATGGCAACCAGGTCGACTTCAAGACCTTCCTGCTGCCGCTGGGCGACTACACCATCGACGACGTGTGGGACACCGTCGGCCTGCGCGGCACCGGCAGCAACGACATCGTCGTCGACGACGTGTTCGTGCCGGCGCACCGCTCGCTGAGCTTCATGGACACCTCACGCTGCCGCTGCCCCGGCCAGGAGGCCAACCCGGGCCCGCTCTACCGACTGCCGTTCGGCTCGGTGTTCTCGTACACGATCACCACCCCGATCATCGGCATGGCCACCGGGGCCTACGAGGCGCACGTGGAGCACACCCGTAACCGGATCCGCGTGTCCTACGGCAACAAGGCTGCCGCCGACCCGTTCGCCCAGGTCAGGATCGGCGAGGCGGCCAGCGACATCGACGCCGCGTGGCTGCAGCTGGAGCACCACATGACCGAGCTGATGCGGCTGGCCACGGCGGGGGAGAAGATGCCGATGCCGCTGCGGCTGGCCATCCGGCGCGACCAGGTCCGGGGCACCGGGCGGGCCGTCGCCGCCATCGACAAGCTGTTCGAGAACTCCGGCGGGCGGGCGCTGCGCACCGGCACCCCCATCCAACGGTTCTGGCGGGACGCACACGCCGGCCGAGTGCACGCGATCAACGACCCGGAGCGGGCCCTGGCCCTGTACGGCACCGGGGAGCTCGGCCTCCCGGTGCAGGACGCGATGGTGTGAGCATGACCTCCAGCCCGACCACGAACCGCGCCACCGCGCTGGCCGAGGGCCAGTTCGCCGAGGTCGCGCCCGGCCTGTGGCTGCACTACCACCAGGCCGGTGAGCAGCACGGCACCGCAGTGGTGCTGCTGCACGGCGGCGGCCCCGGCGCCTCGGCATGGAGCAACTTCGGGCCGAACGTCCCGGTGTTCGCCGAGGCGCTGCGCACGGTGGCTCACGACCAGCCCGGGTTCGGCCGCTCCGGCGCCCCGGTGCCGGGCAGCCACTACTTCGAGCACAGCGCCGACGCTCTGGCCGGGCTGCTGGACTCGCTCGGCATCGAGCGGGCGCACCTGGTCGGCAACTCGCTCGGCGGCGGCACCGCGGTGCGTTTCGCGCTGCGCCACCCGGACCGGGCCGGCCGGTTGGTGCTGATGGCGCCGGGTGGGCTGAGCATGAACGTGTTCGCGCCAGAGCCCACCGAGGGCATCAAGCGGCTCTACGGGTTCGCCGCGCCACCGGGGCCCAGCCGGGAGAAGCTGGCTGCGTTCCTGCGCACCCTGGTGTTCGACCCCGCGCTGGTCACCGACGAGCTGGTCGAGCAGCGGTACACCGCCGCCAGCGACCCTGCCACGCTCGCCGCGATGGGCGTGATGGGCGGCATGTTCGCCAGCGACCCGGAAGGCGGCATGCTCTGGCGGGACGCGCACCGGCTGCGCCAGCGGGTGCTGCTGGTGTGGGGCCGGGAGGACCGCGTGATCCCGCTGGACGGGGCGCTCGTCGCGCTCAAGCTGATCAAGCGCGCCCAGCTGCACGTGTTCGGCGGCTGCGGGCACTGGGCGCAGCTGGAGCGCTTCGACGAGTTCAACCGACTGGTCGTGGACTTCCTGGGGGCACCGTGATCCGGTCACTCGGCTACCTGCGCATCGAGGCCACGGACGTAGCGGCCTGGCGCGAGTACGGGCTCAAGGTGCTCGGCATGATAGAAGGCGCAGCGGGCACGGACCCTCATGCGCTCTACCTGCGGATGGACGACTTCCCGGCACGGCTGGTGATCGTGCCGGGGGAGCGGGACCGGCTGGCCGTGTCCGGCTGGGAGGCCGCCGACGCCGCTGGGCTCGACGAGATCCGGCAACGGCTGGACCGCGCCGGCGTGGCCTACAAGGAGGGCAGCCCCTCGGAGCTCGCGGACCGCAGGGTGGACGAGCTGATCCGGTTCGACGACCCGTCCGGCAACACGCTCGAGGTGTTCCACGGCGCCGCGCTGCAGCACCGCCGGGTCGTCAGCCCGTACGGGCACCGGTTCGTCACCGGCGAGCAGGGGCTCGGCCACGTGGTGCTGTCCACCCACGACGACGAGGCCGCACTGCGGTTCTACCGGGACGTCCTCGGCTTCCGGCTGCGCGACTCGATGCGGCTGCCCCCGCAGTTCGTCGGCCGACCCGCCGACGGCCCGCCCGCCTGGCTGCGCTTCTTCGGCTGCAACCCCCGCCACCACAGCCTGGCGTTCCTGCCGATGCCCACGCCGAGCGGGATCGTGCACCTGATGCTCGAGGTCGAGCACACCGACGACGTCGGGCTGTGCCTGGACCGGGCCCTGCGCCGCAAGGTGCCCATGTCCGCCACCCTGGGCCGGCACGTGAACGACCTGATGCTGTCGTTCTACATGAAGACCCCGGGCGGCTTCGACGTCGAGTTCGGCACCGAGGGGCGCCAGGTGCACGACGAGAGCTGGATCGCCAGGGAGTCCACGGCGGTCAGCCTGTGGGGCCACGACTTCAGTGTCGGCGCCCGACCGGGCAAGTCCTGACCCGTCCTGGCCTCACTCCAGGACAAGCAGGCCGTCCGGGATGCCTTCGAACCGGACCTCGAGCCACCTCGACCGCCAGTCCGCCAGCTCGTGGAACCGGCGCAGCTCGGCGAACCCGCTGAGCCAGCCCATCCAGGCGCCGTAGGGCGGGTGTCCCTGGTCGAACCCGCTCTGCACGAAGGTGAGCCGCGTGCGTCCCTCGGAACCCTCCAGCTCCCAGGTTGCCGGCCATCTCGGTGCAGGTGGGCGCGGGTGACCCATCGACGGGGCAACGGGGGAGTCCGGCGGCAGACGGGCCGGCACCGGGCCGTCTGCCGCCGGTTCGGATCAGCCCGGCTGGCTGTTGTCCTTCTGGCTGCCCCAGCCGTGCCAGCGGTCGACCGTCAGCCAGGCGCTGAACCGGGCGCGGTCCCGCACGGGGT
>DATAYB010000559.1:0-8800 GCA_036272795.1 Pseudonocardia sp.
GGTCGAGCAGGTCCACCACCCGCTCGAAGGGCAGGTCCTGCTGGTCGAAGGCGGCCAGGTCGGCGGCAGCGAGCCGGGTCACCAGCTCGGCGAAGGTGGGGTTGCCGGCCAGGTCGGCACGCAGCACCACGGTGTTGACGAACATGCCCACCACGCCGTGCAGCGACACCGAGCCCCGGCCGGACACCGGGGTGCCTAGCGGGATGTCGGTTCCCGCGCCATTGCGCGACAGCAGGAGTGCCACGAGGGCGTGCCAGACCACGAACGGCGTGGTGCCCGCGTGCACCGCCAGCCCACGCAGTGCGGCCAGCACCGGGCGGGGCATCGGGATGCGCACCGCCGCGCCGGCCGCGCTGGGTTCCCGGGGGCGGGCCCGGTCGGTGGGCAGCGGGATCTCCTCGGGCAGCTCGGCCAGCCGCTCGGCCCAGAACTCCCGCTGCCGGGCCAGCTCCGGGCCTTCGAGCGCGGCTCGCTGCCAACGGGCGTGGTCGCCGTAGCTGACCGCCAGCGGAGCGAAGGTCGGCTCCACCCCGGCGTACCGGGCCCGGTAGGCGGTACGCAGGTCGTCGAAGAGCACGCTCTCGGACCACTCGTCGGCCACCATGTGGTGCAGCAGCAGGAGCAACACGTGCTCCCCGCTGCCGTCGCCGTCGTTCTCGGCGCGGTTGGGCTGCAGGAGCACCGGGCGGAACGCCGGCTCCCGGTGCAGCGCGAAGCGGTACCGCAGCTCCTCGGCCAGCTCTCCGTCGAGGTTCGAGCTGGGCCGGATCCGGAGGCCGGCGCCGGCGTCGAGCGCGCGCCCGGTGTCCAGCACGGTGTGCTCCGGGATGCCGCCGGTCTCGGTGACCGTGGCGCGCAGCACCTCGTGCCGTGCCACCAGGTCCACCAGTGCCTGCCGCAGCGCCGGCACGTCGAGCGGGCCACTCAGCCGCCGGGCGAAGGCCACGTTGTAGTCCGGCGCCGGCCCGGATGCCTGGTACAGGAACCACAGCGCGTGCTGGGCGACCGACAGCGCGCGGCGCACCCCGCTGCCGGCCGGCGTGACGGTGCGCCACCCCGCGCTCTGCCCGGCCGCCTCGACCGCCGCGGCCAGCGCGGATGCGGTGCGGTACTCGGCGACGCTGCGCACGGAGATGTCAGCGCCCAGCGCCGCCCGGACCTGCGCAACCAGCCTGGTCGCCAGCAGCGAGTTGCCGCCCATCGCGAAGAAGTCCCGGTCGGCCGCGATCTCGTCGCACTCCAGCAGCTCCGCCATCAGGCCGCGGATGCGCCGCTCCGCCGACCTCTCGCGGACACCCGCGCTCGTCACCGGCACGGGGCCCGCCGCCGGCACGGGCTCCGGCACGGCTACCGGCCAGTCCCGGGCGGGCAGCTCGCAGAGCCGGGTGTGCGGGGCGGTGGCCACGGTGTCGAGCAGCGCCGTCAGGTCGGCCAGCAGCTCGTCGATGCGTGCGGCGGAGAACAGCGCGGCGGCATAGGTGGCCTCGATCTCCAGCTCGCCCTCGACCAGGAACGCCTCCAGCGACAGGTCGAACTGGTGGGTGCCGTTGTGCACGTTGCGCCAGCTGGTGCGGATCCCGGGCAGCCGTGGGCCGGCCAGCCCCCTGGGCGAGGAACAGCAGCATCACGTTGAAGGCGTCCGGGTGCTCCTCGCCGCGTTTCCGCAGCGCGGTGACCAGCTCGTCGTAGGGCGTGTCCTGGTGGGCGAAGCCATCGGCGGCCACCTGGTGCACGCGGCGCAGCAGCTCGCCGAAGTCCGGGTCCCCGGCGGCGTCCAGACGCAGCAGCAGGGTGTTGCCGAAGTTGCCGACCAGTGCCTGGGTGGCGCCGCTGTCCCGGTTCATGCTGGCCGAACCGATCGGCAGGTCGGTGCGGCCGCTGTAGCGGTGCAGCAGCGCGCCGAACCCGGCCAGCAGCACGGTGAACGGGGTGACCCGGTGCGCGGCGGCCAGCTCGGTGAGCCGCCGGGTGCGCTCCGGGCCGAACCGCACCACGCGCCGCCCGCCGCGCGAGCCGGCGACCGGCCGCTGGGCAGGGTCGGCCGGCTCCCGAGGGCGGTCGGCCGGTAGCGGTGTCGGGCCCGGCAGCCCCGCCAGCTGACGCAGCCAGTAGTCCAGCTCGGCAGGTCGGGGCTGGCTGGCAGCCTGGCCGGCGGCGAAGTCGCCGTACTGCACGGGCGGCGGCTCGGGCTCTGCGACGGCCCCGGCGACGGCGCCACGACCGGCCGCGGCGGCGTAGCCGGCAGAGAGCTCCTCGGCGATCACCGGCCAGGTGCCGCCGTCCCAGGCGATGTGGTGCACCACGAGCCCGAGGCGCCACTCCCGCTCACCGGTGCGGTAGAGCACGATCCGCACTGGCCACTCCCTGGCCAGGTCGAACCGGTGCCCGGCCAGCTCGGCGACCAGCTCGTCGACCGTGCCGGGCGGGCGTTCCCGCAGGTCCAGCTACGGCACCGGGAACTCTGGCGCGGCCGGCGCCGGGTCGATGCGCTGGCGGGGCAGCTCATCGGCGCCCAGCGGGTAGCGGGTACGCAGCACCTCGTGCCGCACGACGAGGCCACGCAGGGCCTCGCGCAGCGCCGCCACGTCCAGTGGCCCGGCGAAGGTGACGTGCAGGCAGACGTTGTAGGCGGTGCCGGTCGTGTCGAGCCGGTGCAGCACCCACATGCGGCGCTGGCTGGGCGAGAGCGGCGCGCTGCCGGGGTCGGCACGCTTCGGGATCTGGGCTCCGCCGGTCCGCCGACCGCTGATTCCGGCACTGGCCAGCCGCTTGCGCAGCAGGGCGGCACGCCGCTCGACGAGGTCACGGTCCATTTGGGAGTCACCCTTCCCAACCGGCCACCACACGGCGACCGGCGATCTTCGATTGCGGCCCGGTCACATAAACTTAGGCTTGCCTAATTTGCTGACGCAAGAGAGCAATCTCATATCGAGGAACTGTTTCCGCCGCCACGGTGCCCGTCACGTGCACAGTGCGGACACAGAGCCGGTACAGCCCGGGGACAGCCCGGGGACAGTGCGCGCACAGGGGGAACGCAAACGAGTCCTGGATCACCTGGACCGGTAGCGGGACGCGAGGCGTGGACTCTGGGCCCCGAACGCCGCGAGGTCCGCACCGAAGACCGCCTCGAGGAGGCTGTAGTCCTCGACACCGGGGGCGCTGACGACCTCACCGAGCTCGACGCCGGCCAGGGCGGCGGTGACGACCTCGTCGGCGGACATCCGGGGAATGGCGGAAAGATCGAGGCCCTGCACCTCGTGGAACTCCGTGGCCACGACGCCCGGGCAGACGACATGGACGCGCACGCCGGTTCCCTCGAGCTCGGCGTGCAGGGTCTGCGACATCGCGACGAGGTAGGCGAGGCTGCCGCCATAGATGGCCCGGCGCGGCATGACCGCCGACGGCGCCGGCCCGGCGAACGCGATCATGCCGGCGACGTTCACGATCGTGCCGACACCGCGCGAGAGCATGCCGGGCACGGCGGCGTGCATCAGCATCGTCGGCGCGGCGACCTTGACCTGGGTCAGTTCACGCGCCCTGCCCGCCGGGAGCTCCGCCAGCGGCATGTAGTGCGCCACGCCGGCGTTGTTGACGAGCATCGACAGGGGCTGGCTCGCGGACACCTCGGCCACCGCGTTGATGCCGTCGTCCGTGGACAGGTCGGCGGCCACCACCTGGACCTTCACGGTGGGCAGCGCCGCAGCGAGTGCTTCGAGCCGCTCCCGCCGCCGCCCGACGACCATCAGGTCGTAGCCGTCCTTGGCCAGGCGCTCCGCGAATGCCTTGCCGATCCCCGAGGACGCGCCGGTGACGAGTGCCAGAGGTGCCATGACTACCGCTCCTTGTGCTGTGAGGTCCTGTGCATCGTCGAGCCAAGCGATCTCGGCCCGATCCTGCCGGGTGATCGCTTCGGGGTTGGTCCCCCTCGAGCAGGCCGGGCCGGAGATCACCGAATCGGTCAGTGCCGGACGCCGCCGGACGCCGTCGACCATCGTTCGGCGGCGGCCGCGCATCAGCCAGTGCTCCCGCGCTCCTGGGGGTGAAAGGACCAGGCACGGCGTTCGGATGCGGCCGGCGGGGCAGGCACGTTGGGTGACCACTACGCTGCCCAGCGTGACAGCCGTCACCCGACTCGCGCCCGATGCGGCTCCGCCGTGCCGGTCACCGCTGGTGCTGACGGGCGCGACAGTGGTGCTCGGGTTGGCGGCGCATGTGCTGGGCGGCGGTGGCGCCGTGCTCGACTGCGCGCCGCTGCTGGTGGCTGCCGCACTGGGGGTGGCGACCGCACTGGCCGCGCGGCGGGTAGCGGGTCTCACCTACCGAGGCGCCCCGGTTGCCGTGGGGATGCTCGGCATCGGCCAGCTGGGGATGCACCTTGCGCTCAGTGCGTCGCTGTCCGCGCACATCGCGGCGGCTCCCGACCATGCCTCACCGGGGCACATCGCCGTGCTGGGGCTTCGCTGCGGCTTGCTCGCGGCCCACGCCGGGGCCACAGCCGTGCTGGTGGTCCTGCTCTTCGGCGCCCACCAGTCCGCCGAATCGGCACTCCACCTGATCTCACATGCACGTCACTGCGTTCACCTGCCTGCCGTGCTGGCATCTCCGCGCGCGGACGAGCGGACCACAGCTCTGCCGCCGGCACCCGATCGGGTGCTCGACTTCGCGGCGCAGCAGTGGCGCTCCGGCCTGGCCAGGCCACGCCGAGGGCCGCCGACGGCCTTCGCCAGCTAGCAACGCTCACCGCGCTTTGAGCACTCCCACGCGCTGATCAGCCGCGGCTGTCAGCCCCAGTGGCGGCGCCCACCGGACGAGCGCGCATCGGACCGACCGCGCATCGGACCGACCGCGCATCGAGCGACCGTGCTTCGAGCGACCGGTTCAGTCGTCGACGCCCGCTGAGCAGGCCGACCACGGGCCCGGACCAACTCCCCCTCTCGTCTCCTCACCAAGGAGCACCATGATCACTTCGAACTCGACCGAGACCGCCGCCCAGGTTCTTCCGCCCGGTGCGGATCAACCCGGACTACAGCCCGGCGCCGGAGCCCCTCTGCTCGACGGTTCCCGTGAGCTGGTCGAAGAGCTTCGCGCCCACCTCGCCGACCACGACACCGCCGCCTCGGACCGCCACGAGCGGCTTGCCGCCGAGCTCGCCCGGCAGGAGGCGCTCCTCGCGGCCAACGAGGCCGCGCGGCTACAGGCCCTCGCGGTCGCCACGGCGGACTACGACGCGGCCCGCACAAGGTACGAAGCGCTCGCCGCGGCCGCCGCCGACACGATGGCGGAGCTCTACGCGGCCAGCTGCCGAGCCGCGGCGCTGTTCAAAGCCGCCGTTCGCGCGGAGACGGCCAAGCACGAGGCGATCCCGGCACTCGAGCTCGCAGATCGGACGGTCCGCGGTCTGGCCGGCGACGTGTCTGCTCCGCAGCATGCCGCCCTGCACGAGTTCGGGTTCAGCTCGAGCGATCCGCGATCCGGCATCGAGCAGACCGCGCTGGACGTGTTCCCGGAGCTCAGAACCGAGCTGGCGCGGCTCCGCTCGCTCTCGCAGGTCCGTACCGAGGAGACTCGCAACCTCGCGCCGACACCCAGCGGGAACAGGCGCACTCCCTCGACCCCGACGGGTCCCGAGCAGGCGGAGGTCACGCCGGACCAGCTCGAGATGATCTTCCGCAAGTCACACGCGAAGCGGGAGCAGGACGAGGAGACCCGGCGGGTCAACGCTTAGCAAACCGTAGGCGCGTGGACAGCGCACGCCCACTCGGACGCTCCGCGGTCGGATGCCCGGGGAGCGAGCCGGACATCAACGGTTCGCTCCCCCCGGCTCCCAGCTGCTCAGTAGGCCACGTTCCAGCGTGTCGAAGGCGTGCGACAGGTAGGCCGCCGCGGACGGCACGTCCGCCTCGGCGGCGGACGCCTGGGCGTGGAACGCGGCGCGCAGGCAGGCCACGATGGAGGCCGCGGTCAGCCGGATGTCGACGTCGGCCGCCCATCCGTCGCCAGCTCTCTGAGTGCCGAGCAGACCCGCCAACCAGTCCTCGTACTGGTCGCAGTAGTCGAGGTAGCGACTCTTCAAGGCCGGTTCGCGGTGGAGCAGGCGAACCCTGGCGGCCGCGAACGCGGGGTCGCCTGCCTCCCAGGTCCGAGCGTGGTCGAGCAGCGCCGCCCGCAGGGCAGGCCAACCGCTCGGCGCGGTGATGCTCGCCCGCAGCGCGTCCAGCCGGTCCGGCATGTCGAAAAGCACCGCGTCTTCCTTGCGGGTGAACAGGCGGAAGAAGGTGCTGGCCGAATAGTCGGCGGCGAGCGCGATCTCCTCGACCGTGGTCGCGGCGAACCCGTTGGCCTCGATCAGGCGTACGGCCGCCTCCGCCAGCTCGTACCGGGTGCGCTCGCGCCTGCGGTGACGGGCAGTGCTCGGGGAGGCGGCAACCATGCGCACGAGTCTAGGCGCTCGCGGCAGCGTGACCTAGTTCGAGAGCAAGAGCTAACTTGACAGTCACTCTCATTACGGTAGCTTCTACCGAGGTTGAACCATCGAACCCCAATCTCCACGGGAGCGGCCATGCACGCTGCGCAACTCGCACCAGTCACGGACGCCCTCACGGTCGACTGGTTGGACTCAGTGCTACCGACGAGAGCGGGCCCTCCGGCCGGGCGCGCGTCCGTGGTCGGCTTCGAGGCCGAGCCGATGTCGATCGCCGGGGCCGCGGGCGAGCTCGTGCGGATCCAGGTTCACTACGACCCCGGCACAGGGACACCCGGCCCGGCGAGTGCCATCGCCAAGTTCCGAGGGCGGTCGGCCACCCAGTGCGCGATGGACGAACAGCTCGGGCTGTTCGCGCGCGAGCGGCGCTTCTACCGCGACGTGGCTGCCACGCTGCCGGTGGCGGTCCCCCGCTGCTACTGGGCCGGCGACGGTTCGAGGTTGCCGCTCCTGCTGGAAGATCTCCGCGAGCTGAGGTTCGTCGACCAGGTCCGAGGCCTGGAGCTCGGTGACGCCGAGCGGCTGATGGACAGCCTGGCCGATCTGCACGCCGCGTTCTGGGAGCAGCCGGCGCCTGGCGGCGCTGAGTGGCTGGTGTCGCTCAGTGACCCCACCTTCGGCGGGCTGCTCACCCAGCTGCTGGTCAGCGGGCTCCCCGCGCTCAACGCACGCTACGCGGGGCGCGTGCCGAACAGTGTGCTCGCCGAGGTGACGACCGCCGCGCCGACCTGGCCGGAGGTGCTGCTGAGGTGCGCCGAAGGCCCGCGCACCCTGGTCCACAACGACTGCCGGGCCGACAACATCTTCTTCGCCGCCGGCGACGAGCCGGTGCTGCTCGACTGGCAACTGGTCGCGTTCGCCCGAGGGACGCAGGACATCGCATATCTCCTGTCAGGGAGCCTGCAGCCACAGGTCTTGCGCGATAGTTGGGATGCCCTCCTGTCGCGCTACCACCGCCGCCTGCTCGCCCTCGGGGTTCAGGGCTACACCTGGCAGCAGTGCGTCGAGCACTACCGCCAGAGCGTGCTCTACACACTGACCCCCGGAATCGCGATGCTCGGCGCCATGGCGATCGCGGGGGACGAACGAGGTCTCGCGGACGCGCTCGTCCTGAGAACGCTGCTCCACGCCGCCGATCTCGACGCCTTCGAGGCACTGCGATGAACGCACCGAAAGCGGGGCTGAACCCTCAGATCGACGACCTGAGCGCCTACGTCATCAGCGGGCGTGTCCTCGCCCGTCCACAGGAGTCCCGGTACGTCTCCGACGGACGCAGCACAGCCGAGGGCATCCAGGACGGCGTCGACGCCGAGCAGCTCGGGTTCCGCCGGATCTTCCTGTCCGAACGCTGGAACCTCAAGGAAGCCGGGGTCCTGCTGGCCGCGATCGCCGCGAGAACCGAACGGATCGAGGTCGCCTCCGGCATCATCACCACCGCGGCGCGCCACCCACTGCACGCCGCCGGCCTCGGGGCGACGATGCAGGCCGCCTTCGGCCCCCGGTTCGTACTCGGACTCGGCCGGGGCAACCCGGGCTGGCTCACCGGGGCGGGCCTGCACATGCCCACCTACCAGGGCCTGGTCGACTACGTCGACATACTCCGGCGGCTGTGGGCGGGCAAGCAGGTCAGCTACGAGGGGCCCGCGGGCCACTTCCCGCACCTCATCCTCGAGGACGCCGACCCCTCGCTGGCCTCCCCCGAGGTGTGGTTCGGAACGTTGGGGCAGCCACTGGGAGCCAAGGCCAGTGCGCAGGCTTTCGACGGCGTCCTGCTGCCACCGGTGTTCACGCCGACGGCGACACGCACGATCGTCGACCGTCTCCGCGAGGAATGCCGAAAGATCGGCCGCGACCCCGCGACGCTCCGGGTCTGCCAATGCGTCATCACAGCTCCGGACCTCGACGACACCGAAACGCGCACGCTCGCGCACGCCCGCGCCGTCACCTACCTGGACGCACCCGGCTACGGCGAGATGCTCGTCCAGCTCAACGGCTGGGACCCCGCACCCCTGGACGCCCTCCGCAACCATCAGCAGATCCGCGACAAGGGCGCGGTGAGCGACCTGCTCTACCACCGCTCGGACCTCCTCGGCCCGGCCGCCCTCGTCCCGGACAGCTGGATGGCCGAGTCGTGCGCCATCGGCAGCGTTGCCGAGTGCGTAGCGACCCTCCAACGGTTCCGCGATGCCGGCGCCGACGAGATCGCCACGTACGGCAGCACCCCGGCGCAGAATGCGGGCCTCGCCCACGCCTGGGCGGCACACACGACGGACCGGGTCGCCTCAGCCGTGCCGAGTTAGACCGAACGCACACCTTCCG
>DATAYB010000560.1:0-3016 GCA_036272795.1 Pseudonocardia sp.
GGGGCCGCCGCCGGCTGCGAGCTGGAACGTGTTCCGGATGTGTCGGCGGCCCGGTTGCGGTGGTCCTCGGCGCCGATCGTGGTGCTCGACCAGGTGGGTGCGCAGAGCTGTGCGCGCGCCGGGCTGGCCCGCCGGCAACGCGTGGTCGTGGTGAGCCGGGGCGAGCCGCCGGGCGATCTGTGGCAGCACGCCGTGCTGGTCGGCGCCGAGCACGTGATCGCGCTGCCCGATGCGGAGGGGTGGCTCGTCGCCGCGCTGGCCGATGCGGCCGAGGGGGTGGGCCACCGGGGCCGCGTCGTCGCGGTCGTCGGCGGCCGGGGAGGCGCGGGCGCCTCGGTGCTGGCCACCTCGGTTGCGATCGCCGCGATGTCCGACGGCGAGCGGGCCATGCTGGTGGACTGTGACCCGCTCGGCGGCGGGCTGGATCTGTTGCTCGGCGCCGAGGACGTGCAGGGCCTGCGCTGGCCGGATCTGACGCTGTCGCAGGGGCGGGTGCCCTCGGCCGCGCTGCGGGCGGCGCTGCCCCGCCCCACGCTGGGTGGGCGCCCCGGTGAGCTCACCGTGCTGTCCTGCGACCGGGGCGGTACCGGGCCACGCCCCGGCGCGGTCGCCTCGGTGCTGGATGCTGGCCGCCGGGCCGGTGAGACGGTGGTGTGCGACGTGCCCCGGTATCCGACGGAGGTGGCCGTCGCCGCCCTGGACCGGGCCGATCTGACGGTGCTGCTCGTGCCGGCCGAGGTGCGGTCGACGGCCGCGGCGGCCCGGGTCGCCGGCATGCTCCGGCAGCGGGGGTCCTCGGTCCAGCTCGTGGTGCGCGGCCCGTCACCGGGCGGGCTGTCGTCCCGGGATGTCGCCGCCGCGCTCGGCCTGCCGCTGCTGCACTCGATGCGACCCGAGCCGAGCCTGGGCCGCCAGCTGGACCAGGGCGTCCCCCCGGGCAGTCGGAAGGGGCCGCTGGCCACCGCCGCGAAGGCCGTGCTCGACGAGCTGCACAACCAGGTCGGCGCGACCCCGGTCGGCGAGGTGTCGGCGTGACGGCGCCCGCCCTGGTCGACCGGGTCCGTGAGCGGTTGGCCGCCGCGGGTGCCGAGATCAGCTCGGCGGTGGTCGCCGCCGCCGTGCGGGCCGAGGCCGGCGGCGTGGTCTCCGACGTCGAGGTGCTGTCCGCGCTGCGGCTGCTCCACCAGGAGTTCACCGGCGCCGGGCCGCTGGAGCCGCTGCTGCGCGACTCCTCGACCACCGACGTGCTGGTCACGGCCCCGGACGCGGTGTGGGTGGACCGGGGCGACGGCCTCGTCCGCACCGACGTGTGCTTCGCCGACGAGGCATCGGTGCGCCGGCTGGCCCAGCGGCTCGCGCTGGCTGCCGGGCGCCGGCTCGACGATGCGAGCCCGTACGTCGACGCCCTCCTGCCCAGCAGCGGGGTACGGCTGCACGCGGTGCTCGCCCCGATCGCCGCCGACGGCACCTGCCTCTCCCTGCGCACGCTGCGCCCCGCGGTGCACGACCTGGCCACCCTGCGCCGGCTCGGCACGGTTGACGACACCGGGTGGCGGTTGTTGCGCGCGATCGTGGCCGCCCGGCTGGCCTTCCTCATCGCCGGAGGGACCGCCTCAGGAAAGACGACGCTGCTGTCCGCGCTCATCGGCTGCGTGCCGGCGCACGAGCGGGTGATCTGTGTGGAGGACGCCGAGGAGCTGCGCCCCGCGCACCCGCACGTGGTGCGGCTGGTTGCCCGGCCACCCAACATCGAGGGCGCCGGCGAGGTCGTGCTGCGGGACCTGGTCCGCCAGGCGCTGCGGATGCGGCCCGACCGGCTGATCGTCGGCGAGGTCCGGGGCGCCGAGGTCTGTGACCTCTTGGCCGCGCTCAACACCGGCCACGAGGGCGGCGCCGGCACGGTGCACGCCAACTCGACACGAGAGGTGCCGGCCCGGCTCGAGGCACTCGCCGCCCTGGGCGGCATGACACCGGCGGCCCTGCACAGCCAGCTGGCCGCCGCGGTCCAGGTCGTGCTGCACGTGGTGCGCGCGGCCGGCGGTTCGCGCCGGCTCTCGGCGGTCGCGGTGCTCGGGCGGTCCGAGGACGGGGGTGTCGTGGCCCACCCGGTCTGGGAGTACGGGCACGGTTGGGGCGTCGGCCGGGCCACCCTCGACGCGCTGCTGCGCGAGCGGGGGGTCGAGCCGTCGTGCTGAGTGCCCCGCTCGACGCCCGAGGGTCGTGGATCTGCGTCGCGCTCCTGCTGGCCTCGTCGATCGGGTGTTGGCCGGCGAGTCCCGCGCGCAGCCGGCTCTCTGCGCTGCTGGGTCGCCCGGGTGCACCGGAGCGCCTCGTCGGGCGGCTGCTGCATTGGTCGAGTGTCGAGCCCAGGCGTGCCGCCGTGGTTCTGGCCGGTGCCGCGCTGGCCGGCGGTGTGCTGGGTGGGCCGGGTGGCGCGGTCGCCTCGGCGATCGCCGCGAGCGTCCTCGTCGGTGCTGGCCGCGCTGCCGGTGCTCGGCGTGCTGCTCGGCGAGGGCATCGGCGCCGGCCCCTGGCACGTCCTGACCGGTACCTCCTCTGGACTGGCCCTCCTGGTACTCGGCACCGGGCTGGCCTGCGCCGGCATCCTGTGGAGCGGCCGGATCACGGCGAAGGCGGTGCCGTCATGACGCCCCTGCTGTTGCTTGCGGCCGCGCTGCTGGTTGCGCCGTCCCCCTCACCGGGCCGGGCCAGACTGCTCCGGCTGCGCCAGTCGGCCGAGCCGGTCCCCGGGGCCCGGACCCCGGCCGCGCGCCGGTTGCTGCCCGCCCTGTCCGGGATGGCGGTCGCGCTGCTCGCCGCAATCCTGGGCGGGGTCGCCGGCGCGGTGGCGGGGGTGGGGCTGGGCGTCGGTGTCGCACTCGGGTGCCGGCGGCTGTTGGCGCGTGACACCGCGCCGCCGCCCGATCCGCTCCGCCTGGCCGGCGGGTGGGACCTCCTCGCCGCGTGCCTGCGCTCCGGCCTGCCGGTGCCGATCGCGGTGCGGGCGGTCGCCCAG
>DATAYB010000561.1:0-2231 GCA_036272795.1 Pseudonocardia sp.
TGCCGTCGCGGAGCCGGCCGCGCAGCCCGAGCACGTACCAGACCCCGGCCAGCACGAGCCCTCCCACGGTGACCCAGACGGCGTCGCGGAACGCCGCCGGCAGGATCAGCGCGGCCAGCGCGGTGAGCAGCCAGATCACCGCGAGCACGAAGACCGGCACGGCCCACTGCCCCAGGTGGAACGCGCCTGGCAGGCGGTCGAGCCGGTGCCGGCGGGCGCCGTAGGCCAGCACCGTCAGGAAGTAGACGACGTACGGGATCAGCGCGGTGGCCCCCACGAGCGTGCCGAAGGCGTTGCCGCCCCGGTAGCCGTAGGTCATCAGCGCCAGGCAGATCACCAGCGAGGTGACCAGCGCGGGCAGCGGGGTCTGCCGCCGCACGCTCACCCCGCGCAGCAGCCGCGAGGCCGGCAGCATGTTGTCCCTTGCCATGGCGTAGATCAGCCGGGCGCTCGCGGCGGCTGCGACCACGCTCAGCGCGAACATCGAGAACACCACGACCAGCAGGAACACCGAGGTCAGCCCGCTGCCTAGCCAGTACGTGCTGATGTCGGCGAGCGGCACCTCCGCCGAGCCGATCGTGGCGGGGTTCGGGATGGCCACCGTGAAGCCGATCAGCGTGATCATCCCGAGCACCCCGGAGACGATCACCGAGAGCAGGATGGCCCGTGGGATCGTCCGGCGGGCGTCGACCGTCTCCTCGCCCATGTCGGCCGCCGCTTCGAAGCCGACCAGCGTGTACACGCCGATCAGCGAGGCGAGCACGATGCCGTAGAACAGCGACTGGCCGGGCTGCGTGGCGTACTGCCCCAGGATCTCGAACCCGTGTGACACCGGCTTGGCATGTCCGACGAACAGGCCGAACAGCAGCACGGCGAGCACCACGGTGCCGACGATCTCGGTGACCACCGCGACGGTGTTCACCCGCGCCGCGAGCTGCACGCTGACGATGTTGATACCGAACGCCACCACGATCAGCGCTACGGCGACCGCGAACGTCAGCCGGCTGTCCGAGGCGTCCCCACCGAGCGCGGTGATCAGCAGTGGGGAGGCGCCGAGCAGCAGGATGCCCGGCATGCCCACCGCGCTGTACATGATGCCCAGCGCGCCGACCAGGTAGCCGTAGCGCGGCCCGACCAGCCGCGCGGCCCACTGGTAGTTGGCGCCAGCCAGCGGGATGCGGGTGGACAGCTCGGCCAGGATCAGCGCGACCAGGGTCTGCCCCACCGCGGCGACCGGCCAGAGCCAGATGCTCAGCGGGCCGAGGTGGGTGATGCCGAACGCGTAGTTCAGAAAGATCCCGGTGGTGATCGACACGACCGAGAACGCCACGGAGAAGACCGCGAACAGGCGCAGCACGCGGCGCAGCTCCTGCCGGTAGCCGAACTCCCCTGGTCCGGCGCTTTCCACACTGGGCTCCATCCGGATCAGGGTGAGGGCACCCACTCTTCCGAGTCAACGGTCTGAGTCAGTTGACCCACTTTTGTCGTAAGCTGGGTCCTCGTCGCGACGATCGAGCGGCGACAATCGGGCAACAGCACAATCGGCAGCAGCGGCGACAGCACAATCGGCAGCAGCGGCGACAGCACAAATCGGCAGCAGCGGCAGCAGAGGTGGCGGCCAGGTGGCGCGGGTACAGGCCAAGGTCAGGCGCGAGCAGCTCATCGAGGCGGCCGTGCGGGTGGCGGCGCGCGACGGGGTGGCCGCGACGACGACGCGGGCCGTCGCGGCGGAGGCCGGCGCGAGCCTGGCCAGCGTGCACTACTGCTTCGACTCCAAGCAGGAGCTGCTGCAGGAGGTGCTGATCTCGATCATCAACGAGCTCACCGGCGACGTCCCTGGCGGGCCACCGGACGGCGCAGACGTGGTCGAGATGCTCAGGGCCGACCTGCGTGCGCTCTGGTCGGTCGTGGAGCGCGAGCCCGGCAAGCAGCAGGTGACCTACGAGCTGACGCACTACGCCCTGCGCACCGAGGGGCTGGAGGACCTGGCCCGCTGGCAGTACAAGGTCTACTACGAGCGCAGCGCCCAGCGACTGCGTGACGTGGCGGCACGGGCCGGCGTGGAGTGGGTACTACCGCTGCCCACGCTGACCCGGATGCTGATGAACATGATCGACGGCCTCGTGCTCGGCTGGCTGGTGGACCGCGACTCCGAGCTGGCCAGGGCCGCCCTGGACGCCTTCGCCGACAGCATCGGCCAGCTCGCCCGCCGCCCCTGACACCGGCGCGGC
>DATAYB010000562.1:0-8158 GCA_036272795.1 Pseudonocardia sp.
GCTAGAACGCCATCGCCTGGGCGCGGCGCTTGATCTCCCGGCCCCGGTTGCCCCGCAGCGCCTCGATCGGCGTGCCGGGCAGCGAGGGGTCGTCCTCGAACAACCAGCGGACGATCTCCTGGTCGTCGTAGCCACCGTCCCGCAGCACGGTGATGGTGCCGGCCAGGCCCTTGACCACTGTGTCGTCGCCGAGGAACTCCTCGGGGATGGCGAGTGCACCGTTGCGCCGGATGGCCAGCAGATGGCCGTCCCGGACCAACTGGTGCACCCGGCTCACCGGGACCCCGAGCCGCTGGGCAACCTCGGGGATGGATAGTGCCTTCAGGTCATCGGCCGCGACAGCGGGCGCGACGGGTCGCTCACTCACGCGGCACACCATGCCACAGCTCACCCCTGTTTCGGCAGGGTTGAGGGGGCCTGGAACTACCCCCCGATCGCCCACCGGTCGGCTTTCGTACCCTTGCCGACGTGGTCCCTACCGAGCCCGATCTGTCCGGGGTGCTCCTGCAGGAGCGCTATCGGGTGACTGAGCTGCTCGCGGTCGGTGGCATGTCCAGGGTCTACCGGGGAACCGACCTGCGGCTCGAGCGCGAGGTCGCGATCAAGGTGATGGACTCCCGGCTGGCCGCCGACGCGAGCTTCCGGGGCCGGTTCGAGCGGGAGGCCCGCGCGATCGCCCGCATCGACCATCCGGGCGTCGTGGACGTCTACGACCAGGGCGAACACGGTGCAGAGCCCGATCCCGTGGTCTTCCTGGTGATGGAGCTGATCCTCGGCGGCACCCTGCGTGACCTGCTCTCCGAGCGCGGCGCGCTTCCCGTGGCGGAGGCGCTCGCGGTGCTGGAGCCGGTGCTCGGCGCGCTGGCCGCGGCGCACGCCCAGGGGCTCACGCACCGGGACGTCAAGCCCGAGAACGTGTTGATCAGCCGCACCGGGGCGGTGAAGGTGGCCGACTTCGGTCTCGTCACGGCCGCCGCCCAGGGCAACGCGACGACAACCGGAACAATCATGGGCACGGTCGCCTACCTGTCACCCGAACAGGTCACGGGCGGCAAGGTGGACGCGCGCAGTGACGTGTACTCGGCCGGCATCCTGCTCTACGAGCTGCTCACCGGGCTGCCCCCGTACGACGGCGAGCACCCCCTCGCGGTGGCCTACCAGCACGTGAACCAGAACGTGCCGGCCCCGTCCGCGCTGGCTCCCGGCGTGCCGCCGGACCTGGACGCCCTGGTCGCCAGCGCCACCAGGCGCGACCCGGCGGCGCGCACGCCCAACGCCGAGACGATGCTGCACGCGGCGCGCGGGGTGCGGGCCGCGCTGGGCATCCCGCGCGTCCCGGTGCCCGTGCCCGGCCGCCCCGGTCCGGGACCGGCCGCCCCGAGCGCGTTCGGCTCGGCGCCGTTCGGGGCCACCCCGGGCATGGCAGGAGGGTCAGGCGGGTACGGCGCCGTGCCGGTCGGGCAGCCGTACGCGGCGCAGGCCCCACCGTCACTGCCCCAGCCACTGCCGGCCAGCCCTCCCCCGCCGCCCCGGCACGCCTCCCCACCCCGGCCGACCAGGGCACTCGGCCCGACCGCGAGCGCCCCCGGCCAGTACGGGTCCGGCCAGTACGGCCCGGCCGACTACGGCACTGCTGACTACGGCACTGCTGACTACGGCGCCGGCCCGACGGCCAACTGGTCGGCCGGCGCCGACCCGTCCTCGTGGCCGACCACACCGGCCGACCACAGCGGCGGCCGTGCCTTCGACCCCACGTACGACCACTCGTTCGACCACGTCGCCCAGCGCCGCCGCAGCCGCCGGATCCTGGCCATCTGGATCGGCGCGATCCTGTTGCTCGCGATCCTGGTCGGGGCCATGGCCTGGGGGGCCGGCGCCGGCCAGTGGGCCAGCACACCGGCGCTGATCGGGCTGGACAGGGCCAACGCCGAACGGCTGGTCACCCAGGCCGGGCTCGTCCCCGTCGTGCGGGAGGCGCCGAATGACGGCCTGCCAGCGGGCATCGTGGCGGAGGCGGTGCCCGCCGCCGCGACCCGGGTGCGCAAGGGCAGCACGGTCAACCTCACGGTGTCCACCGGCCACCCGCGCGTGCCCTCGGTGCCACCGGGCACGGCGGTGCCGGACGCCGAGCGCATCCTGCGCGACGCCGGCCTGACCCCGCGCGAGGACTCGGCCCGCTACGCGCCGCACCCGAGCGCCCCGCCCGGCACGGTCATCGGCACCTCGCCGGCCGCCGGCAGCGAGGTGACCGTCGCGAGCCAGGTCACCCTGGTGCTCAGCAGCGGGCCACCGGCGCCCGTGCTGCCCCGCCGCCCGCGCGGCGACGACCCCGGCTCCTTCGGCGAGCTGCTGCGCAACGGCCTCGAGAGGGCCCTGCGCGGCGACCGCTGAAGACGGGGTTCAGCCGCGCAGCATCTCCGCGACCAGGAAGGCCAGCTCGAGGGACTGCTGGGTGTTCAACCGGGGGTCGCAGGCGGTCTCGTAGCGACCGTGCAGGTCGGCGTCGGAGATCTCCTGGGCGCCGCCGAGGCACTCGGTGACGTCCTCGCCGGTGATCTCCACGTGCAGCCCGCCGGGGTGGGTACCGAGGCCGTGGTGCACCTCGAAGAAGCCCTGCACCTCGTCGACGATCCGGTCGAAGTGGCGGGTCTTGTAGCCGCTGGTCGACTCGACGGTGTTGCCGTGCATCGGGTCGCACTGCCAGATGACCTTGTGGCCGGACGCGGTGACCTTCTCCACGATCGGCGGGAGAACGTCGCGGACCTTGGTGCTGCCCATGCGGCTGACCAGCGTCAACCGGCCCGGCACGCCCTCGGGGTCGAGCCGCTCGACGTACTCCACGGCCTGCTCTGGCGTGGTGCTCGGGCCGATCTTGAGCCCGATCGGGTTGGCCAGCACCTGCGCGAAGGCGATGTGCGCGCCGTCGAGCTGGCGGGTCCGCTCGCCGATCCACAGGAAGTGCCCGGACAGGTCGTAGAGCTTCGGCTGCGCGGCGTCGCGGACGTCGAGCCGCAGCATGGCCCGCTCGTAGTCCAGCAGCAACGCCTCGTGGCTGGCGTAGTACTCGACGCTGTGCAGGCTGGGGTCGTCCACCCCGCAGGCCTCCATGAAGCGCAGGCCACGGTCGATCTCGGCGGCCAGTGCCTCGTACCGCTCGGCGGCACCGGAGTTGCGGATGAAGTCCTTGTTCCAGTCGTGCACCCGGTTCAGCCCGGCCATGCCGGCCGCGGTCAGCGCGCGGACCAGGTTCATCGCGGCGCTGGCGTTTGCGTAGGCGCGGATCATGCGGCTCGGGTCCGGGATGCGGGCCTCGGCGATCGGCTTGATCGAGTTCACGATGTCGCCCCGGTAGGACGGCAGGCCCAGCGCGTCCAGCGGCGCCGAGCGCGGCTTGGCGTACTGCCCGGCGATCCGGCCGAGCTTCACCACCGGCATGCTCGCCGCGTAGGTCAGCACGACGGCCATCTGCAACAGCGTGCGGATGTTGCCCCGGATGTGCGGCTCGGTGTTGTCGGCGAAGGTCTCCGCGCAGTCCCCGCCCTGCAGCAGGAACGCCTCACCGTTGGCCACCTGCGCCAGCCGCAGGCGGAGCCGGTCCACCTCCTCCGGCACCGTCACCGGCGGCACGCTCTCCAGCACGGTGCGCACCTGGCGGACGGCGTCCGGGTCAGGCCATTCGGGCTGCTGCGCGGCCGGGCGGGCCAGCGCGTCGTCCAGCCGAGCACGCAGCTCCGCCGGCAGCGGGGGTAGTTCGGGCAGGTCCTCTACCGGCACGTCCACGGTCCAGTTCACGGTCAGCCAGCCTATCCGCCGATCGGCAAGATCGTTCCACCGCCGGGTGCGATGGCCGGCCGGGTCCGCCCCGACCGGCCACCGCGCCGGCGAGGACTAGCCGAAGAAGACCTCGGCCTCGGCGTACAGCGACGGGTCCACGGTCTTGAGCGTCGCGGTCGCCTCCGAGAGCGGCACCCGGATGACGTCCGAGCCGCGCAGCGCGACCATCGAGCCCCAGGCACCGTCGTGCACCGCGTCGATCGCGTGCAGGCCGAACCGCGTGGCCATCCAGCGGTCCCGGCTGCTCGGCGTGCCGCCGCGCTGGACGTGGCCGAGCACCGTGGTCCGCGCCTCCTTGCCGGTGCGCTCCTCGATCTCCCGGGCGATCGCCTCGCCGATGCCACCGAGCCGGACGTGCCCGAAGGCGTCCTTGTCGCCTGCGACCAGCGCCATCGTGCCGTCCAGCGGCGTGGCGCCCTCGGCCACCACGATGATGGGCGCGTAGTGGTTGCGGTACCGGCTCTCCACCCAGTCGCACACCTTGGCGATGTCGAACGGGATCTCCGGGATCAGGATGATGTTGGCGCCGCCTGCCATCCCGGAGTGCAGCGCGATCCAGCCCGCGTGCCGGCCCATCACCTCGACGATCAGCGCCCGGTGGTGCGACTCGGCGGTGGTGTGCAGCCTGTCGATCGCCTCGGTGGCGATGCCGACCGCGGTGTCGAAGCCGAACGTGTAGTCCGTGCCCGACAGGTCGTTGTCGATCGTCTTGGGCACACCGATCACGTGTACGCCCAGGTCGAACAGCTTGCTGGCCACCCCGAGGGTGTCCTCACCGCCGATCGCGATCAGGGCGTCCACGCCGAGGTTCATCAGCGTCCCTCGGATCCGCTCGACGCCGCCGTCGATCTTGAACGGGTTGGTCCTCGACGAGCCGAGGATCGTGCCGCCCCGGGGCAGGATGCCGCGCACCGCCGGGATGTCGAGTGTCATCGTGAGGCTCTCCAGCGGCCCGCGCCAGCCGTCCCGGAAACCCACGAACTCGTATTTGTACTCCGGTACACCCTTGCGAACGATCGCCCGGATCACCGCGTTCAGACCGGGGCAGTCACCGCCGCCGGTCAGCACTCCGATTCGCACGGCGGAAGAATGTCACGTGGTGGAGCGGGGCACCAAGCCGCCCTGGCGCAATACGTGCTCCTCGATCGTGTGCCATCGGGCGAGGTTGTGCCGCGCGTCGGCGAGCGCGTCGTGCGCGTCCTGCGGCGGGGCCGGCAACGGCGGCCGGCCGGCGTCCTCCCAGCGCTGCCGCAGCTCCCTGGTGAACCGGGGCAGCGGGCGCGGCAGGGCGGGCATCGCGCCCCACAGCTGGCAGAGCACCACGTGGTCGTACGCCGCGATCCAGGCCCACAGCTCGATGTCCCCGCCCGGCGCGGTGAGGAACTCCATCAGGTCGTCCTTGATCCGCGCCCTGGACCGCCAGGCCCGGTCACCGGGCGAGGGCAGCTTCGGCAGCACGTTGGCGCGCACCCACGCCCCGGCCTTGCGGTCGTCGAACTCGGTGGACACCGCGTAGAACTCGCGGCCGTCAGTGTCCACCACACCGATCGAGATCAGCTCGATCGTCCGGCCGTCCTCGATGAACTCACAGTCGTAGAAGAAGCGCACTGAGATCGAATGCCCTATCAGCTGGCTCGGGTTCCCGGCACGCGTGCCGGCGGTCGCGCTGCCCGCGCCGCGTCTTCCTTGGCCTTGGCGGCGTACATGTCCACGTACTCCGCCCCGGACAGCTCCATCAGGGCGTACATGATCTCATCGGTCATCGAACGCAGGATGAAGCGGTCGTTGGTCATGCCGTAGTAGCGGGAGAAGTCCAGCGGCTCACCGATCAGGATCCGCACCTTGAGCGGCCGCCACATCCGTGAGCCGATCGGGTTGACCTTGTCGGTGCCGATCATGACCACGGGCACCACCGGAACCTCGGTCTCCAGTGCCATCCGGGCCACCCCGGTCTTGCCCTTGAACAGCCGGCCGTCCGGCGAGCGGGTGCCCTCCGGGTAGATGCCGACCAGCCGCTGCTCGCGCAGCAGCCGGTTCGCCGTGTCCAGCGCGGCGCGCGCCGCGGAGCCACTGCCCCGGTCGACCGGCACCTGGCCGACCCCGTAGAAGAACTCCTTCTTGAGCCAGCCGACCACGCCGGGCTGGGTGAAGTACTCGCGCTTGGCCATGAACGCGATCCGCCTGCGCACCAGCAGCGGCAGGAAGAACGAGTCGGCCACCGCGAGGTGGTTGCTGGCCAGGATGGCACCGCCCCGCTCGGGGACGTTCTCCGCGCCCTCGATCGTGGGTCGGCACCAGAGCCGTAGAAGTGGTCCGAGCAGCACGAACTTGAGCACCCAATAAAGCACGAAGACGCCGCCTCTCCCTCCCTGACCGCGTACCCAGCCTACGGAGCCGTCCGGGTTATCGACAACGCGCACCTCTCCCCTTCTGAGGGTCGTTCGTGTCACCATGGCCCGGTGAATGGGGCGGAACCTGAGGACGCCGGCCGTGCCGCCGATGCTGCTCGGCACGTGGTCACCTTCGAAGAAATCATCTCCGGATGGATCGCCGAAGGGACAGTACCCACCTGGCCGGATGGTGCTCCGCTTGCGCCTGAGACAGAAGTGACCAGTGTGACGGATGTGACGGCCGTGCCTCCGCCGGCCGTCGTCCCACCACCGCCGCCCCCGGTGACCCGCGCGCCGGCACCTCCCCCCGCGCCGGTCGAGGTCCCCGCTGTTGACGAGCACTTCGTCCCGCCGGACCCACCTCCGATGCCCCGGATCGGGGTCACCGCGTCGATCGGGCTCGCCCTGCTCGGCTTCGGCATCGTGCTGCTCGCGCTGCCCGCCGTGCTCGGCCAGAACTCCGACCTCGGGCTGCCGTTGGGACTCGTCTCGCTGGCCCTCGGGCTGGGCTGGCTCGTGCTGCGGTCCTGGCCCTCAGTGCCCGCCGAGGACGGCGAAGGGGACGACGGAGCCGTCCTGTAGGAGCGCACCTCCGGTTGTCACTAGGCCGAACGGTGATAACACCGGGTCCAATCTCGCCTACTCGACCGGGTGGTCCGTTACTCCAAACCGGTTGTCTTCTCAGCTCGATCAAGCTCACTCAAGCGCTCGGCGGTCAGCCGGGGCAACTGCCCGGTCGGGGCGTCGGCGACGGCCATCCGGGCCGCCGAGTCGGTCGGCCCGCCCTGGGCGAGCGCCGCGAGCGCGACCGCGTCTCCCACGTCCGAACCGGCCCGCTCGCTCAGGATCCAGCGCACCTCGAGCAGGTCGCAGTACGCCTGGATCGGTGAGCCGACACCACCCACCGCCGCGTGTGCCCGGCGCATCCCCGGCAGCACGACCCGCTCCAGCCAGCCCACCGCCGCCGCCGACTCGGACACCTCGCCACCCTCCGGCGCGCGCTGCACGGCGGCGTAGGCGCGCAGGTCCCCGAGCAGGATGCTCGCCTGGCCCTCGCCGACATCCATGCCGGCGACTTTGCGCAGGTACTCGGCGTGGAACCGCCGGTCCCCCACGGCAACCTTGAGCCGCAGCTGACCGTCTCGACTGTCGGAGTCCTCTGGGCTGTCCGGGCCTTGCGGTCCCGCGGGGCCGTTCGACACCGGCCGCAGCTCGATCTCGTCGACGACAAAGCCGAGCTCCTCCAGCCGGCGCAGCTGGCCCTCGACCCGGTAGCGGTCGGCGAAGGCGAACGTCGGCTGGGCGTGCAGGGCGTCCCACAGCTCCCGGTAGCGGGCCGCCACCCCGAACGCCTCCTCGATCAGCGTGTCCTCGAGGTCTTCGTCCTGAGGTTCCTGGAGCTGGCCGGCCAGTGCCGCCTGCTCGGCGAGCCGGGCAGCCATGTCGATCATGCCGCCGGCCACGTTCTCCACCAGGATGTCCAGGTCGTACTGGCGTTGGCCATCGCTCAGCCGGTCGTGCACCTCGCTGGTCTCGGCGTCCACCAGCCAGGCCTGCAACACCTGGCCGTCCCGGGAGAACAGCGTGTTCGCCAGCGAGCAGTCGCCCCAGAACACGCCGTGCCGGTGCAGCTCCACGAGCAGGCTGGCCATCGCGTCCAGCAGACGGGCGCGGTGCTTGGGCCGGTTCGGCGGCAGCCGCAGGAACAGCCGGCGGAACTGCCACGACTGGCTCAGGAAATGCGTGACCAGGACCGCATTGTTCTCCTGCCGGCCGAACTCGTCCGCCGCCGGCTCCGGCTGGATCACCAGGCCGGCCGCACGCACCGCCGGCAGACCCATCGTCTCCAGCTCGCGCAGGACCGCGTACTCCTTGGCTGCGGTCCGCTCGGGCAATTGCTTCAGCGCCCACAGCTCGTCGTCGGTCTCCACGAA
>DATAYB010000563.1:0-14583 GCA_036272795.1 Pseudonocardia sp.
AGCCGCAGGACGTCGCGCACATCGTCGTCGACGACCCGCCACGCGGACTCGTGGTAACCGTTGGGCCAGATGAAAGCGTTGAAATGCAGCGGGCGCTCGGGCACAGCAGAGGCAACCCGGCGCGGACCGCCGGCATTCCGAGCGGCGGGATGAATCTCACCGGGGCGGCCGGGCCGCCGGTGCCGGTCCCCCCGTTCGGGGCGACCAGCACAACGGACCCGGCACCGAGCTGGCGGGCCAACCGCACGGACAGCTGCCCTATCGCCCTCCGCCGACGACCAGCACCCGCGGACCGGCCAGGTCGCCGAGCCGGCGGACCGCAGGCAGCGCGGTCGCGGCCGGCCCGGGGCATGTCGGTCGGGCCGTTGCCCGTCATGGCTTGAGCACGATCTTGCCGGTGGTGGCCCCGGTCTCCAGCCTGCGGTGCGCTTCGGCCGCATCGGCCAGAGGGAACGCGTGCGCCTCCGGGGCGCGGAGCCGGCCCGAGGCGATCCAGCCGACCAGCCGCTGCAGCGAGGCGACGGTCACCTCCGGGCGGTACTGGAACCAGGCGCCGAGGTTGAAGCCGGTCAGGATCTGGCCCGGCGCCGGGTCGTACAGCAGCGGTACCAGGTCGGCCGGATCCAGGCCGTGGACTGAGCCGGCCACCGAGCCGTAGCTGATCAGCCGGCCGAACGGGGCGAGGATCCGGAGGGTCTGCCCGAGGTGCCCAGGCCCGTGCATCTCCAGCGCGACGTCGACGCCCCGGCCGCCGGTCAGCTCCAGGACGCGATCGGTCCACCCCGGCTCGCGGTAGCCCACGGCCTCGTCGGCGCCCAGCCCGAGTGCGATCTCGCGCTTGTCCGGTGTGCCGGCTCCCGCGATCACCCGGCCGGCTCCGAGCAACTTGGCGATCTGCACGGCGTAGCTGCCGACCCCACCGGCGGCCGCCGGAACGAACACGGTGTCGCCGTCCGCCACGCGCGCGGCGTCGTGCAGGATCACCGTCGCGGCGAGTCCGGAGACCACGATGCCAGCAGCGGCGTCCGAGGCCAGGCCTTCCGGGATCGGGATGAGGCTCGGGGCGTACGCGAGCGCCAGCTCGGCGTACCCGCCGGAGCCGTCGGCGCCGACCGTGCCGAACACGCGCGTGCCGACGGCGAGCCCGTCGACCCCCTCGCCGGTGGCGGCGACGGTGCCGGCGACCTCGGCGCCGGGCACGAACGGCAGCGGGGTCGGGACCGGGTACACGTCGCCCCGGCGGCGCATCAGGTCGGAGAAGTTCACCGCCGCCGCCTCCACCTTGATGAGCACCTGTCCGGGCCCGGGCTGCGGGTCGGGGAGCTCCACCAGGCGGAGCACGTCGGGGCCACCCTGCTCGGTCATCTGGATCGCTTTCATGCTCGTTCGCTCCTTCGCGCTGGGGCAGGCGGACCGCCCGATCGATTTAACTGTTCAGAACAGGTAACGCGCCGACCGGCTCCGGCATTCCAGCTCTTCGCGAGGTTTAAGCTGGCCATCGTGGCGAGCGATTCGGCGGCCTTCGGGAGGGTGCCCTCCTCGACGGCGGCATCTGGTGGCCCGGTCAGCAATGTGCTCATCCGGGTCACCCGGCTGCACGTGATGCGAGTCCGGCAGCTGCTTCAGGGGCTGGGACTGCACCCGGGACACGAGCTGCTGCTGATGCACCTGTGGGACTCGGGGCCGCAGCGACAGTCCGATCTCGCGGCGGAGTTCGACACCGACTCGGCCTCGATGACCCGTACCGTGCAGCGCCTGGAGCGGGGCGGCTACGTGCGGCGCGTGCCGGATCCCCGGGACGGGCGGGCCACGCTGGTCGAGTCGACCCCGGCCGGGACGGCCCTGCGCGAGCGGGTCGAGCGGCTCTGGGGTCAGCTGGAGGCGGACACCGTGGGCGGTATGCCGGCCGGCGAGTGGCGCGAGCTGGTGGCCGGCCTCGAACGGGTCGAGGCGAACCTGTCGGCCGCCACCACGGGCGGCTCGCGGCGTTAGCCGCGCCGGCGCACCCCGGTCTCTCGGACACGTTCCGGCGGCCCGGTGGCCCGGAGTGCCCGTGCGCGCCGCACCGCCGAGGAACGGTCGCTGACCCCGAGCTTGGCGTAGATGCTGCGGATGTGGGTGCTCACGGTGTTGAGCGAGATGGACAGCTCGGCCGCGATCTCCGGCCGAGAGAGGTTGGTGGGCAGGTACCGCAGCACCCGCAGCTCGCCCGGGCTGAGCTTCGCCGCGGACCCCTCCAGCGGGCGGTCGGCGGCGGCCGTTGGCGCGCCGCGCAGCGCCCCCAGGATGTCGGCCAGCAGCTCCTCGTGGTCGATGTGCGGCCGGGGCAGCGCATCCAGCAGGTCTTCGGCCCCGGTGATCACAAACGGCAGGACCAGCCGGTCGGCCTCGGCCAGCGCCAGCGCCCGTCCGGCGGCGTTGGCCGAGGCGCGCTGCTCACCCAGCCGGCGGTGGGCCAGCCCGGCCAGCAGGTGGGCCTCGACGAGGGTGACGTGGCCGATGACAGGGGCGGTCCCGTCCAGCACGTCGCGCAATGCGAGGAGCGCGGCCCTCGGGTCGTTCTCCGCGAGCAGGACCGAGGCGCGGGCGTTGCGGATCTCGCCCCGGCCGTCGTCGAGTCCCGCAAGCCCGGCGCGGGCCTCCCCGAGCATTCCGGTGCGGGCGTACGTGGCCACCAGCCAGCCGCTCACCTGGTTGGCCACCGCGTGCGAGTCCGGCAGCCGGGCTTGCAGACGGGTCGCGGCCGTGAGGTCGGACAGCGCTTCGCGGTGGCGACCTCGGCAGATGTGCAGCATGCCGCTCACGATGTGGACGAGCAGCTTCAGGTCCGGCCCGGCGTCGCGTTCCACCGCCCGTACGGTGCGCCGCAGCCAGTACTCCCCCTGGTCGAGCTCGCCCGTCCACATCAGCGTGCTGGCCAGTGTGACCAGCGCGGGCGCGATCATCGGCTCAGCGCCCCAGCCCCGCCGCTCGGCGAACTCGATCGCCTCGCGGCAGCGCTGCTGGGTGACCGCGAACGGGTAGGTCCTGGCCGCGAACGCGAGCTGCGCGAGGGAGGTGGCCTCCAGGTACGGCCGGCCGTTCTCACGGGCCAGCGCGGCGGCCTGCCGCAGCCGGTGTTCGGCCTCCGGCCGGGCCAGGGAAGCCTCGGCGGTCCCGAGGTTGAGCAGCGCCACGGCGGACAGGTCGGTCTCCAGCGCGAGGTCCTGGCCGGACCGACCCGAGGCCGGGCCCACGTCGGATACCGCCTGCGCCAGGACGCCAGCGAGGTCACCGCGCCGGGTGGCCAGCGTCAACCGGAGGGACCTGGTCGCCAGTGTCAGGCGCCGCCGGCGGTCGGCGGGAGCCGTCCGCGCGTACAGCTCGGCGACCGCCAAGTGGGCGTCCGCCTCCTCGAGACGCCCGTGGGCGAGGCCTCGGCCCGCTCGAACCAGGGCCAGCTCTGGGTTCTCGGTGTGCGCTCCCGGCGGAAAGGCCAGCAGAAGTGCCTGGACGGTCTCCCCGCGCCCGTCCATGGTCAGGCTGATGGAGTGGTCGGTCAGCAGCCGCGCCGCGTCGGACCAGTCACCCGCCGACTGCAGGTGCCGGACGGCCTCGGCGATCCCACCGTGCCGGACGAACCAGGCGGCGGCCGTCCGGTGGATGGCGGGCACCTCGGTGGGCTGGGTCTGGCGCAGCTCGAGGCGGAGCAGGTCCGCGAACAGCTGGTGGTACCGGAACCGGGTGCGCTCCGGATCGAGTGACAGGACGAACCCGTTCGCGTCCTCGAGGTCCAGCAGGATCCGCTCCGAACCCGGCCGCCCGGTCAGCAGGTCGGCGAGCTCCCCGTTCACGCAGTCCAGCACGCAGGTCCGCAGCAGCAGGTGCCGCACCTCGGCCGGCTGGTTGTCCAGCATCTCCGCCAGCAGGTACTCGGCGACGGCGCGATGGGTCCCGGAGAACTCCTCGACGAACCGCTCAGGGGCCGGATGGTCGGCCAGGGACAGCGCGGCCAGCCGCAGACCCGCCGCCCAGCCCTCCGTCCGCCGGTGCAGCCGGGTCGCCGCCGCCGGCGAGAGCACGATCCCCGAGGAGCCGAGCAGCTCGCGGGTCTCCTGCTCGGTGAACTGGAGGTCGGTCGCGCGGATCTCGGTGAGCTCCCCCGCCAGGCGCAGCTGGTGCAGCCGCAACGGCAGGTCGCGGCGGGTCGCCAGCACCGCGTGGGCGTTGGCCGGGAGCTCGGTCAGCAGACGGGTGAGCGCCGCCAGCGCCTCGGCCGAGCTCAGCTCCTGCAGATCGTCGATGACCAGCGTGATGTCCCCCGAGGCATCGGACAGCCCAGCCAGCACCGCGTCCACCATGGTGCGCCCGTTGAACTCGGGTGTCGGCCCCGCCGCCGCGCCTTCCCCGGGCGCGCCGGATGCCTGGCGGACCGCATCGAGCAGGCTGAGCCAGAACCGCTGCGCGTCCCGCTCGCCCCGCCGCACCGCGACGTTGGCGAGGCGCCGATGCGCGGCCCGGTTCTCCCACGTGCGCAGCAGCGACGACTTCCCGCTGCCAGCCGGAGCTGAGATGATCGTGACCTTCCGCTCCGACGCGCCGTCCATCGCCGCGAGCAGCCGATCCCGGTGCAGCAGCGGGAGACCGAGGGACCCGCCTCGGCAGGCTCGCTCCTGTTCCGGTGCGGTCGGCGACACGGTTCTCCGGTTGCTCGAGCGACGCCGGTCAGAGGGGCGGCGGTCGCCGCAACCCGCCACCCACCTGGCCAGCTTAGCGATAAATACCAGAGATATCGATATTTTTGTCAGACCGCGGCAGCAGCCTTGATCGCCGAGGCCACGGTGGCCACTCGCTTGCCCTGGTAGGTGGCGGCGGCACGGGCGGTGTCGTCGACCGGGATGGCGCCCTGGCCGTTGACGTGGCTGGTGCCGTAGGGGTTGCCGTCGGCGAACTTGATCGGGTCGGTGTAGCCGGGGGCGACCAGGATGCCGCCGAAGTGGTGCACGCTGTTGTAGAGCGCGAGCAGCGTGGACTCCTGGCCGCCGTGCGCGGTCGCGCTGGCGGTGAACCCGCTGTACACCTTGTCGGCGAGCAGGCCCTGGGCCCACAGGCCGCCGAGGGTGTCCAGGAACTGCTTGAGCTGGCTGGCCACGTTGCCGAACCGGGTGGGCGAGCCGAAGATCACCGCGTCTGCCCACTGCACGTCCTCGCCGGTTGCGGTGGGAACGTCACGCGTGGCGTCGGAGTGGGCCTGCCAGGCCGGGTTGGCGGCGATCGCCGTCGGCGGGGCCAGCTCGGCGACCTTGAGCAGCCGGACCTCGGCACCGGCACCCCGGGCGCCGTCGGCGATCGACTGCGCCAGCTCGTGGACGGTCCCTGTGGACGAGTAGTAGATGACGGCGACCCGGGGGGCTGCGGACATGGGAGGTTCCTCTCGATGGGCGCAACGGGGAGAGCAGGAGGGTGGTGCACCGGCGGCGGTCGCTACCCCGCGACCGCCGACTCGATGTTGGCGAGGACCCCCAGCTGGGCGAAGATGATCGTGCCCTCCGGGTAGCAGTCGAAGCGCTTGATCTTGCCGCCCTCGATCTCGAAGACGTCGCAGCAGGGCGCATCCATGCGCTTGCCGGTGGGCGGGATGACGCCCATCGGCGTGCTCAGCGGGCCACGGTGGGTGCCCTGCAGCGCGAGCTGGACGACGACGATGGACCCGGTGACGTAGACCTGGAACAGCTCGCGGTGCATGTCCGGGAACGCCGTCGCGTAGTTCTCCACGGGGTCGCCGAGGTGCTGCCCCCGGTGGGTGACCCCGACCGAGTTGTCGGTGAAGGTGCCGTCGTCGGTGAACATGGCGATCCAGCCGGGGACGTCCTGCTCCTCGGCGATCCGGTAGGCCGTGCGGACCACCTGCTCGGTGTCTACGGTCATGCGGGCTCCTTCGTCAGGCCCGGTCACGCGGTGAGCCGGGCGGCGAGGCGGGGGATGAGCGTGGTCGCGGTAGCGCCGAGGATCTGGGTGCGCTCGCCCTCGTCGAGCTCGGGGCTGTCGAGCAGCTGCTGGCGGACGCCGACCGCGATGTCGCGCCGCAGGTAGGGGAAGTCCGTGCCGAACAGCACCTGGCCGAGCCCGACGGTGGAGCGCAGCATGCGCAGCACCGGGTCGGTCCAGGCGGCGGCGGTGTCCCAGTACAGCCTCCGGAACGTGTTCGCCGCGGTGTCCCGGAGCTCGGCGCCGGGGATGACGCCCATCTCGTCGATGATGGCGAAGCGTCCGGCCAGGTAGGGCGCGGTGCCGCCGGCGTGGGAGAAGACGTAGCTCACGTCCGGGGTGCTGGCGAAGGTGTTGCTGTAGAGCATCGAGGCGATGGCCCGGGTGGTGTCGGCGGTGAAGTCGATCAGCGTGTCGGGCAGTCCCAGGGTGTGCGCGACCGGGTCGGGTGACGGGTTGGGGTGCACGAAGACGAGCGCGCGACGGCGTTGCAGCTCCTCGAACAGCGGTGCCAACCGGGAGTTGCCGAGGTAGGTGCCCTGGGAGTTGCTGAACACCACGACGCCGTCGAGCCGCAGGACGTCGAGCCCGTACTCCAGCTCGGCCAGCGCGCCGTCCACGTCCGGCAGGGGCAGGCACGCGAAGCCGCCGAACCGGTCGGGCCGGTCCTTCACCATCTCGGCGGACAGCTCGTTGCAGCGACGCGCCAGCGTGCGGGCGGCGGCGTCGTCGCCGATGTGCACTCCGGGGGTGCTGATCGAGGTGATGGCGACATCGATGCCGGCGTCGTCGAGGAACGACAGGGCGGCGTCCCGGGACCACGGTGGCGGGGCGACGCCGCCGACCGGGTTGTCGCTCTCATTGGTGGCCGCGAAGAAGAACTCGGGCAGCATGTGGTGGTGGATGTCGACGGTGAAGGTCATGGCAACTCCCGGCGTGGACGTCTCGACATCTAGAAGGGGAACTCGCGGGTGCTGCTGGTGGTGTTGATCCAGATGACGTCGGTGAAGTCGGCGATGCTGTCCGGGCCGGTGCGACCCCAGCCGCTGTCCCGGACGCCACCCATCGGGGCGTGGATCTCGTCGTTCACCGTGGGTGAGTTGACGTTCACGATGCCGTGCAACACCTGGGGCGCGAGCTCGAAGGCCCGGTAGGTGTCGCCGGCCAGGATCGCCGAGGTGAGCCCGTACTGGACACGGTTGGCCACCGCGACCGCCTCCTCCGGGGTGTCGACGGCCTCCACCACGACCAGCGGGCCGAAGGTCTCCTCGTGCGCCGCGGTGGCCTCGAACGGCACGTCGGTGAGGATGGTGGGCTGGTAGACGAGCCCCTCGTGGGTGCCGCCGGTCTGCAGCGTGGCGCCGAGTGAGAGCGCCTCCTGCACACGCTGGTCCATCACGTCGACGGCCCCCTGGTGCACCAGCGGCCCGATGATCGTCTTCGGGTCCAGCGGGTCGCCGGAGGGCAGTGCCTTGGTGCGCTCGACGTACTTGGCCAGGAACTCGTCGTAGATCGGCCGTTGCACGATGATCTTGCGGGTGTTCAGGCAGATCTGGCCCTGGTGGAAGAACGAGCCGAAGGTCGCCATGTGCGCGGCGTAGTCCACGTCCACGTCGTCGAGGATGATCATCGGGTTGTACCCGCCCAGCTCGAACACGGTCCGCTTGAGGGTGCGACCGGCGCGCTCGCCGAGCATGCGGGCGGTGTTGACTCCGCCGATCAGGTTGATGCAGCGCACGTCGGGGCTGGCGAAGAACTCGTCGGCGATCGGGCCGGCGCCGCCGGGGGCGTGCGGGACCACGTTCACCACGCCGGGCGGGAAGCCGGCCTCCTCGGCGATCTCGGCGATCATCAGTCCGGCCGAGATCGGCGCGTACTCCGAGGGTTTGACCACGACGGTGCAGCCGGCGGCCAGCGGGTTGAGCACGGCGCGCCAGGACAGGATGTTGGCGCCGTTCCACGGGGTGAAGCTGGCCACCACGCCCAGCGGGCGGCGCAGCCCGATGGAGTGGGTGTTGGGCAGGTTGGACTGCAGCACCTCACCCTTGGGCAGGTACACCCAGTTCGCCGCCTGCTCCAGGGTGGCCGCCACCAGGTCCTGCTGGAAGGTGGAGAACGGGAGGGTGCTGCCGGTCTCGCGCGCCAGGATCTCGGCGATCTCGCCCCGGCGGCGGCGCACGACCTCGGCCGCGGCGAAGAACAGCCGGGCCCGCTCGCCCGGGCCGGTGGCGGCCCAGGCCGGGAACGCCTCGGCCGCCGAGGCGATCGCCGTCCGGGCCTCCTTGGCGCCGCAGTCGGGCGCGTGCGCGAACAGCTCGCCGCTGTAGGGCTCGTAGTCGTCGAACACGCCCGGCGCGGTGTGCCACTGGCCACCGGCGAACCAGCGGTAGGTCGCGGGCGTGCGGATGGGGGCTGCGGTATCGGTCACGGGAGCTCCACGAGGACGTCGGTCGGCGCTTCGGGCGGGTGTGCGGCCGGGTGTGCGGCTAGGACCGGCGCAGCTGCGCGGCGATCCGCTCGGCGATCATGATCGTGGTCAGGTTGGTCGCCGCCGACGGTGTGAGCGGCATGATCGAGGCGTCGGCCACGTGCAGGCCGTCGACGCCGTACACCGCGCCCTGGGGGTCCACCACGGCCCGCTCGTCACCGGCGAGTCCCATGGGGGCGGTCGCCACGGGGTGGCCATAGGACTCCAGCGCGGACTCGACGGCCTGCGGCAGGTCGGCGTCGGTCACGGTCGCGCCGGGCATCATCTCGGTGGCGAGGAACGGCGACAGGACGGCGTTGCCGGCGATGCGCCGGGCCAGCCGGACCACCTCGATCATCCGTCGCCTGTCCCGGTCGGTGGCCAGGAAGTTGTTGTCGATCAGCGGTGGGTCGGCCGGGTTCGTGCTGCTCAGCCGCAGTGTCCCCCGGGACTCCGGCTGCACGAGCCCGACCGCGAGCACGATCGTCCCCCCGGTCGGGCTGATCGAAGGGTCGAGCAGGTGCTGGGCGTTGATGTGCAGGTCCAGCTCGCCCGGTCCCGCCTCGCCGGTGGCCGCCCAGAGCTGGGCCAGCGGTCCGGGCGCCATCCGGGTGTGCTCAGGGGCAAGCGCGTAGACGTTGTAGAAGAACGGGTGGTCCTGCAGGTGCCGACCGACCGGCAGGTCGGCCACCACGTCGACTCCCAGGCCCGCCAGGTCCGCCGCCGGGCCGACCCCGGACCGCAGCAGGACGGCGGCGCTGCCGTAGCTGCCGGCCGACAGCACGACCCTCGGGGCCCGGTACACCGTGCCGTCCGAGGTGACCACGCCGGTCGCCGCGCCCGACTCGAGCAGCACCCGGTCGGCCAGCGTCCCGCCCCGGATCCGCAGGTTCGGCCGGGCCCGCACCTCGGCGGTCAGGTAGACCAGCGCGGTGTTCTGCCGCACGTGGTCCACGACGTTCACCGGTAACTGCCCCACGCCCCCGGCGACCTCGGCGTTGAAGTCCGTGATCAGCGGGAACCCCTGGTGGACGCAGGCGTCGATGAAAGCCAGCCCGGACGGGCTGAGGTCCTCCCGCTCCCGCCAGCGGATCGGGAAGGGGCCGCTGCGCCCGTGGAACCGCGCTTCCCCGTCCGGCGCGTTCTCCAGCGCCCGGTACACCGGCAGCACATCCGCGAACGACCATCCCGGCAGGTTCCAGCGCTCGAAGTCCGCCGGCCGGGCCCGCACCGCCACCGCTCCGTTGATCGCGGAGCTGCCGCCGAGGGCCTTGCCGCGCAGCGCCATGATCTTGGGCGACAGCCGGCCACCGCGCGCGGTGTAGCCCCAGTCGTGGTCGGCGTCACCGCCGATCCGGGCCTCGTCGGTGAGCACGGCGGGGAACTCGTCGGGGGCGTACGCCACCCCGGCCTCGAGCAGCAGCACCCGGCGGGACGGATCCTCGCTCAACCGGGCCGCGAGCACCGCGCCGGCCGTGCCACCACCGACTACCACGACATCCGCTGTTTCGTTAGCGTCCATCAGCCAACCATCCGTTCATGTGACCCCACCTGTTTCGGCGCCGGATCCGCGAGCAGGCCCGGGCGGGACTGGCGGACACCGCTGGACCGCCGCGCAGCACCCCGCGAGTTGCGCCGGCCGGTGGCCCGAGGTCCGGGACCGGCCCGGTGAACGCCCCGCTGGGGAGCCCGATCGGAATCGACCCGCCCCGGGGACCACGCCGCCAGCCTGAGTTGCTCGACATCACAGGTAATTGTGCTGAGAGGGAGGTGAGGAGGCCTCACCGGAACACGGTGATTCATCGGCGGCCGGGGGCCGGGGCCGGCGGCATATCAGGCGGGTCACCCGGGGTTGTGATCGTGCACCTGGTCGGCCGAGGAGACGGGCCCCTCGGGGTCGGGGGCGAGCTTGTGGACCTCGAGCAGCTCCAGGCCGAGTGCCTCCGCCGCCGCCAGGACGCCGTAGAGCGCGGACTGGTCCAGGCGGCCGGTGAGCACCGTGTGCGTGCCGTGCTCACGTGAGTGCATTGCGGGGAACGCGGACAGCGTGGCGGGGCCGAGCTGTCCGTTGATACAGATCGTGTATTCGGCCGGTCCGGGGTCCATCACGCAATGGTGAGACCAGGTTGTGTGAGCCGACATCGCCGGAATCCGGTGAGATGTGACGACCTAGCCCTGGCCAGTCGTGCCGGGAGTTCCCAGTGTTTGTGCGCGGCGCACAGCCGAGGTGCGGTCGCCTACCCCCAGCTTGGTATAGATGCTGCGGATGTGGGTGCTGACGGTGTTGAGCGAGACCGACAGCTCGGCCGCGATCTCCGGCCGGGACAGGTTGGTGGGCAGGTAGCGCAGCACCCGCAGCTCGCTGGGGCTGAGCGTCGCGGTCGCGCCGGCCGCGGACCGGGCGTCGGCCGTCGCGGGCGGGCCTCGCAGCAGGTCGAGGATGTGGATGAGCAGCGCCCGGTGTGCGGTGTCCCGGCGTGCCAGGGCGCGCAGCAGTTCGGTGGCGCCGGTCATGGCGAACGGCAGCACCAGCTGGTCGGCCTCGGCGAGCGCGAGCGCGCGCTCGGTGGCCAGCTGGGCGGCCGGCCGGTCACCGAGACGACGGTGGGCGTGCGCCGCCAGCAGGTGCGTCTCCACGAGCGTGACGTAACCGACCACCGGCGCCGTCCCGTCCAGCGCGGCTCGTACCGAGGTGAGGGCCGCCGCCGGGTCGTCCTCGGCAAGGTGGATGGCGGCGCGGGCGTTGCGGATCTCGCCGGCGTGGTCATCGAGCCCCGCGAGCGCGGCGCGTGCCTCGTCGAGCATCCCCGCGCGGGCCTGCGTGGCGAGCAGCCAGCCGGTGACCTGGTTCGCCACCGCGTGCGAGTCGGTCAGCAGCGAGTGCAGCCGCTCGGCAGCGCGCAGGTGCGGCAGTGCCTCGCGGTGGCGGCCGAGGCAGGCGTGGATCATGCCGCTCACCATGTGCAACGGCATCCCGATATCCGGCCCGGTGTCCTCGGCCACCACGCGCGCGGTGCGCCGCAGCCAGTGCTCGGCCTCGTCGAACCGTCCGGTCCACGCCAGGGTGCCGGCCAGCGTGACCAGCGCGGGCGCGATGATCGGCTCCTCACCCCAGCCGTGCCGCTCGGCGAACTCGATCGCCTCCCGGATGCGCTGCTGGGTGGTGGCGAACGGGCGGATCCGGGCGGCGCACCCGAGCTGGGCCAGGCAGCCCAGCTCCAGGTAGGGCCGGCCGATGTCCTGGGCCAGGCTGCGCCCCTCGCGCAGGTGGCGCTCGGCGTCCGGCAGCGCGAGCGACGCTTCGATGGTTCCTAGGTTGAGCAGGGTGAGTGCCCGCAGGTCGTTCTCCAGCGCGAGGTCGCCGCCGGTCCGCTCGGTCTGCCGCGGTGCGTCGGGGGTGGCCTGCTCCAGCACGCCCGCGAGGTCGCCGCGCCGGGTGGCCAGCGTGAGACCCGGGTGGCCATCCGCAGCCGGTGCCGGCGGTCGGTCGGCTCGGCCTCGGCGTGTGACTCGGCAATCGTGAGCTGGGCGTCGGCGTCGTCCAGGCGGCCGCGGGCGAGGCTGCGCGCGGCGCGCACCATGGCCAGCTCGGGATTCTCGGCGGGAACGCCTCGGGGAAACGCCCGCAGCAGCGCCTGCACGGTCTCGCCGTCCCCGTCCATGATCAGGCTGATCGCGTGGTCGGCGAGCCGGCGGGCCGCGTCGTCCCAGTCGCCGGCCGCCTGGGTGTGGCGGATGGCGTCGGCCACCTGGTCGTGCCGGGTGAACCACGACGCGGCCTGCCGGTGCAGCGCGCCGACCTCGGAGGGCAGTGTGCGGCGCAGCTGCAGCCGCAGCAGGTCGGCGAAGAGCTGGTGGTAGCGGAACCAGGTGCGTCGCAGGTCGGTCGAGAGGACGAAGGCGTTCGCGTCCTCCAGGTCGAGCAGGAGCCGGTCCGAGCCCGTGCGGCCTGTCAGCAGGTCGGCCAGCTCGCCGTTGACGTGGTCCAGCAGGCAGGTGCGTAGCAGCAGGTCGCGCACCTCGTCGGGCTGCCGGTCGAGCATCTCGGCGAGCAGGTACTCGGCGACCGGGCGGTGGGTGCCGGAGAACTGCTCGACGAACCGCTCCGGGTCGCGGTTGCCGGTCAGCGAGAGCGCCGCGAGCCGCAGCCCGGCCGCCCATCCCTCGGTTCGCTGGTGCAGCCGCACCTGTGCGCCTGCCGAGAGCTCGAGCCCGGAGGCGGTCAGCAGCTCGCGGGTCTCGTCCTCGGTGAACCGGAGGTCGGCCTCGCGGATCTCGGCCACCTCGCCGGCGAGGCGCAGCCGGTGCAGCCGCAGCGCCGGGTCGTGGCGGGTCGCCAGTATCGTGCACACCCCGGCCGGAAGCCGCTCCAGCAGGCCCGCGCACGCGGTGAGCGCCTCGGGCGCGATCAGCTCGTGCAGGTCGTCGATCACCAGCACCGTGCCGGCCCGGGCTTCGGCAAGCGCGGTGAGCGCCTTGTCCACCATCGATCGCACGTTGAGCCAGGCGGACCCCGACAGGGCGTCCCCGAGCGAGGGTGCGCCGGTGGTCTGGCTGACCGCCGCGAGAAGTTGGCGCCAGAAGTGCTGGGCATCCTGCTCGTCGCGCCGCACCTGCACGGTGGCCAGCCGGTGCCCGTGCCCCGGCCGCGCCGCCCAGCTGCGCAGCAACGTGGACTTCCCGCTCCCTGCCGGCGCCGAGATGATCGTGACTCGCCGGGTCGCCGCCCGGTCCAGCGCGGCGAGCAGCCGGTCCCGGTTGATCAGCGCGAGGCTGCCAGAGCCGGGACGCTCGGACCCCGGCGCCTCCGCTCTCGTCGTCAGCGACATCGGGCTCCTCAACAGGCTCGACCACGGCGTGAATGCGGCGTTTCCGCCTGCCACCGTCGGCCGGCCGTCACTCGCGCCCGACCGGGCCGGGGCAACAGTGCCCTCGCGGGACCAATCGTGTCACCGATCCCGGTCGGACGTCGCGACGTTGCGCGAATGCCTCGATACCCGACGAGGTGTGGGTGACCGTCAGCCGAGGCGCTACTCCGGCGAGCAGGGGCATCCGGACGACCAGCGTGCGGGTCGTCCTTCCCTATGCGTCGACCTTCCCTATGCGTCGACGCGAGCCGCGCCGGTGAGGCGCGCCGACAGGAACTGTCCGGCTCGGTCCAGCGCGGCCGCCGCCTCGTCGAGAATCGGGTGGTAGGCCTGGAAGACGTGTGGCACCCGGGGAGTGATGTCGAGGGTGACCTCGACGTCGGCGGTGGCGGCCCGTCGGGCGAGGCGGATGGCGTCGTCGAGGAGCACCTCGTGCGTTCCGACCTGGATGATCAGGGGCGGCAGCCCGGACAGGTCGGCGAAGATCGGGCTGATCAGGCCGAGGGCGGCGTCCCGCCCCGCCGTGTAGTCGGCGACCCGTGGTTCGAGGAGCTCCCGGCTGAGCAGCGGATCGGCCGCGCGCTTGGTGTCCAGGCTCGTCCCGGCCAGGGTGAGATCGGCATACGGCGACATGACGAAGGCGGCGGCTGGCAGCGGTAGCCCGTGGTCGCGGGCGTTGACCAGGGTGGCGACTGCCAGGCCGCCGCCGGCCGAGTCTCCGGCGAAAGCGATCTCCGACGGGGCCGTGCCGCCGTTCAGGAGTGCCTCGTAGGCGGCCAGCGCGTCGTCGACCGCCGCCGGGTACGGGTGCTCGGGCGCGAGCCGGTAGTCGACGGAGATCACCATGGCGTGCGCCCGCCGGCCGATCTGCGCGGCCAGGTCGGCGGAGTGGAAGGCGTCCCCGAGCGCGTAGACGCCGCCATGGAAGTACAGGACCACGTGGCGGAGCTCGACACCGGCAACGGTGATCTCGGCCGTCGGGACGCCGCCCAGCGCGGCCGCGGTCACGGTCACGTCGGCGGGCAGCGGCTGCGCCGAGGTCAGATCGCGGAGCAGCCGCCGTTGCTCGTCGACACCGCTGTCGACGGGGAACGCCGCCGCCCGCAGGATCGCGTCGAGGCGCTCTTGCTGCTCGGTACTCACGGACGAGGTCCCTCCAGCTCGTTCGGCGCGGCGGCGCTGGCACAGGGTACTGCGGCCCGCCCCGTCTGCCGCCGACTCTTGCCGCCAGACAGGTTAGGAGGCCTCACCTGATGCCGGTGATTCGGAGCCGTCCGACCG
>DATAYB010000564.1:0-5038 GCA_036272795.1 Pseudonocardia sp.
CCCGGACCCGTTCAGCAGCGAAAACGTCCGTCAGACCGGATTGCATACGAGGTACTGTCGCGCGCCGGGGGGGCCCGGTCAAAGCACTCCTGGCTATGCGGTGATAACCGCCGTTTATCGTATCGACCCGCTCCGCACCGGTTCCGCGCTAGTTCCGCGACGCATCCAGGTGGTGGTTCAGCACGTCGGCCAACGCGGCCCGCAGGTCCACCTGTACGGCCACGTCCAGCAGCGCCCTGGCCAGCATCGGCTCGGGATCACGGTCGGCGAGCACCAGGCCGACCTGGAAGCCGCGGCTCGGCCGTTCCATCGGGATCACCGTGGTCCCTTCCGGCACTCCGAACATGTACAGCCACGGGTGCGCGATCACCGTCGACCACTGCCGCGTACCGACGTGCGCGTAGAGCACCGAGACGGCGTCCGCCTCGATCGAGGGCAGCACGGTCACGCCCGCCTCGGCGAAGTGCGCGTCCAGGATCCGCCGGTTCTGCATGCTCGGCGCCAGCAGGCACATCTCGGTGTCCGCCAGCTCCGCCCAGCCGACCTCGGACCGGCCGGCGAACTCCCCGTCCGCCGGCGTGAGCAGCAGGTACCGCTCGGAGTAGAGCGACATGGTGCGCACCGCGCCCAGCGGCTCGCCGTCCACGTACGTCATGCCCACGTCCAGCTCGAACTCGGCGAGCCCGTGCACGATCTCGCGCGAGGACAGCGACTGTACCGAGATCCGGACCAGCGGATGCCGCTCGCGGAACGGCGCGGTGAGCAGCGAGATCGCGGTCAGCGCTGTGGGGATCGCGCCGATCCGCAGCTGCCCGGTGAGGCCGCCGCGCAGCGTCGACAGGTCGTGCCGCAGCGCATCGGAGTCGGCCAGGATCCGGTGCGCCCAGCGCACCACCTTCTCACCCTCGGGGGTGAAACCCTCGAACCGCCGACCCCGCCGCACGATCTGCACGCCGAGCTCGGCCTCGAGCCGGCGGATGCCCGCCGAGAGCGCCGGCTGAGAGACGTGACAGCCCGCCGCCGCCCGCGCGAAGTGGCGTTCGCGCGCCAGCGCGCTGAGATATTCGAGTTGGCGCAGCAGCACCGCATATACATACCGGTGACTCTGGGCGAAACCTATCCGCGTCCGCGCACAAATCAGCTGAGGACAAGACCGCGACAACTCATCGCCGGATACGGCAGGGTTACGCCATGGAAGAACAGGTGCCGGACCGCGAGGAGCTGCTGGCCCGGATCGTCAGCCAGACCCGCAAGCACTACGCCGCGTACACCCTGTTCAACCAGACCATGGCCGACCGCCTCGGCCTGCACGTGACCGACCTGCAGTGCATCGGCCTGCTCGACCTCGAGCACGAGCCGGTGAGCACCACCGAGGTCGCCAAGCTGACCGGCCTGACCCCCGGCTCGGCCACCCGGCTGATCGACCGCCTTGAGAAGCTCGGCCTGGTCGTCCGCCAGGCCGACGCGCAGGACCGGCGCAAGTCACTCGTGGCGATGGCGCCCGGGGCGCGCGCCCAGCTGGCCGCTGCCTGGGCGGAACCGTGGCAGGCCTTCACCTCGGCGCTCGCGGACTACACCGACGACGAGCTCGGCCTGATCGGCCAGTACCTGGTGCGGGTCACCGAGACCGGGCTGCGCACCACCTCCCGGCTGACCTCGGGCGAGCTCGCGGTGACCCGCTTCCACGGCTGAGCCCCCTGGGGAAAAGCAACCTACTGGGTGATCGCGCCGCGACCGCCGCCCGTCAGGGCAGCGGTCGCGGCGTTCCGCTGTCGGAACCAGCCCGCGGGACCGCCGGTTCCCGGTTTAGATGGGAACAACATCGTCGTTCCCGTCTCAACCGGAAGGACCACCGTGGCAGACCTGCTCCCCGTCGAGACCGAACCGGCCGCCTGCTCGCCCCGGGCCCGGCTGCGTGAGCTGTTGGCCGCGCCGGAGCCGCTGCTCGCGCCCGGCGGCTACGACGCGCTGACCGCCCGGTTGATCGAGCAGGCCGGCTTCGACGCCGTCTACATGACCGGGTTCGGCAGCACCGCCGGGCTGCTCGGCCGGCCGGACGTCGGCCTGCTGGGCGGCGCCGAGATGGTCGACAACGCGCGGCGGATGGTGGCCGCCGTGGACCGGCCGGTGATCGCCGACGCGGATACCGGCTACGGCAACGCGATCAACGTGCTGCGCACCGTGGCCGCCTACGAGCAGGCCGGGGTCGCCGGTATCCACCTCGAGGACCAGGTGATGCCGAAGAAGTGCGGGCACATGAGCGGCAAGGCGGTGAT
Source organism: Pseudonocardia sp. (assembly GCA_036272795.1). Taxonomy (GTDB): domain Bacteria; phylum Actinomycetota; class Actinomycetes; order Mycobacteriales; family Pseudonocardiaceae; genus Pseudonocardia. The sequence goes on from DATAYB010000564.1 coordinate 2,277, forward strand.
CCCGGCCGACGAGATGGTCGGCAAGCTGCGCGCCGCCGTCGCCGCCCGCCGGGACCCCGACTTCGTACTGATCGCGCGCACCGACGCGGCCGCCGTGCACGGGCTGGACGACGCGATCGACAGGGCCCACCGGTATGCCGAGGCCGGCGCGGACGCACTGTTCGTGGAAGCGCCCACCAGCGAGGCCGACATCGCGCGGGTGGCCGAGGAACTGCGCGGGGTGGCTCCGCTGGTGTTCAACTGGGCCGAGGGCGGGCGCACGCCGCCGCTGCCGCTGGCCCGGATCCGGGAGCTCGGCTTCGCCATGGTGCTCTTCCCCATCGGCACACTGCTGGCCGCCACCGCGGGGATCAGGGCACTACTCGCCGAGCTGCGCACCGCCGGCACCCCCACCTCGGCACTGCCGGGACTGCCCAGTTTCACCGAGTTCACCGACCTGATCGGCCTGCCCGAGATCACCGAGCTCGAGCGGCGGTTCGGCACCGCCTGACCAGCACGGTGACGAGGGCGGTAACGCCGAACACCACCCGCGCGAACTCCCCGACAACGGCATCGCGGCCCACAACGCAACCCAGCACAGCTCACACACAGCCTCGGCTTAGGCCCGACATAGCTCACCGACTACGATCAGTGATCATGCACCCAAATGAGGATCCTCATCTCCCCGTAACGGTGAACCAGCCGAATACATGCCCCCCACTCGTAACAGACGACCCGACGCGCGCGACCTGATTGACATGAATCTCGGTGAGCAGAAGCTCTCGGGCGATCTCGGACCCGACGCGGAGGACCCCCGGCTGGCGAGCGGCAGCGAGCTGCTCACGGTCGCCGAAGTGTCCGCGTTGCTCCGGGTCTCCAAGATGACGATCTATCGCATGGTCCACGCCGGCGAGATCACGCACGTCAGGGTCGGTAGGTCGTTCCGCATCCCGGCCGACGCCGTGCGCCAGATCCTCGGCAGGCGGGGCGCAACCCAGTTCGGCCCGTGATCGCGACCTGGCCGAGGCGGCACCGTTCCTTCCGTCGCGACCAGGCCGACCCCAACACCGGAGCGCACGGGTCCCACACCCTGGACGAGGCGCCGATCGCCCCGCCCCGCGACTCCACCCGGCCGAGCACGACCGCGCTCCCCGAAAACTTGAGACCACCGTCAGGTGATATCTGATTACGCCCAACGGTGGGGCAACAAGCGGCCGAGCTCAGCCCAACACGTTGACCGCGCGAGCGACCACCAGCAGCACCACGACGAGCGAGACGCCCGACTGCACCATCATGATCATTTTTGCCCACCGGGACAGCGGCAGGACATCGGTCGGGCTGAACGCGCTGGAGTTGGTGAACGAGAGGTAGAGGTAGTCCACGAACGTCGGCTCCCAGTCGGGGTCGACCAGTTCGGGGCTCTGCATCTGGGCGAACAGGAAGTCCGGGTAGTCCCGGAGCGCGGCCGCTCTGGCCGCCGGTCCGCCCCGGTCCAGCTCCCAGTAGATCAGCCCAAACGCGATCACGTTGGTCACCCAGACCGCTCCGCCCGCGGTGAGCAGGTCGGCCGGGCTGATCGGGCGTCCGCGCACGAGAGAGTCGACGAGCAGTACCGCCGACCATCCGTTGGACAGCCCGATCAGCCCGGTCAACAACAGTCCCCCGGTACGCAGCATCATCGAGTCGCGGTCCAGCCGGTACGGGTTGGCCACCACCAGCCCGACCAGCAGCACCACCTCGAGCGCCGCCAGCAGGTGGCGTTGCCCCGGCGCCATCGCGTCCGGCAGCGTCAGCTGCAGCACGATCGCGACCGCCACGATGACCGCCTCCGGCCAGCGGTGCTCACCCCGCGTCCGCCGCTGCCAGGCGGGACCGGGTTGGCTCGCGCCCGACGGCTGTTGCACAGGCCGACCCTAGGTCGGCTTGCGACCCTGCACGGGGATGATCGCCCGATTCGCGCGCGCCGGCCCCACCACCGGCGGCTCGGCCAGGCGTGGGTAGCCAACGCCGGCGTGGGGAAGGTGGCGCCGGCGTGGGGTCGGACCGACGCCGGCCCGCTGTTACCGAACTACACAAGAGGCAGGTTTTTCAGCGCACAAACCTGCCCGTGGTGCAGCTCGGTAACACGACGCTGGGCACCGGGCGGCCGGCCAGGGCCCGGGCGGCTGGCGCTTCGGTGCCGGCGAGAACCGGAGCCTCGAGAGTCCACCTCGTCGACGCCGGCCCCGCATCGGCCCTCGAGCAGGCGCGGGAGGCCGCACAGCGCAAGGACGTCCGGCTCGGCGGCGGGGCCACCACCAACCGGCAGTTCCTCGACGCCGGCCTCGTCGACACGATGCACGTGGCGGTCTCGCGGGTGGAGCTCGGAGCAGGGGCCCGGCTGCGGGAGTCACCCGACGAGCTGCATGACCGGTTCCACGTCGACATCGTCCCGAGCCCGAGCGGCGTGACCCCCCACCTGTTCTGGCGGAGGGGAGCGCCTCCCCGGGCTCAGCCGCCCGCGACGCCCTTGGTCTGCTCGATCAGCGTGCTCAGCCCGGTGCGGACATGGCCGAGGTCGGCGACGCAGGTGGCCGCGTTGTTCGCGCCCGAGGCGTACGGCCCGCTGCCGCAGCCGTCCCTGTCGAAGACGTCGGTTGCGGCCAGCAGCGCGCTCGAGGTGGCTGCCACCTGGGCCGAGCCGGGCAGCCCGTCGGCACCGTTGCGCACGGTGTTCGCGGCGGAGCGCAGCTCGGCGAGGAACCGGTCACAGTCCGGGTAGACCTGCGCCGCGGGCCCGGTCT
>DATAYB010000565.1:0-2260 GCA_036272795.1 Pseudonocardia sp.
GGGCTTCGGCGTCCTGCCCTGCGCGGGCGTCTACCTGGACGTCCTGACGGCGGGCACGATCCACACCGGCGACGAGGTCATCCTGAACTAGCCGCGGCCCGGCCTGTCGTTACCGAACTCCACAGGAGGCAGGTTCTCGGCGCGAAAAACCTGCCTCCTGTGCAGCTCGGTAACCAGAGGCAGGCCGGCCTTGCCCGCGCCGCGCCGACGCCCGCCAGCTCCACGCGCGCCACGCCAACGGCCACCCGCGCCGCGCCGGCGCCACCCTTGCCCTGCAACGCCGCCGCCGCAACGCCGCCGCCGCAACGCCGCCGCCGCAACGCCGCCGCCGGTGCCGCAACGCAGCCGACAACGCCGCCGCCGCAACGCCGCCGCCGCCGGTGCCGGTGCCGCAACGCAGCCGACAACGCCGCCGCCGCAACACAGCCGACGCCGACGCCACGGAGCGGGAGTTACGGCGTGCGGGCCGGGGCGTGCAGGGCGGCGGCCATGGCGGCCCTCGGGGCGGGGTGTCCGGTGAACTGTTCCACCTGGCCGAACGCCTGGTGCAGCAGCATGTCGAGGCCGGTGGCGAGCTGGCCGCCGGCCGAGGCGACCGCCGTGGCCATGGGCGTCGGCCACGGGTCGTACACGACGTCGAGCACGAGGCCGGCGCGGGCGGCGGCGGGCGCGCAGGCGTCGGCCACCCCGGACGGCACCGTGCTGACCACCACGTCCACCTCGTCGACGCCGGGCAGCGCCGGGTCCCAGCCGATGACCTCGGTGACCAGCCCGAACCGGTCGGCCACCGCCACTGTGCCGGCCGCCCGCGCCGGGTCACGCACCATCACGGTGAGCCGCCGCACGCCCAGCGCGGCCAGCCCTGCGACCGCGGCGTCCGCGGTGGCACCGGCACCGATCACCAGAGCCCGGCCGCTCCGGGCCCCCGACCATCCCCGCGAGGTGAGCGCGCCGGTGACGCCGTCGATGTCCGTGCAGTCCGCGCGCCAGCCCCCGTCCGGCAACCGGACCAGCGTGTTCGCCGCGCCTACCGCCACCGCACGCTCCGTGCGCAGGTCGGCGCGGGCGAGCGCGGCCCGTTTGCCCGGCATGGTCACCGAGAGTCCCAGCCACTCCGGGCCGAGGCCGTCCACCAGCGCGGGCAGCTCCGCCTCGGTGCACTCGACCGCGTCGTAGCGCCAGCCGCTGAGACCGAGCGCCGCGTACGCGGCCCGGTGCAGCGCAGGCGAGCGCGAGTGCCCGACCGGCGAACCCAGCACCGCCGCCCGCCGGAGCCCCGGTACGGGCGGCATCAGAACGCCCCGGAGGCCATCGCGGTCCGCACATTGTCCTGGTGCTCGGGCAGCGTGGTCGCGAAGCAGGAGGTGCCGTCCTTCTGGCAGCGCACGAAGAACAGCCACGGGCCGGGCTCGGGGTGCAGCATCGCCTGGATGGCCCGCTGACCCGGCGCCCCGATCGGCGTCGGCGGCAGGCCGTAGTTGAGGTAGCTGTTGTACGGGCCGGGGCGGGTGCGGTCCACGGTGCTGGTGCGCAGTGCCTGCAGGTCCAGCGGGTAGTTCACGGTGGAGTCCAGCTCGAGGCGGATCCGCTGGCCGAGCCGGTTGTAGAGCACCTGGGAGATCTTGCCGAAGTCCGGCGTGATGCCTTCCTTCTCCACCAGCGAGGCGATCACCAGCAGCTGGTACGGGCTGAACTTGTCCTGCTCGGGCGCGGCGGTCACACCGAGCGCCTCGTACTGGGTAACCGAGGCCGTGACCAGCGTGCGCAGCACGTCCTGCGCGGAGCCGCCCGGGCGGACGTCGTAGCGGCCGGGCGCGATCAGGCCCTCCAGCCGGCGCCGGGGGTCGGCCTTGCTGACGTCGGCCAGCGCCCAGCCGGGCACCCCGAGCTGCGCGGGCGAGGTCGTCGCCATCGCGTTGCTGAGCTGGTCCGGGGTGAGGCAGGTGCTCGCCCCGTTCAGGGTCGTGCAGGTCGCCCTCGATATCAGCGACAGCACGCCGGGGGTCACCGAGCCGTCGGCGCCCCGGGTGTCGTCCAGCTGCACGCCGCCCTTGATCTCCAGCTGCCCGACCCGTGCCTTCGGGTCGAGGATCAGCGCCACGGCGTTCTCGCCGGACATCTGCAGCCGCAGCCGGTAGTAGCCCGGCTGCACCGACCGCGCCCTCGACTCGTCCTCCGCCGCGGCCTGCGTGAAGGCCTTCGCGCTGCGCACCACGTCCTCGCGGACCAGCTCGGAGGCGATGGCAAGGGTCGTGTCGCC